>JAFWUX010000237.1 GCA_017523995.1 Oscillospiraceae bacterium | reverse complement strand
CGAATGGCGAATGATCCGTCCTTTTCCGTTTCAAAATTCCGCCATGTACTGCCGATATAGACCGCTTTTCCATCTCTGGGATGCTTCACATTCTGGCAGACAGTTTTCAATTCTTCTGCGATTGCAAATCGGTCTTCACGGCGAAAATTATGCTTGATGAGAAATTTCAGCTGCGGATCATGCCAATGCAGAAGCAGCATATTTTCAAGTGCATCATTGCCGGAATCCATGCGAAACAGCAGCGGATTTTTCGTCAACTGCTTAGCTGCTGCGATGGTTTCGGCAAGAAATTCCGGCGTGCCAGAATGGCAGTGCTGCTTGCCTTCACGAAGTTCTGCATTACAGAGATATCCCTCGGTTCCGATATAGGCGAAGATCGGCGCATAGCCATCAAAATTCTTGTAGGTGCGTGAAACACCTACTTTATGGCTGCCGGAATTGTCAAAAGGAGAAACATCAATATCTACTGGAACACAGCCGTTTTGAAGGGCTGACGGCTCATATTTGCAGGACAGGAACATATCGACATTGCCGTCAAGAATCTCCCGATTCATCGACACTCCGATACCGTCAAGCCGGTTTCTGAGCGAAGATTCCGAAGGAATACCGTATGCGATACCAAGCGAGTTCTTGTAAAATTCTTCATCGTTATGGAATTCATTGACATTCTCGAAATCCGACTTTCCGAGTGCCAGCAGACCGATCATGGTCAGCAAAATGTCCCGGTTTTTGATCTGTGGCCGTGAACGCTTTTCTGTCCGCATACGGTTGGCTTTTTGATGAGATTTGACTTGCCGAGCACCTGTCCTACAAGCGATAATCCGCTAGGTGTGATCGGGCGTTCATTGCTTACAACATACTCGATTTTCCGCATTTTCTAATTCACCCTCCGGGTGCTGTTTTCACAGCGTTTTCGATGCTTCTAATTTACCACTTTTACGCTGTTTTGTACAGTGGATGATGTTTCAGTTTTGCGGAATCAGGATGTTATACAGACCTCAGATTATCCCAATTTTCCTGTAATGCAGGGGTTGATATCATTATATCAAGTCGCTCTGAAAAAGTCAATCCGACTATTCTCAGCGGACATACACACGATCAGGAAAGCTGAAACAAAGTGTGCCATACACGGAATAATACCACCAATATTATTTTCACTTGCAATCTTTGCCGTTTTGCGCTATAATAGAAGGCGCACAGAATGGAGATGTTTGCATGGAACAAATCAGACAGAAAACAGATTATTTCGGCACGGAAAAAATCAACCGGATCCTTCTGAAACTCGCGCCGCCTGTAATGCTTGCACAGCTCATACAGGCGCTGTACAATATCATCGACAGCTTGTTCGTCGGGCGATTCTCGGATTCCGGACTGACGGCGCTTTCTATTATCTACCCCTTGCAGCTTCTTATGATCGCGCTGGCGGTCGGAACTGGTGTCGGCATCAATACGGTCATGGCAGCGAAGCTGGGGCTCATTCAGAGTGAAAAAGCGGATGAATACGCCGGAATCGGCACACCGCTTGCGGTTATCCTATGGGTGATGTTTGCAGCAGTCTGTTATGCAGTTATGCCGACCTATGTTAAAATGCAGACCGACTCAGCGGAAGTATTCGCAGATGCTGTAAATTACGGCCGTATCGTATGTGTCGGCAGCTTTGGACTGTTTCTGGAAAGTATCTGGACAAAAATCCTGCAGGCACGCGGCAATATGAAAACACCAATGATTGCGCAGATTATTGGTGCGGTGACAAATATCATACTGGATCCGCTGCTGATTTTCGGCATAGGCGGACTGCCGCGGCTTGGCATTACTGGTGCAGCGATTGCAACTGTCACCGGACAGATTGCGGCAGCATTGATCGTTATGCGCCGCGGATTCCATAAGCCGCCGAAACTGCATTGTTTTCCGCATGATACCGCAAAAATATTCCGGCTCGGTATCCCGAATATTCTAATGCAGTCCGCCTACACGCTGTATATTTTCGGACTGAATCTGATTCTGGCGGGCTTCTCCGATGCGGCGGTGACCGTCCTCGGATTGTACTACAAATGGCAGACATTTTTCTTCATCCCGCTTGGCGCGATGCAGACCTGTATCGTTCCGGTCATCAGCTATAATTACGCTGCACGCAATCCTGACCGGTGCAGAAAAACGCTGAATACAGCGCTGCTGTTCGGCGGCACGCTGATGTTCCTCGGCAGCCTGTGCTTCGAGTTCATCCCGGTGCCGATGCTGCGGTTTTTCTCCGGTGATCCGGAGGTCATCCGCATCGGGGAGACTGCATTCCGCATCATCGGGCTAAGCTTCGTACCGCTTGCATTTTCGCTGACCTATCCGGTGCTGTTTCAGGCAGTCGGCGCGAGCTTCAAAAGTTCCATGCTGACTGTGATCCGGACCGTGTTCCTGTTTGTGCCGCTCGGCTACCTGTTCTCGCAATTCGGGCTTTCGTATTTCTGGCTGACCTATCCGGTGACGGACGGCATTATCACGGTGATCGGATTTATCATGGCAAGGCAATTCTTCCGGCAGCCGTATCTGAATCAAAAGCAGAATACGGAGCCGGAAACGGTCTTGCAGCCGTCGCATCCGGGTGTCATTATCACAATTGCAAGACAGCACGGTTCTTCCGGAAAGCAGATCGGCAAGCTCGTGGCAGAGCGTCTCTGCATTCCGTTTTATTATAAGGAAATGACAGCGCTCGCTGCGCAGGAAAGCGGGCTTGACAAGGAGTTTATCTCTGATCTCAATCGAAATGCACCGCAAATGCTGCACGATCTGTATCTAAGCAACATTGTTGTGCAGCAGGCAGTAATTGCGCAGAAACAGATCATTGAACGGATTGCCGAAAACGGCAGCTGCGTCATAGTCGGGCGGGCAGCGGATTATGTTTTGCGTGAGCATCCGGATGTACTGCGCGTGTTCATTCATGCGCCGCTGGAAACCCGCATTCAGCGTGTCATGAAGGTCTACGGCGATACCCGTGAGAAAGCCGAACGGAACATCCGGCGCGCAGACAGAGCGCGTGCGGAGTATTACCGCAATATCGCAGGTGTACCGTGGGGCATGGCTGTCCAGTATGATCTCATACTGGACAGCGGATGCGGCATCGAAGAAACCGCTGAGCAAATCTGCAAAGCGGCGGCTGCAAGAGAATAACGCAATCCCCTTCATCATCGGAACGCTGTGATTCCTTTGATGAAGGGGATTCTTTCATGTATACGACGTTCTCATTGCAGCGCAGCCGCTCTTATTGTCACCGCAGAATACTGCTAAAAAATGAAATAATGTATTGACGCGGAGCAGGCTGCATGATATACTGAATATACAGCGCAATGACGATGTAATCAGATAGGGGAGGGAACGCTATGAAAAGAAAGCTGTTCAGTATGCTGTTTGTACTGGTCATGATCATTACTATGATACCGTTTCGTGTATTTGCTGAGAATACCGAAGCTAACCAGACGGAGTGTTACGGTGACTTTATTGACGGCGAACAGGTTATCAGCGACATGATCGAAAAATACGGAATGAATGCGCATCCGCGCATCATCATGACGGAGAAGAAATTTACAAAGCTGAAAAATCACATCGGGGATAATTCCGTAACGGCGGTTCTGTTTGAGAAGCTGGAATGGTATGGAGATTGAGGTATAGAAAATACGGATTTAACGGCACTCTGCTTTTCGGCGGGGTGACGTGTTTTTTTGCGCGTAAACTGTCAGGTTATTGCAATTTACCTTCTTTTGTGCTATACTAGATTTATAGTAAATCACCGATTTAAGAACATGAAAGGGGGCAACAATATGGAAATGCAGGAGAACGAGATGCAGAAAATCCCCAGTGACATCATGCAGATGATTACCTATGAGGCTTTCTGCCGTTTTAAAGCATCCGGCAAGGTAAAAAGGGCAATGGCTCAGTTCGATGAGGAGATACAGCGCGGCAGAGAAGTATGGAGAAAACATGGACTCGGATCATATTATCCGGACAGAATGCCTTATTTTCAGAAACATGATACAGGCGAAAAGGTCGTGGATTCATATTATCCGAGAATCAAAGATCTGGATAAAATCAGCTTCATTTCCCGTGAATATGTGAACACAGCCGTGTATCATGTGATCCCCGGAGGAAATCCGGATGATCTGAAATGCGGCGGCGGATATGTTTACAGAAAAGAGCTCGACGCACTCGCTGATCAATACGGCGTTGTATATCTGTTCAACAAGTGTGTCGGAAGAGCGCGAAAACCGCACTGGGAAAAGGATCGCTATGACATTGTGATCCGAAAGGGAACAGATGCAATCGCAGACAGCGCACTTGCGGACAGTTATCTGATCGTCAGTCTGACACTGCCGGACTCTGTGACTGTGATCGGGACAGGTGCGATTGAAAGAAGCCGACTGCTTACAAAGGTCACGCTTTCTAAGAATCTGAAATATATCAAAGATGCAGCATTCCGTTTCTGCTGGAAGCTTCAGAATATTGATCTGCCGGACGGACTTTTATATATCGGTGCGGATGCGTTCCGGAAATGCGAATCGTTTACCGAACTGAAAATTCCGGACAGTGTTATATATATCGGATCGAAAGCATTTTACAAATGTGTGAATCTGAAAAGTGTGAAGCTCCCAGCGCATATCACAAGGATCAGTCTCGGGATGTTCCGGCACTGTCATCAGCTTACGGAAATTGTGATACCGGATGACGTGACGGTGATCGAAAAAGATGCGTTTGCAAACTGTTATCATCTTGAAAAAGTAACGTTGCCGTCCGGACTGAAACGAATCGAGGACGGCGCGTTTGCGGACTGCATAAAGCTCTGGGTTCTTGAAATACCGGACAGCGTGGAATATATCGGGGAAAATCTGTTCGGCAGGAAAAAGCGGAGCAAAAAAACCATTGTATCGAAGAAAAACCAGTATGTTCGCGCGTATGCAGCTGAACATCGTATCAAGATCATAGACAGTCTTAACGAAAAAGATGATTCTTGATGTCGGTCTGAATTATAAACACGCAGCATAGAATGAGCCAGTGGAGATTGATTTTAATCTTCACTGGCTCATATATATTGTATAGGTATGAGATGAAAGCCGCAGCCCTGTAGGGCTGCAACAATGATAAAGATTATATTTTATACCAATAGAAAAGTTTTCAACAGCGGCACAATCATCAATTGCAGAATACTCCTGTAAATGCGTCAAAAACAGTGATTTTTGAAATTGATGTCAAAATGCCTCTGAGCAGGGGAGTGCAGGAAAATTGAAAGGCTCGTAAATGCAAGCATCTACGAGCCTTTTGAATTGGTTGCGGAGGGCGGATTTGAACCACCGACCTTCGGGTTATGAGCCCGACGAGCTACCGGACTGCTCCACTCCGCGTTCTCAACGATATTTATTATACCACAGAGTCATGCAAAAGTCAAGAGTTTATTGAAAAAAAGTGATTTTGCACATAATGATCTGCGAATCGGAGATTCTTTTGTTTAGAGGTGCGCGAATGGAATTGATAAAGTATGGTGCCATCTATCTCAGACTTTCAAGAGATGACAATAACCGGAATGAGTCGGAAAGTATCGCCAATCAACGCCGCCTTTTAATGCAGTATGCTGCTGTAAACCAAATTCCGGTCCGATACGAATTTTTGGATGACGGCATCACCGGCACAACACAAAACCGCAAAGGGCTGCAGCAAATGTTTCAGGCAATAGAAGACGGTCGGATTGACACGGTTCTTGTCAAAGATTTATCGCGGCTCAGCCGGAATTATATTCATACCGGAACACTGATAGAAGAGTGGTTTCCGGCACATGGAATCCGGCTGATATCGGTTGACGACGGCATAGATACAGCCCGCAGCTCCGCCTCAAATGACCTATTTGCTATACGGGCGGTCATTGATGACTGGTATGCCCGCGATATCTCCCGTAAGGTTCGCGCAGCAATCTATGCAAAACAAAACGCAGGATTCTGTACCGCAGCACATCTGCCTTTCGGGTATGAAAAACGCGAGGATGCAATCTGCGTACAGAATCAACATGCGCAGATTATCAAGTCTATATTTCAACAGTATTGCAGCGGAGCATCCATCTGCAAAATTGCCGGCAGACTTCGGGCTGTGAAAGAATCAGAGCGGAAATGGAGTGATACGGCAGTCCGGCGGATACTGAACAATCCGGCTTATATCGGGAATCTGTATCTGCATACATCAGAAAAAGCGAGCTATAAATGCAACCGGCGCATTCCTGTTCCGTATGAAAAAGCCATTCTGTATCCGGTTCCGAGGATCATCTCAGATGAACTGTTTTATGAAGTCAAAGATAAACTATCCGATAAACGCAGGCGCCGCGAACCGCCGCACTGGCTTACCGGAAAAGTATTCTGCGCATGCTGCGGTGCAAAAATGCATATTTCCGGAACAGAAGGCGGCAGAATCATCTGCAGTACAAGAAAAAGATTCCAGACATGCAGAGCACCTTCCATATTGCGGAAAGAGCTGCTTGACAATATCAGCGAAGTGCTCCGGCAGGACGGAATCCCGTTTCAGGATTCACTTTGCCGCAGAATCATCCATACAATCCGGATATCGCCGGACTGCATTACAATATGTGTCACATACAAAAAGCGGGAAAACATGACAAACACAGTTGATTCTGGCGTAATATGTGAATAATTACCAAATGACTGTGCAAAATGATTGCTTGTTTCTTCTTGTGATTTTTCGGCGGATATGGTATAATAGTAGAATAGGAATGATATGCGATTTGAGGGGAGACTATGAAAAAACAATATGTGAATCATGAAGAATCTGATTATATTTTCGGCAGAAATGCTGTGACAGAAGCGCTGAAAGCCGAAAACCCGATCAATCAGATTTTTGTTGTGTCTATGAACGGAAGTCTCGGCGCGATTTGCAGCGCTGCAAGAAAAAAGGGGATTCCTGTCAAAGTGACGGACGCCCGGAAGCTTGATGCCATGACAGGCGGTTCCAATCATCAGGGCGTATGTGCTGAGGGCGCATGTGCGCAGTATGCATCGGTTGCGGATATCCTTGCGATCAGCGAGCAGAAAGGTACAAAGCCCTTTCTGATTCTCTGCGACGGCATTGAGGATCCGCATAATCTCGGCGCGATCATCCGGACTGCTGAGGCAGCCGGTGCAGACGGTATAATTCTGCCGAAGCGCCGCAGTGCATCTCTGACACAGACCGTATTCAAAACCTCTGCCGGCGCTGCAAGCTGGCTGCCGGTCGCGCGTGTCAGCAATCTTGCAACCGAAATGATCGCGCTCAAAAAGCAGGGAATCTGGTTTTACGGCGCCGATATGAACGGTGCTCCGGCAACGAAAACCGATCTGCAGGGCGCAATCGGGCTGGTGATCGGCTCTGAGGGATTCGGTCTCAGTGAACCCGTTAAAGCGCAGTGCGATGCAATCATCTCTCTGCCGATGTTCGGCAAAGTCAATTCTCTGAATGCTTCTGTAGCCGCCGGAATTCTGATGTATGAAGCTGTCCGGCAGCGAACTGAATAAAGGAATTATTGAACTCAAAGAAAGGATGCATACGAAATGTCGTCCAGAAAACGCAAGAATAAACAAAAGCAGAATGAAACCGCTGCGGCTGCTGTGACCAGTCAGGAAACGGAAACCGACGCCGCTTCTCTGCCTGAAACATCAGAACCGGTAAAAGACGAAAAGCCGTCTGAGAGCAATGAGAATCAGGCAGAAAAACCGAAGGCAGAAGGGAACAGCCCTGCAAAAGATAAACAGGAAGCCAGCCCGCTGAAACAGGCTGAACCTGTGAAGGTTGTCAAAGCACCTGCTCCGTCAGACCGCGCACAGTCTGCGCTTCGCCGAAAAGAGCCTGTACGGACTGTCACACCCGCGGATATTAAAAAGCCGCAGGTCTCTTTCATGAACTCCATTGCAAATGTGGAGCCGGAATCCCGTGCGCAGCGCGATGCACATGTTACAGCTACTTCCAAGGCATATGATCACGCTGTTCTTGTCACGGAAGATGAAAACGGCGAGTACAGACCGAAGATCCGCCGGATGCATGATTCGACCCGTGCAAAGGAACTTCGCCGCAGACAGCCCGCCGCCGATGCACAGCCCTATCAGAAGGTGACACCGGTCTCATCCATGCAGACACTGCCGGCATCCAAGCTGCGCAAGCGTCGTGAGCGTCCGGATGCACCTGAGGTCATGGAGCGCATTCCGGAGAATCTCAAGCAGCATCCGCGTGAAGCTGCCCGTCCGATCCGCTATATGAAACAGGCGGAGCACACACAGCTCAATCTTTCCGCAAGCAACTCGGAATCGCGCAGACACATTGATATTGATGTGCGCTATCAGGATGAGCGCCGCGAACGCACCGATCTGCCGATGGAGGCAAAGCAGCAGACCGAAAACCGTGAAGCGATCCGCAATGATCTCAACGAGCTGAATATGAATCTCTCGCTGCGCATCTTCATTCTCGGATTTCTCACAATTTGCAGCGGTCTGATCACGTTCTTTGACTGGCTGCCGACGTTTCCGATGCCTGCTTTTCTGAGCAGTAAAGAGGCACCGATCGCATTTCTGACCATCCAGCTTCTTCTCGGTATGGCAGCACTGCCGTTTGTCGGCAGCCTGCTGAAAAACGGTTATGCGAAGCTGCTGCGTCTGCGCGCGGACTGTGATTCTCTCGCTGCCATGTCCATGATGACAGCGGAACTTGCTGCATTTCTGATTCTGCCGAGCCCGAACATGCTGCGGACCGGTGTTGTCTCTGTTTATATCTCAGTCGGATTGTTTTCGCTGGTTGTCAATGCGATCGGCAAGAAGATGATTGCTGCAAGAGCACTGAAAAACTTTGAGCGTTTGACAGACGGCAATCCGAAATATGCGATTCACTATGTTGAGGATGAGAAACGAGCTGAAAATCTGACACGCGGAACAACAGGGGACTTCCCGATTCTTGCAGCAATGCAGCCCGTCGAGAACCCTGAAGATTTCCTCAAGTATACGTTTTCCACCGATGTAGCCGATAAATTCTGCCGCACTGCTGTTCCGCTGATTACACTGCTTGCGGCACTGTTTTCTGTCGGTATCGCGCTGCTGCGCCGTGATCATGTAGACAGCGCTGTATGCTACGGCATGTCAGTCTTTGCACTTTGCTTTTCGGCTTGCGCCTGCACCGCAATCACACTGATTTCCAATCTGCCGATGCTTTCCGGAGCAAGAGATTATGTCCGGAACAGCGGCATTCTGCTGGGATATCAGAGCGTCGATGATTTCTTCGATGTCAACACGGTCATGGTTGATGCAACCACACTGTTCCCGCAGGGCTCAACGAAGCTGGAGTCCATTCAGGTTGTCGGTGAAGCGCACACAGAAGAAGCCCTCCGCTACGCCGCAAGCCTGACCAATCACGCTGGCAGTATCCTGAAAGATATTTTTGCAAATGCAATCCTGACGGAAGAAACCCTGCTTCTGCCGGTTGAAAACTATGTCTATGATGAGAGCAAGGGCATCAGCGGCTGGATTGAAAACAAGCGCGTTCTGCTCGGCACCCGCGATATGATGATCGAACACAGCATCGAGGGCATTCCGGCAACCGCAAAGGTGCGCGGCATGGTAAATGAGGGAGAAGATGCGCTGTATCTCTCAATTGCCGGAAGCGTCGCCGCGCTCTTTATTGTCCGGCTTGAAGCCAACAAATCCATCAGACACTGGCTCAGAGAACTGGAACGGGAAAATCTGTTCCTGCTTGTCAGGAGCACAGATGCGATGCTTTCGCAGCGCCGGATGTCCAGACTGTTCGGCATGCGCGAGGAGCATGTCAAGATCATCCCCGCGCGGTATGAAGCCGATTTCATCGAGGAAACCAGACCGCTGCAGTCTGCAAAGCCTTCGATGCTTTGTGCCGGAAGGCTTGCGGGCTTTATCCAGACAATCATCGGTGCCAAGCGCATCCGCTCGATTGCGAATCTCGGCATGATCCTGCAGGCCGTGACCGCATGCCTCGGTTTCCTGTTTGTGCTGATCTTTATTATTCTCGGCGCTTACAGTGAAGTCAGCGGCGGCATCCTGCTGATTTACCATCTGATCTGTACGATTGTCACAATCCTGACAATCCGTATGAAGGATACCTGAACAGAAAGGGCGTATCTATGAGGTTTCGGCGTATAATCCCCGGACTGCTCGCACTGACAGTATGTATTCCGCTTTCCGGCTGCGATCTGTCCGATCCCGCCGAAACATCCGATACCGGCTCCGATCAAAAAGATAACCGTTTCAACACCGCAGAACTAAAAGACAAAGCATCCGCATTGCAGGAAAACTGGAGCAATCCGGATTCTGAAGCCGAAGCAGAATTGCTGATCAAAGACATGCTTGATGCGGTCAATGAAGCATATGCGATCAATATGCGCGCACAGATTGCCTATTATGCTGACTGGAACAATCCGGAATTGTCTCAGTTCTATCATGACACAACCGCTGATTATTACATCGCAGAGAGCATAGCACAATGGGCATTTGCGAACGGCTATCAGCGCTCCGCATATCGGGATATTTTCGCAGCATATGCAGACACGCAAAATCTCGAATATTATTCCATCAACAGCCTGACGCGCGCAATCTCCGATGCGCGGAATGATGCAGCAGGTCAGTCCAAGCTGCTTGAGGATTATTACAGCATCGCATATGACGAAGAAACGGCTCTTGATGAAACCAACGCGAAATGCGCGGAAATCTATCTGGATCTGCTTTCTGACTATGACGTCTCAGAAGCGCTGTACGACTACTATGACCGCGACTACACCGCCGAAGAAGCTTCGGAAGTTTTCCGCATCGTAACTGAAAAATTCGTTCCGCTGCGGGATGCGCTGAAAGAGCAGCTCGGCGGAGACAGTGCAGAAATCCTGAGTAAGTCTGTTGATATCGACCCTTATGCTGAACTGAAAAAATATGCGCCGCGTCTCGGTGAAAATGTCGCAGAGTCCGTCACAAAACTGTTCAGCGAATCGCTCTATACCGAAGCGGTCGGCGTCAACTGCTATGACGGCAGCTTTACTGTCAATCTGCCGGGCGAACAAACCGCACTGATGTACACCTATCTGAATGATGATTACCTCGATTTCATTACTGTGACCCATGAATTCGGGCATTTCCACTCGGATTGGCGTGATACAACGCCGGTCTGTCTGCAGAGTATGAATCTGGATATTGCTGAAGCACAGTCGCAGAGCATGGTAACGATGTTCCTGCCGTATTATCCGGATATCTTCGGGAGCGATGCCGAGCTCTATCAGCAGGCGGTGCTGTTTGATCTGCTTGATTCGCTGATTGCCGGATTCGCAGTCGGGGAGTTTGAATATACAGTGACGCAGCGGCTGGATGATATCTCTCCGGATGAGACAGCAGCCCTGTTTAACGAGATCATGGAAACATGCGGTCAGGATTTGGAACTGTATCAGATCACGCATCTGTTTGAGCAGCCCGGATATTATATCAGCTACGGTGTTTCGGCGCTGCCAGCACTTGAAATGTACACAATGGTCAATGAGGATTTCAGGAACGCAGCATCGGTTTATGACAAGCTCAGTTCCTATTCCTGTATGAGCGGGGAGTATCATTTCAGGGATATCATGCAGGAATGCGGATTGTCCGATTTCTTCGATCCGGACGCACTGGATGCACTTGCCGGAACCATCTCTGCGCAGATCGGCGCTGTCACAATTGAACAATAAAAAAGGTCGGATACAGAAGCGCATGCCTCTGTATCCGGTTTCTTTTTTATGCTCAGTTTGGATCACTGCTGCCGGACTCGCCGAAAACAGACCGCAGGAGATTTGCCATATCCGAGCGGAACACCGGCGTTTGCAGCTCATAAATCCGTTCGGATTCGATGGACTGCATCTGTTTTTCTGTATGCACATCGTCAATGATAAAGATTGCAATATCAGGGGAGAGTGCACGGATTTTGGAAATACAGTTTTCCTTCTGATGATTGAGATCAGAGGAGCGGACAATGATCAGATCATATGCCATATCCTGCATTTCAGCAAGTTTCAGATATGCACACACGCCTTCCAGATCAGACTGCCAGTCGCTTTGCATGCCGGATTCACGCAGAATCTCGATGGTTGCAATCGCAGCCGCCTGCTGAGAATCCCAGACAAGCGCATGCTTGCCGAATGTCTTGCGCAGCGGGAAAATGACCGGCTTGCTCTGAATCTCAAAGGGCAGGCGCAGCACAACAGCGCTTGCATGATCCGGCAGCGGGACAAATTCAAGTGTTCCGCCCATAATCGCGATCAGACGCTTGCTCAGATAGATGTTGTACTGCTGATAATCCGGATTGTTCAGGAAGAACGCCGCTTCGACCGATTTCATCGGGTCATTCTGCGGAATCGGGGAGAGAATGCCGCTCTGAATATCCAGTGAGACACTGTCGCCCTGCATCACAAGCGAGAATTCATACATTGCCTGCTGCTTGCCTTCCACAGGTGTTTCAGCCAGACGGAGCGTGATTTCGGAATCATCCGGCAGAGAACGAATTACATTGAAGAACACGTTTTCTACAAGGAAAGAAAGACGGCGGGAATCGCAAAGGACGATTTCGTCATTCACATGCGTGGTGTAGGAATAAAAACGCACACGCTTTTTCTCGAACAGTTCGCGCGAATTCATGCGGAGCTTCTGCATCAATGTGGAAAGACTGGTCGGCTCACGCAAAAGCGGCAGCTGATTGTTTTCAAGCAGCAGAAGGTCTTTCGTACATGCCGTCATCGCAGAAAGGCGCTCATACGCGGCAAAGATCAAACCGGTGTCCTGATGCTTTCTTGCATCCTCCGGCAGATCGCGTTCAAGCTTGTCGATTGCACCGTAAATCTGATTGAGCGCAAGCTGGAAACTGCTCGCGATATTCATAAATACATGCGCACGGCGGATGCGGGCTCGCTCGTTGGTACGGAGATTTGCAAGAAGCTGCTCTTTTTTCTGCTGGAGCGAGATCAGATGTGAATCACGGTTCTGAATCTCATCATTGACGTTTTCAACATAGGTGAGCGCAAAACTCTTGCCGTTCTCATTGATGAGGAACTTGATGCCGATATTGCACCAGAGATATTCACCCTTCTCGGAGACATCGACAAGAAACAGCTGTTTCAGTTCGCCCTGATTCTCGCGTGCTGCACGCAGAATATGATCATAAGAGAAAATGTGATTGAACTCCATGCGCTGATCAGGATGGATGAAGCGCTCTGCGTAATGCTCGCAGTAATCACGGAAACTCTTGGTATCCGCATCCGGAATGAGATCCTCATTCTCGAGATGATAATGCCGGATCGTATCCGCATCGAGATCAACCTCGCCGACATGCACAAAGGTATCCGTCAGAAGGTGATCGACCTTGCGGTGCATTTCAAGCTGTTCATGCTCCGAGCGCGTCAGATTGTTGCGGCTCGTGACCTCATCATCCACATCGGAGACATAGATCATCGTGTGCAGCACATCATCCTCATCCTTCTGCAGATACATTTCCGCACGGACAAAGCGCCAGCCGTTTTCCGTTTTATGGCGATAATCAATGGAAATCTGACGTTTTCCCTGCCGGTAGCTTTCCTCAGCCGTCAGCGGGAGGAGCGCAATTGCAACTTTCTTATAATCTTCCGGATGTACGTGCGGCATAATCATGCGCTCAAAGAACTGACCGAACGGACATTCCATCGGCGGCATGACCATATGATTCGCGATGCGGTAACATCGGGAAATTTTCTTGCTGTAATCGTTTTCGATAAACCAGATATAGCGGTTCCGGATCAGTGTATAGAACTGCTCCGTAATCGTCTGCTGTGCGCGGATCGCAGCGATTTCCTTGCGTTTCTGCGCGTCAATATCCTGAACGGCATAAACAGCTTCGACCGGCGTTCCTTCCTCCTCACGAATAACCGTGAACACAGAACGCGTCCATCTGAAGTTGAGGTTCGGATCCTGCTGTGCGGCAATCCGGCGATAGTTCATGCTGACCTTGTTTTCATTCGGATCCAGATGCTCGGGAATGCTTTTGGGATCAGTAAAAATATGCATTTTTTCGCGGTCATCCGGATGGACAAACTGCATCAGTCTGCCGGCAATTTCGTCATACTGATAGACACGTTCCACGGAAAAGAACGGCGCGAGATCCGGATGCACAGAGCAGACCACAACCTCCTCCGTCCGCAGATCAATGTGAAGCATCAGACGGAAAATATCTCCTGCAGCGGCAAGAATGTAGCTGTTGCGCTGAGAAACAGTTTCCAGTTCACTGCGGTAGCGGTCGGAACGCTCCTGAACAAGATGCTGCTCATTGCTGTCCTTGCCGAACATCAGAACAACAGACTGATTCAGTGCTGCAAGCGTGAAACTCGCCCAGCGGTATTCTTCGTCCACGGAACGGCGGACGGTACATGCCGGAGAAGTGTTCGCCTCAAGGAACAGGCGCACCTGTTCTTCTGAGAAGCATGCGAGAAACTGCTCTCTGTCCTCGGGATGAATAACAGCCTCCGCATATTTTTCAAAGTATTCGGCATAAGAGGGGAACAATGCCTGCGTATTCATCAGCGGATTCTTATCACTGATGATTGATGCACGGTTAGACACTGTGTCAATGCGGACAGCCGTAAAATAAGCAGATGTCAAAACTGCTTTCATCATCTGCAGTGCTTCCGGCGGCGGACCGTATGCACGCTTATCAATCGTCAGGACAAAAACTTCCTGATTTTCCCACTGGGTATGCACAGCATGGAGCACGGCACTCTCAGGAAACCACGGGTGTTCATCCAGCGGCAGACCGATCAGTCTGCCGGAAGCCGCTGCAGCTTTCAGCATATTGTCAATTTTTTCATTCTGAAACAGATCCGAAAAAACCGTGTCGCTGTTGGTATCCGGAAAATAATTCGTTGCAGATTTATTGATATAGAGCAGCTTCAGAGAAGTGTCTTCAAAAATCAATACCGCGTCCTCGCGCATTTCCAGAAACATCCGGTCAGTCTGTTGATTCCACATGCCGATTCCTCCAATCCCCAAAAATCAACTAAAATTCCAGCTATAACGATAAATATCTTTAATTATACCAAAACAGCCGCAGAAAGTCAATGACTCTGCGGCTGTTTCATCTGTATATACAAAAAACTGTTAAAACAAGTTGAGCATTTCTGCCGGACTTTCAGCAAAGCAGACAGCACCAGCATCGAGGAGCTGCTGTTTTGAGCGAAATCCCCAAAGCACGCTGATACACGGAATTCCGGTGTTTTTCGCTGTCAGAACGTCCACTTCGGAATCTCCGACATAGACAACTTCATCCGCTGTGCAGCCAAGCTGACGCATTGTTTCGAGCACCGAATCCGGCGCAGGCTTCAGCTGAAACCCGTCACGCTGCCCGACAGCAACCGGAATCTCCGGAAAATAGATTTTGCAAAGGCTTTTGACCTGTGCATCCGGCTTATTGGAAACAACCGCGAGCTGATATCCGCGGTCAAGCAGATTATGCAGCAGTTCCGGAATACCGTCATAAGGCTTTGTGGTATCGTTGGATTTTTGCGCATATATTTTGCGCGTTTCAGCAAGCACCTGCTCAAAAAGCGGATTCGCAAGCCCTTCGGGGATTGCACGTTCTGCCAGTTTGCCGAGACCGTTCCCGACAAACTGCCGCACTTCATCCGTTGTACGCGCCGGAAATCCATTGTGCACGAGCGCTGCATTGATGCTGTCTTTCAAATCATTCAGCGTATCAAGCAGCGTTCCGTCCAGATCAAAGATAACCGACTTTTTGTCCCTGAAATTCATTGTACATGTGTCCTTTCGGTCAGATTCGGCAGGATTCCCCGTTCCATATGGAACAACCGGTTTCTTGTAAAAGCAGCCCTGCGTCCAGCCGTTCTGCATCATAATGCGGTCGATTGAAACAATCATCAGATCGCGCTGCATAATCCAGTCCGGTGCGAGCAGACGGTCACGCAGACAGTTCCCGGTGATCCGGTGGACAACTGTTTTCGGCGAGATATGCGTCAGAACCTCAATTGCCCAGTCAATATAGGTCTGCATGGAAATCGGTGTGAATTCACCGCGCAGATACTGCTCCGCCAGCTGCGTATCCTTCATGATGAACAGGCTGTGAATCTTGATGCCGTCGATGCCGCAGCGGTTGAGCACTTCAACTGTATGGCGGATATCCTCGATTGTTTCACCCGGCAGCCCGAGAATGATATGCACGATCACCGGCAGTCCGCACGCTTTCAGCAGCCGGACAGCCCGCTCAAAGCATGCAAGATCATAGCCGCGGTTGATTGCCGCTGCCGTGCGGTCATTCGCCGTTTGCAGCCCGAGTTCCGTCCAGACCTCGTATCGCTGCGCATACTCCGCAAGCAGATCGGCAACCTCGGCGTTGATGCAGTCCGGTCTAGTCCCGATATCAAGTACCTTGATCCGGTCATCAATCAGCGCTTCGTCATAGCGCTGCCGCAGCACAGAAACCGGTGCATAGGTATTGGTAAAGTTCTGAAAATACAGAATCCACGCCGAATCCGGTGCCGCGTTTTTTAAGACATTCTCTGCCTGCTGCCGGATCGACTTTGACGCATCGAGCTGTTCACCGGCGCCGCGTTCTCCGCAGAATGTGCATCCGCCGCGGCCGCATGTGCCGTCACGGTTCGGGCAGGTGAATCCGCCGTCAATGCAGATTTTCCGAATCTTTTTGCCGTAATGCTCATGCATGAGTTGATTCATTGTGTAATAGGGATGCTTCATGTTCTCGATTCCATCTCAGCCCATACTGCATCCGCAATGATGCGCTGACCTTCCGCATTCGGGTGCGGATCATACATCTCAACCGCATCGTCAGACGCCGAATCGTCGGAAACTGCTTCTTCCGCGGACTTTCCGATCACCGGAACCGGATCACAGGCAGCAAACGCAGATGCAATGTCAACCGGAATCAGATCGTCATGTTTCGCGGTCAGCTCTGAGATGATGCCGTTTGCGCGGTCAATCTGCGACTGCGCGTATTCAGCAAAGTCAATATCCGTCGGCAGCATCTCAGATTCGATATCCTCCGTATAGGGGTTGTAGATGTTCAGCACATAGACATCCGCCTCGGGGTTCCGTTCGCGAATCCACTGATAGATCGTTTCAAGATCACTTTCCAGCTGCACAAGATTGTCATCAATCCGGCTCTGCACAGCCTGCATGACAGCCTCCGGATCCTGCATTTCCGCCTCCATTTTGGCTTGCAGCTTCTCAATATCCTCATCTGTAATGGAGGTGAAATCATCAATATTGACACCGTTTTCCTCAGCCATGTCCATGATATAATCCGAGTAGGCACCGAGCAGATTGTTTGCGCCGATATACAGGATAATCGTATCAGCAGAGGGGGCGTGCAGTGCTCTGCCGTTATTCAGCTTGCGGATCAGGTCGCCGCTGTCATCGCCGGAAACTGCATAGTTATAGTCATTCCAGGTGATCTTGTCGCGGCTGTCCAACTTTTCTTTCAAAAGCACGGAATACCGCTCGGTCGAAGGATCATCCAGACCGTAACCGAACGAAATGGAATCGCCGAGCGTCACAAGGCTTTTTTCAACCGCAGCAGCAGAAGATTCCGCCGCAGATTCCGATGCATCCTGAGAAGCACCGGCACTGCAGCCCGTCAGGAGCAGTGTGCAAAGCAGTCCCGCTGCAAATCTGTATCGTTTATTCATCAAATCATCCTTTCAGGTGTTTGTTTCCGCGTTGACCGTCAGCGGCTCTTTCCGGAACAGCTCCGCAGCAGGGTCCCAGCAGAAAACATAGTAGGAAAGCACACGCGAATCCGCATCGTAGGACGCAGGAATATAAAGATCGTAGCAGCCGTCCTGATCATAGTCCTCGAGGAAATACTCCGCATCAATCTGATGTGCAAAGGCAGCAGACAGATCACAGGCAACTGTCTGATAGTTTCCGCCGGCAAGCCGTGCAGAAAAAGCATCCGGCTGAAACCGGTATATGAAAAATTCAGGCTTCTGGGTTTCCGCATTCTGCTCGCCGCCGATTCCGCCCTGAAATCCGGCAGTCACAGTTGATTCATCAGGCTCAGAATCCATTTCTGTATCAGCAGTTGTCACAGTTGTATCCGATGTGACAGCCTTCGTTTCAGCGGCAGCAGTTGTATCAGAGGCGCGCGTGCTTGTCATAGTTTCGCTCTTTTCCGCAGCAGATGAGGAAGTATCAGACGTACATCCGCTGCAGGGGAGGAGCATCAAAAGTACAGCGAACATCATCAAAGCTTTTTTCATAGAGCTTCACTCCAAACAACACAAGGAAGCGAAGAAAAAACTCCGCTTCCTGATGTCATAATTATTCAAAAAAGTCACGGTATTTCTGCAGGGTATCACTGATCCGGTCCCAGATCGTGATATAGCCGTCATGCTCCTCGAAAACCTTGCCGTGCGAATTGCCGTTGTCGAATTTCATCTGGGAATAGTTGTTGTCGAAGTGCGGCACATAGGTGTTCGGGTGACCGGTCGGATCAGAGCAGCGGCGGCGCAGTGCTTCAAGCGTCACATTGCCGAACTCCTGCTTGAGTTCAAAGAATGCGCGCAGAATCTTGTGATTGTTCTGCTGCGGATTTCTCGCCCAGCGCGGAATCCGGTTGATTGCCTTGCCCCATTCCGGCCATTCCATACGCGGAGCGCGCGGACGGCTCTGCGAAGCCTGATTCTGCTGAGCCTGCGCGGCGCTGTCGGCGCGGGCAGGAGGAGGCGTCTGCGGCTGTGCATTCTGTGCAGAATGCAGCGGCGTGGGCTGCACAGGTGTCGGATGCGGTTTCGGCGCTTCCGGCACACGGAACTCATCTGCGGCAGACTGCAACGCTCTTGCAAGATAGCTGCGGACAAATTCTTCGCCGACAGCATCGAGATTCGCGCCTGTGAGCTGCAGTGCAAGCTCAAACTTATTTGCCAGTTCATCCGGCAGATTGAACGATATTGTCTTCATAACAGTACCTCCATGTCAAGCGGCATCATGTGTTATGAGCGTAGTATAGCACTAATTTGCAATTTTGTCAAGTTCTAAATTGCAAATTAGTAGTTTTGCAATCATATTGTAACCTTTATGCAGAGACTGATTCCGTTTTCTGCTTCTTTTTCTTCTCTTTCACAGGAGTAACCGCGCCAAACGGCAGCTTTCTGGTCAGCCGGTTGATGGCAGGCGTCAGGAGATTCATCAGCACAACAGCAAACACAGCACCTTCTGCAAATCCGCCGAAATGCCGGATATAGAATGTCAGAATGCCGCATCCAAGACCGAACACGAGCTTTCCGTATGTTGTAAACGGTGTGGTGGTGTAATCACAGACCATAAAACAGGCAGCAAGCATCAGGCTGCCGGACAGAAGCTGCGAGAGTACATCATAGCCGCCGATCCAGCTGAGCAAAGCCGCGGAACCAAGATAAGCAAGCGGTGCGGCAGGGGATATGATGCCCGAAAAGCACAGGAATATCATGCCGAGCACAAGCGCCGCGGCGCAGCCTGTACCAATATAGCTTGCATGATTGCCGAGCAGCAGATCCCAGTAACCCGTCCCGCCGGAAACAAGCGGCGTAATGCGCGTGACTGCGCCGGTTTCGGGAATGCGCCATGTTGTCATATCCGTTGCGAACACAAGCCGCATCACAATCCACGCAACCGCCGCAGGATTTGCAAAGTTTCTGCCGATTCCGCCAAACATCTGCTTGACAAGAACAATCGCGATAAAGCTGCCGAGCGCCGCCTTCCAAAGAGCAAGATCAGGCGGCAGCAGCATCCCGAAGATCAGACCCGTGACCACTGCGCTTAAATCCTGAACAGTCTGTTTATGCCGGAAGATCAGACTCGCAATCATCTCAAAAAGAACTGCACTTCCGACGGACACCAGCATGATCAGCGCTGCATGCCTGCCGTAATACAAGCAGCCCGCGAGCACCGCGGGAAGAAGCGCAAGAATCACACAGAGCATCATGCCGGAAACCGAGGATCTGCTGCGAATATGCGGAGTTGATTCAACAGATAGCTTATTCAAATCAGTTCTCCTTTCGCGTATTCGAGAGCAATGCCTTGGCAAGCTGAATATTATCAGCCAGCGGACGTTTTGCGGGACATACATACGTGCAGCAGCCGCAATTCATGCAGATGCCGGCGTGCAATTCGATCAATTTGCGGATATCGCGGTCGGCATATGCGCGGTCCAGCTCCGTCGGAATCAGGTTCATCGGACAGGCGCGCATACATTTTCCGCAGCGGATGCAGTCGCCGGATGTCCGCTCTTTTTTCGGATTCTTCAGCGCAATCAGCCCGTTCTGCTGCTTCGTGACTGATGCGCGGAACGCCGGATAGCTCATCCCCATCATCGCGCCGCCGCACCAGATCTGTTTGACCAGATCAAGCTCGCAGGATGCATACAGCAGCAGATCAATCACCGGCGTACCGATCGGAACCTGCAGATTGCATGCCTTCGGCACAGCGTTGCCGTCAACCGACACGATACGCTCAACAAGCGGAATACCGGTCTGCGAATACTGATACAAAAATGCGCATGTACTGACATTAAGCACCAGGACACCAACTTCTTCGGGCTCCTTGTTCTCGGGAACCACAATGCCTGTTGTATGATAGATCAGCACACGCTTTTCGCCCTGCGGATAGACCGGCGGCAGGGGACAGACCGTAATGCCTTTATACTGCTCTGCCGCCTCTTTCAGGAGCCGGATCGCGGCAGGCTGGCTGGACTGCACACCGATGCGCACATCCTTGATCTTCATGATCTTCTGAATCAGCGCTGCGCCGCCGAGAATCTGCTCGGCATTTTCCAGCATCATCCGCAGATCAGAAGCAAGACAGGTTTCACATTCTGCGCCGTTCAGTACAAGGACTGCCGGTTTTTCAGCGCGGCTGAGCTTCTGATATGTCAGATCGCCGGAGCCGCCGAGTCCGACACATCCGGAGTTTCTTGCCGCATCAATCAAATCCTGTCTGTTTGCAATTTTCGGCGGCTGGCAATCCGGATGAATGACCTGCTGACCGTCCGGAACGATCTCCACACAGGGGACGCTTGTCCCGTCCGGCATTTCATATTCAGATATCACGGAAACTGTGCCGGATACACTCGCGTGAACCGGTACAGCCGCATCTGATTCCGGCTTTCCGATCATCTGCCCGACATAGACGTATTCATCCGGCTTTACCGTCGGGACACATGCATCGCCCATATGCATCAGCATCGGGATCCGCACGAGCTTCGGCAGCGGCAAAGCGGTGATTTGTTTTTCCTGCGCGCGTCTTTTCATCGGCAAACGGATGCCGTTCAAGCGTTTCATAGATTCTGCCCTTTCCTTGGTTCTATTTTCCTCGCGAAACTATCTATCTGATTCGGAGCAGAGATTTTTCTGTGCTCCCATTGCGCTTTTCGCAATTTTGTGCTATAATATTAGAATATCACGGTCTATGCTGTGTCTGGAGTGTATCTCTGGTGCGTGCAATGCTGTCCTCGCTGATCTGGATCAGATTCAGCAGAGAGGATGCGTATTCCGAGAAGTCCTTGGAGAGTGTCGCCGTAGTGACATACAGCGTCTCGGCGTCCTCAACCGCATCATTCGTACCGAGCGCAATACCGCTGGATGCCGCCTTGATGTTGGATTCATTCAGTGAGATGATCGCGTTCGCACTGTCATTTGCGACAACCTTCGGAACTCTGAACAGCTTTTGGTCATTGTGCGGGCACGCATTATAAATGATGCGGAACAGCTTGTAAACCGAAAGCATCAGATACGAGGAGACCTCGCGGATCAGCGTAACAGAGTTCGCGCGCTGTGAAAACGAGAACAGCAGGCTGATTGAGTTGTTGATGATCTTGCGGTAGAAGCGGATTGCCTCATTCGAGGGCATTTCGTTGTTCCCGTCATCATCGGGGATTTCCTCAAGCGTCAGCGTTTTGCCGCCCGGTTCCGGCGTTCTGCCGAGCAAATAGTCGCAGGACACGTTGTAATAATCGGCAATCCGGACCAGAAAATCAAGACCGCACTCACGGATGCCCTTCTCATAGTGCGAGAGCAGTGCCTGTGAAATGCCGAGATCTGTGGCAGCCTTTTTCTGGCTGATTTTACGTTCCTTTCGCTGGAGCGTAATAATACGCGGAAAATCGTCATTCATGGTTTTCATACTCCCTTCATCAATCGGACACAATACAGTCCTTCATACGTTACAATTATATAACAAATAGTATAATTTGTAAAGACCTAACGGCAAAAAATAACTGCCAAAAATGAGCTCTCATTTTTGTTGAATCCGCCGATTATCTCATATTATCACCCGAAAGGAACCATATTTATGAAGAATTATCACATTTCCCTGTTCCGTCACGGCAGAACAGACGCCAATGACCGCGGTCAGTATATCGGAACAACAGACTTTCCGCTGAATGACCGCGGCAGAGCCGAACTGCTTGATAAAACAGACCGCTATGTCTACCCGAAAGTCCAGCGTGTCTATACCAGCCCGCTGCAGCGCTGTACGGAGAGTGCTGAGATTCTCTTTCCGGATCGCGAGATAGTTGTCGCTGAAGATTTCCGTGAGCTGCACTTCGGCAAATTCGAGGGCAGAACCGCCGATGAACTGATGCAGAACGAGGAATATCTCACATGGATCCGCGGCGGCATGGATGCGAAGCCGCCGGAGGGGGAGAGTGTCTCCGAACTCTGCATCCGGACATTTCAGGGCTTTCACAAAATCCTGCTCGAGATGATGCAGGAGGATTTCACGCATGTTGCAATCGTCACACACGGCGGCGTCATTGCAAACGCAATTGCCTGTTTCGGCATCCCGAAGCTCGATCCGAAGCAGATTCAGACCGCTCCGGGTGAAGGCTTTGAAATCCAGATCAATCCGCAAATGTGGCAGCAGGCACAGGCGTTTGAAATTCTGCGCGTCACACCGTACCTGCCGGAGGAAAGCGAAACATTCTGACTGGGGGAGTGTCCGATGCTGGAAGTTGTCTTTACCGTCGCGATTATTATCGCGCTGCTTCTGTTCTTTGGCATGTCGCTGGAAACCATATTCGTCATTTTCGCAACAATTGTACTCGGTCTGATCGCGATTGCAATGATGCTGTTCGTGCTGTTTTTTGTGATTACAGATATCTCGCTGCTGTTCCGGCGGCGCGTCAAAGGTGTCTTTCTGCGGGTCGATGATTCAGATCGCTTTGATCACGCTGTGTACGCATATGAAGATCAGGAATACAGCTGCGTCTTTCCTGCTGAATCCTTCGGCAGAAAGCATATCTACCATGAAAAACAGGCGTACTCGCTGCTGATTTCACGGAATCCGAAGAAACACACCGCCTATGACCGGCACAGCCTGATTATCATTGCAATCGGAACAGTTGTATCAGCCGTGATGGTTCCGCTGCTGATTGCCGCCGCATTATTCATCCGAACCGGACTATAAGAAAACTGCTGTACCGTGCCATGCATGATACAGCAGTTATTTTGTTATACGGTATAGCCGTCAGCGCGGAACGAATCAATCAGAGCGCCGAGAATCTCCGCGTTTGTCGAAGATACAGAGTGCAGCAGATAGATCGCGCCGCTGTGCGCTGCCTGTGAAAGCTGTCTGACCGCAGTTTCGGGATCGGGCTGTGCATCCGTGTTCCAGTCCACATGGGCAGCGCTCCAGAACAGCGTCCGGTATCCAAGCGACTGCACCTTTGCAAGCGCCCGCGCATCATATTCGCCGCAGGGCGGACGGAAATACTGCATCTCATAGCCGAAATGCTCCAGCACGTAGGCATGCAGCGACATGATCTCCGTTTCGATTGCGTCATCACTCAGCTCCGGCAGCGAAGCATGCGTCATGCCGTGGTTGCCGAGCATATGCCCTTCGTCAATCATGCGCTGTACCAGCTCCGGTTCGCGCTTTGCGTAGTCGCCGGTCAGGAAAAAGACTGCGGAGACGTGTTTCTCTTTCAGCGTATCCAGAATCTTCGCAGTATAGCCGTTTTCATAGCCCTGATCAAATGTCAGTATAATTCTGTCCGGCTCAGGCGTCAGTGCATAGGCGCCGGATTCCGCAAATTCATCCTGAAAGGCAACAGCACCCGTCGGACGGTTTTGTGCATCGCGTTCTTTGCCCTGCCCGTAGCCGATTGCACCCGCATGAAGCGGCGGCATCGCAAGCATGACGGTCAGAGACAGAACGGCGGATAACAGTTTTTTCATGCAATCATCCTTTCTGTTGCAGGGTATACCTGCGAACATAGGATTTGCAATGCAGCACGGATTATGTCCGGTTTGATCTGGCATCATGCGCGGCAATTGCAGGATAATACTTTGAGATAAATCCTGTAACATACGCAATTGCCGTCAGAACAGGCGGCAGCAGCATCAGTATGCGGCGGCTCTGCGCTACAGCCGAAAACGGCTCCGCGCCGGCAATCAAAAACCTGTAAATCTGGATAAACGGCGCATTCAGAAGCGGAAAGAGATTCAGCATCAGAATGCTCTCCGGATTTACTGTCAGCAGCAGATACGTCAGATAAGAGGGGGCAGTCAGGCAGACGCCGATCAGAAGCGGCTTTATGATTCGTATCTGTGCACCCGATGTCCGGTACAGTGCGGCATCCTCATCCGCAGCCTTTTGCGCACAGTTTCTGATCAGCAGCACATGTGCCGCGATGCCGAAAATCAGCCCGATCAGGCGAATGACAGGATGATCGTGCAGAATCGCAAGCGAGACCGCCAGGATCAGGCACAGAACCTCAGAGCCGAGCAGCCAGAGCATTCCGTGCAGCAGATGTTTTCCAAAATGATTCATAGTTCCTCCGCGTATTTTGAGATACATCCGGCATACTATCTATAATAATGCCATTTGTTATTATACATGATTTTCACAGGATTGTCCAGACTTTCACCGAAATTTTGGAACCTCCGACGAAAAGCCGCATTTCACAGGCAGATCGGGCGGAATGCTTGACGAAACTCAGAAATTGCGATATAATATAAGATGTATGTAAAAATCGGGATCTGGAGGAAATCGTCATGGTACTTGCATCCATTTTGAACAGTGATCTGCAGAACCTTGCAAAGGTCGCGGATACCGTCAGGGAATCCGGTGCGGATGCACTGCATTATGACGTCATGGACGGCAGATTTGTGGACAATATTTCTTTCGGACTGCCCGTGCTTGCATCTCTTCGTCCCTATACAAAGCAGCCGATTGATGTACATCTGATGATTACCGATCCGCTTCGCTTTGTTGAGCGCTTTGTCAAAGCGGGCGCAGATATGCTTTCGTTCCACATTGAGAGCGATTCCGATGTGCGTGAGACGCTTCGCTGCATCCATGCTTGCGGGATTCCCGCGGGTATCGCAGTATCTCCGGATACGCCAGTCTCTGCGGTCTATCCGGTTCTTTCCGATATGCAAAAGGATGATTATATTCTCCTGATGACCGTGTATCCCGGACTTGGCGGGCAGAAGTTCATGCCGCAGATTCTGACAAAAATCCGCGAGCTTTCCGAATATCTGCAGCGCGAACAGCGCCCGCTTCACATTGAAGTGGACGGCGGCATCAATGCAGAAACCGGCATGCAGTGCCGCAGGGCAGGCGCAGATTATCTGGTTGCAGGCTCCTATGTGCTCGGTTCGCAGAATCCGGCAGAGGCGGTGCGGTCTCTCAATGCGCCGCTATGACAGGCTGATATTCTGCTCTGCGATCTGCCTGACTGCATCCTGCTGCAGAATGCAGTCGCAGTATTCCGATAATCTTGCGCGGTTGATCGCCGTGAGCCGGTAGGGACTGCCGTATTCCAGCAGAATATGCCGTATTGCAGCAGCGCGTGCATGACGCAGTTTCAGCGTCAGGATCCAGCTTCGGTTTTCCTGATAAAGCACACTGCTCCGGATATGCGCCTGCTCCGATTGCAGCAGCCTACAGCATTCCTGCAGTAATTTCGCATCTGTGAATCTTGCTGCGAGCCTGATTGTTCGCTGCCGGTTCGCACGCGGCGCCGGTGTGTGCTCCTGCACAGTGAAATACGCTGCAAGACTCCCGTCCTGCGCAGTCATGAGTTCAACCGTCACCGGCAGCGCCGAAAACGCAATACCGCTGACCGATTCTGCCTTTGCAAGCAAAAATGAAAGCATCCGCAGCATCTGCGGCGAATCCGCTGATACCGGATCCTCAGGCAGAAACACGCGCAGTTCTTCCGCCGAAAGCTGCACTTTGACGGAGCTCCCGGAAAGCCGGTGTATTGTCATATCAAAAATATCCTTTCTATGCGGCTGAACCGCCGTGTGTTTCATAGATTTGTTCAGCAAAGGCAGGTGCAATATGCACAAACCCGATCCTAAGCGAATTCTGTTCGACCGCTTTGTAGCAATTCTCGCATTGCTCGCAGCAGCATCCTATGATTACGGTATCCGGATCTGGATTCTCGCTGCTGTCGCTGTTGCGATCACGCTCATCACAGAACGTATTTGTCTTGCTATCCGAAAAAAAACTTTTACGGCTGAAAATCTCGATGCCGGCATCATCGGTCTGGTATTGCTTTTGCTGCTGCCGCCGGGTGTACCGGTTTCTCTGCTTATCATGTCCTGTATCTTTGCAATTATCATCGGCAGGCAGATGTTCGGCGGCAAGGAAAATCCGGTAATTCTGCCGGCTGCCGCGGGATATTGCTTCTCGATGCTGAATAACCGTGCGGCTGTTACGCTGTTTCCGGAAAGCAGGGCACATTTGCCGCTGATGATTCCGGACACAGCCGAACTGACAGACGGCATTTCGTTCGCTTGGAACAGAGCCGGACGCTTCACGGTCAATCCGCTTGAATGGCTCACTGGTCTGCCGCAGCAGCCGATCGGAACAGGCTCTGTGATTCTGCTGGCAGCGATCGCGGTTGTACTGATCGCAAGACGGGCGGCATCCGGATGGGTGATAGTTCCGGCTGCTGTCACGATGATCGTCTGCAATCTTATGATTTCCAATTTACAGCATCCGATGGCAACGGTTGTCGGCAGTATGCTGACAAACCAGACGCTAACCGCACTGATCTTTCTGCACGCCGATCCCGATCATGCGCCGCCGCATCTTGCCGGAATCGCATACGGATTCGCGGTCGGATTCGCTTCATTCTTTGCAACAAGAATTCTGTTTATCTGCGATGCGCCGGTTCTGCTCGCGGTATTGCTTTCCCCGCTGATGATCTGGCTGCGGCGCGTTATGACCGAACCCGATGTATCCAAAACAGTCTCCGCAGAAAGGGGGACTGCTGCATGAGTTCATCCGTGAAACCGCGCATATCCATTCTGCGCAGCGGGCTGATCATTGCTCCGATTGCAGCGTTTTCAGTCTCTGTTCTGCACAGCGCGACTTTCTGTATCGCGTTTCTGCTGATCACAATCCCGACAGTGCTGCTTTCTGCGCTGATCCCGCGCAGAATCCCGTTTGCTGTTCGTATTGTATTGTATTCTGTAATCGGCAGTTTGGTGTATATCCCCGCGGCTGTTCTGACTGCTAATATCCTGCCGCAGATTGCAGGCGGTGTCTATCTGCCGCTGCTCTGTATGCCGCTCTATCTGACCGTTTATCGGGACGATCTGTTCCCGCGCGGACAGCTCCTGCGCTCGATATTCCGCAATCTGATTCCGGCGTGTCTGTTTGTGCTCGCTGCAGGATTTCTGCGCGAACTGCTCGGCAGCGGAAGCATCGTCGGCACGCAGCTGCTGAAAACGCCGCCGCTCCCGATCCTGCTGGAGCCTTCCGGCGGACTGATTCTGCTGGTAATCGCATTGGCAGCGGGTTCCGCAATCAGAAAGGAGGCACCCGATGCAGCTTGCCTCTGATTTCGCGTTGCTGTTTGTGCAGAATCTGATATTCCAGAATCTGCTTGGTCTACCCTCTGCAGCCGTATCGCTGCAAAAAGGCAAAGGGCTCATCCGGCTCGGGGTTCTGACAACAATCTTCATCACCGCGGCATCCGGCGCAATCGCGCTGCTGCGTCCGCTGATCCCGAATCAGTATGAAAAGCTGCTGTTTCCGGTCTGCATAGCACTGATCTGCGGCATACTGGATCTGCTGCTGATAATTGTATCAAAACTGTCGAAGCATCTGAACCGTATCATTATGCCTTCGCTGCATGCCGCAGCATTTTCATCTGCTGTGCTCGGCGCCGTGCTGCTCAGCACGGATTATACCCACGATGTTCTTGTCGCATTCCGGTTCGGGTTCCGTTCCGGAATCGGATTCTTTGCAGCCTGCCTCATGCTGAAAGCCGTTGCTCCGCTGGTCAGAAGCGACGCGATGCCGAAAGCAGTCCGCGGCTGGAAGGGCATGCTGCTCTATGCTGCCGTGATCTCCATGGCAGCGGCATGTCTGTTCCCGTAAACCCGAAAAGAGAGGAGAGAATCTTCCGTGAAACATAAAAAAAGAGGAAGAAAAATTTACACCTATCAGGCGCGCAACCGCCGTGTATTCAGCGATTACCATCCGCTGCGGTCGGCGATCGGCACGGTCCTGACACTGCTGATTGTTGCGGTACTCGGATTTGTCGGCTACAACGTGATCGGTCCGATTGTCACACGGCTGCACAAGGAGGAAATCAGCCCGACACTGACTGCGGAGCCGTACTTCACAGAGGAGCCGCAGCAGGGGACAGAGCCTGCTCCGGATGCTGCACAGCAGACAACTGTTACAGAAGCCGTCACAACCACAACTGCAGCTGAAACAACTGTCACTACCACAACCGAGGCGTATCACGGCAAATACGGCGATGATATGGATGTTGCATACATGGCACCCGCAGATGCGCTGCAGAGTCTTGATTCTGTCGAATCTGCTGCAAAGGCGTGCAGAGAAAAGGGCTGCACATCTATGATCCTGCCGCTGAAGCTCGATACCGGTGCTTTGCAGTACGCTTCTTCTGTTGATAAGGCGCTTGCATGCGGTGCATCAAATGATTCCCTGCTGACGCTCCGTGAGATCGTCAATGCTGCAAAGCGCTATGACATCTCGTGTATCGCTGAAATCTATACACTCGAGGATCACACTTTCCCGAATTACTTTATGGAAGGCTCTTACGTATTCAAAGACGGCACCACGCGCTGGCTGGATGATAATCCTGACGAGGGCGGAAAGCCGTGGCTCAATCCGTTTGATACTGCAAGCGGTGACTACCTTGCGGGAATCGCAGCCGAAATCCAGAAAAGCGGTTTCACGCAGATCATCTGCAAGGGCACAATCTTCCCGAGCTTCTTCCATTCCGATGCAGAACTGCTCGGCAATCATATAGAGGATCCGGCGCAGCGCCGCGAAGCCCTGATATCTGTGCTGAACCGCATCTCCGATGTTGCACCGACCGCCGGACTGTACGCCGATCTCGCAGGCATTTCGCAGAACACTGAAGAGGCGTTCCAGCCTGCCGACCTGCATATGTCATCGGTCTACATCAATATTGATCCGGCTGCGTTCACAGAAGCGTTTACGATCGGCGAACAGCGGTTTGATCCCGGTGCGCTTGCGTTCCGCGAAAAGATCGAATTACTCGCAGAAGCAGCAAGAATCGCATCCGGTTCACATGTTGTGATTCCGTGCCTGTGCGTGAAAGACATGACTGCTGCTGAGATTGACACTGCGGTTGAGGTTCTTTCTGAAAACGGGTTCAAAACAATCTGCATGCACGAATAAGAAAAGCCGGTCTCCGCGCTCGGAGATCGGCTTTACACACTTACACGGATGCATTCAAACAGTCCGGAATGTAAATCATGATGAAAATAAATGTCAAATCGAAAGCAAAATCGTCACAATCTGATAGATTTTGATATTTAGAAAAAGAAATCGTCGAAAAACGTCAGAAATCACTTGCAAAAAAGACAAAAATGTGATATACTATAAAGGAATATCAATGTAAAGCGCATGGAGGGCAGAAAATATGTCAGTAAACATCGCGATCGACGGACCTTCGGGTGCCGGAAAAAGCACACTCGCACGCCGTCTGGCTGCAAATCTCGGCTTCATTTACGTTGATACCGGTGCGCTCTACCGGGCAATTGCGCTCAGTATGCTGCGCCGGAACGCTGATACAGAAGAACAGATCATCGGCAGCCTGAAGGAGCTCGATGTAACACTCGGTTATCAGGACGGGGAACAGCATGTCTTCGCAAACGGCGAGGATGTGTCCGGACTCATCCGCACACCTGAGGTTACAATGGCAGCTTCTAAAGTTTCTGCAATTCCGGAGGTACGCAAGTATCTCTTTGATTTGCAGCAGAATCTTGCAAAAACAAATTCTGTTGTCATGGACGGCCGCGATATCGGAACCGTCGTGCTGCCGGATGCTGATGTCAAGATCTTCCTGACCGCATCGCCGGAAAAGCGTGCTATGCGCCGCTATCTTGAAATGCAGGAAAAAAACATTGTCGGACAGACATATGAAGAAGTCCTTGCAGATGTGATCCGCCGCGATGAGCAGGATATGAACCGTGAGATTGCGCCGCTCAGACAAGCGGAAGATGCGGTTCTGGTCGATACCTCAGACCTTGATCTGAATGAATCTGAACAGCTGTTGCTGAAAGTATGTAAGGAGAAGCTCGAAACATGAGTGGCTTTTATAAGTTTGCCATAGGTGTCATGCGGCTTGTCATGCCGATATGGTATAAAATTGATGCGGACGGGCTTGAGTATCTGCCGGAGGAAGGCGGTTATCTGTTTGTCAGTAACCACCGCAGCATGGCGGATCCGATCCTGATCGGCATTCAGAATCCTGCAGCGCAGTTCTGTTTCCTTGCAAAGCAGGAGCTTTTTGAAGACGGCTTTATCGGCTGGCTGCTCAAGAAGCTCGGCGCGATTGCAATCGACCGCGGAACCGGTGATACCGATCCACTCGAGGAAATCATTTTCCGTCTGCAGAACGGCGATAACGCGCTGATTTTCCCGGAGGGTACTCGTTCCAAAGACGGTACGCTCGGAAAATTCAAGACCGGCGCTGCACTGATCGCAGCACAGACAAATGTGCCTGTTGTTCCGGTCGGCATTTATTTTGATGATGACGAGCTGCATTTCCGCAGCACAATTCATATCCGCTACGGTGAACCGTTCCGGATTCCGCAGACGGATCCGAAAAACCCGTCTCCGGCAGTTCTGAAGCAGATCCGCCGCGAAATGACGGAAAATGTTTCCGCACTGCTGACTGCGGATAACGGATGGGGACCGAAAGCAATTGAAGTCAAAGAAAAATCCAGTTCAGATACCGAAGAATCCGCAGAACCCGTGAAACGGAAATCAGCGGCTGAAAATCAGGAATCGGAGGGTACAGAAAAGAAAATGAGCAAGCACAATCAGAACGAAAAGAATCACAAGGAGAAGCCGGAAGAGGAAAAGGATATCTTCAAGGAAATTGAAGATGATATTGATGAGGAGTTCTCTGATGAGATCGACGAAGCAGCTGAAAAGATCGAGGATGCTGCGGAAACTGTGAAAGAAACCGGCAAGAAGGCTGTTAAGGATACTGCCGACGCAATTGACGAGCTTGACGAAAAGGAAGAAAAGGCTGCGAAGAAAGCCGCTTCTGCGATGAAGGCTTCTGCTCCGTTCAAAAAGCGTCTCAAGGAAGAAGACACAGAGCTGGATGAAAAGATCGCGGAGGACGAGGAAGATATCTTTGACGAGCCCAAGAAATCCGAGAAGGACGATGCACCGGAAACTGCTGATGAACCGGAAGAAAAGTTCTTTGAGGAAGAGGATTTCGATGAGGACTTCGATTTTGATGAAAAGCCCGGTCTGTTCGGCGGCTTCTCTCTGAAAAATCCGTTCAAGAAGAAAAAGAGCGTCGCAGATTTCGATGATGAGTTCGATGAGGACATCGACGAGGATAACATCGACAACAGCTACGAAGAAGATGATCTCGATGATGATGAGTATGATGACGAGGTCGTCGGCAGAAGAATCGACTACGGCAAGATCGCTCTGATTCTGACTTTTGTCATTCTCGGCATCTTTGCAATTGACTTCCTCGTTCGTCTGTGGAAGGATTATCAGAACGCAAAGGGTCTGCTCGATCTCCAGAATCAGGCACAGGCAGTTGAATCCATGGTGGATTCCAGCCTTGCTGAAACGGATGTCGCACCGGCTGTTACCGAAGCGATCGAGACACTTGCAACGGAAGTTACCACAACCGTTTCTGCGGAGACCGCTGTCACCACAACCACCACGGAAGCTTTTGTTGATAACAGAGATACACAGACCATTGAGGTCGGAAACGATACCGTTCACTCCGGCAGCATGATCCTGATCGACGGCACACACGCACAGCTCAATACACCGGCACTTGTACCGTTCTCCAGCTTCCCGTATCAGCACCTGCGTCTGGTCAGCACCGAAATGACTGTTGACGCTTCTCTTGCAACCCCGATCACCAACTGGTTCAACGATTTCTTCGCTGCAACCGGTCTCGGCAACGTGATGGTCTACTCCACCACCGGCACACCGGGCTATCCGCCTTACTCCGTTGCAATTCCGGAGCGTACTGCAGGTCTCTCGCTGGATCTCTCAATCCTGAACGAGGCTGCTGCAAGCCACGCACCGTATACGCCGGACGGCAACTACGCATGGCTGACCGAGCATGCTGCAGATTATGGCTTCATCGTCCGTTATCCTGCTGGCAAGGCAGATAAGACCGGTCAGGAAGGCATGTCCTGGCACTTCCGTTATGTCGGCGCACCGCATGCAAAGTACATGTATGACAATGATCTCTGCCTTGAGGAATATCTCGAGGAGATCAAGAAGCATACTGTCAGCACCGATCATCTGGAAACAACTGTAAACGGCATCAACTATGAAATGTACTATGTTGCTGCTGATACCACAGGTACAACCACGCAGGTCAAGTATCCGGTTGCTGCAGACGGTTCCACACCGATGATTTCCGGTGATAATGACGGCGGATTTATTGTCGCTGTTGTGAAGCAGTAATTTCAAATCGAAAAGCCCGGGATTTTGGTCTCGGGCTTTTTTATTCGCATCTTTATGTTATATTATAAAATTATATTTACATATGAAACCTACTGCACAGTTTTGCTGACTCAAAGAATGAAGGACCTTCACGAAAGGAAGTGACGAAGCATGAACGACGATCAGATCATCGCACTACTTGAGGCGCGCAGCGAACGGGCACTCGATGAAATCCGGCAGAAATACGGCAAAAGCTGTCAGACAATTGCATTTCGCTGCCTCGGGAACATGCTGGATGCTGATGAGATCGTGAATGACACGTTGCTCCACACCTGGAACGCAATCCCGCCGGCGAGACCCAAAAATCTGTTTTCGTTTCTTGCAGCGATCACAAGACGCAGTGCAATCAACCGCTTTCAGCTGGAGCATGCCGCAAAACGCGGCGGTATGGAAACGGCTGAAGCAATCGACGAACTGGAAGACTGTATTCCATCCGGAGAAAATGTCATGAAGCAGATCGAACAACGCGAACTTTCTGCGGCGCTTAACGCATATTTGCAAACGCTGAAACCGGAAATAAGGGCAATCATGGTGCAGCGATATGTGAATCTGCATTCCGTTCGGGAAATCGCCGATGCATATCAGATCTCCGAAAGCAAAGTCAAGCTCGTTCTGATGCGTGCGAGAAAGAAACTGCGCAAATATCTCGAGAAGGAGGAATTGATTTGAATAAATATGATCTCTTTCGTGCGTTTCAGGATATTGATCCCGGGTTAATGGAGGAGGCAGAGCGTCTGACGGTACACAGCCCCGAATACCAACCGGAGGAAGCGCCGGATGCTCCGAAGCTTCACAGAAGACATGAGGAGGATTTCATGGGAAAACACGGCAAAACATTCCGGACAATGACCGGAATCGCTGCGGCTGTTGCAATCTGCAGCATCGGTGTCGCAGGATACTTCGCGATTCATCCCAAGGTTGCTGAGCAGCCTGATTCCGGCGCCTCAACGGTTGCGGAAGTAACAGACATCACAAAACAGACTGTACTATCACATGCGGAATCGACAGTCACCACATCCCAGACCGTGACCGGCCCGCTTTCTGAGGATTTTGAGGAGGAGACCGCACCGCCGCAGAATGATACAGAAGAAAGTTCTGTGGATTGGTCAAATGACGAACTGGCAATTCAGGATCAAAACTTCGCCTACGGCGCCGGATTTGTAAAAAGCTCCGACTTAACAGAGACAATCGTCAAACCGGTTGATGCTGAGAACGGGAAGAAAATGTCGCTCGATTTATCTATTCTGTACGAAATGGGCGGCAATGAAACAGCAACACAAATTCCTGCGACGGTTGTTCTGATGCAGGACGGAGAAATAATCCCGTTTGCACTGACTGAAAACGGAAAAGCGGAGACATCACACACAGTGGAACTAGACATACCGGCAAACAAGTATACAAATGTGCTGACGCTCTATTTGATGAACGGTCTGAGCGACCGCTCAATTGAGAAAACCATCGGGCTTGTCAGTGAGGTTGACGGCGTCACAGTCATCAAGCAGCGGGAGGAATCGGATCCGGATTGTACACAAAAATATCTGGATGTCACATTGACAAGTGACCTGCTCACAAATGATAAAGATCTGTATGCAGAGATTTATGATAAACTCAGTGCAATCAGCGGGATCCAGACAGTCAAGCGAAACACTGAACATGAGGTTTGGGACACGAACACCGCCACGCTACAGAAGATCTGGTTTACGCCGCACTGCCGGACAAATTACAGCACACTGACTGCAGCAGTTACGTACCGTAAATCCCCGGCGCGATTTCCCGGCATCGGTCCGACAACCGCTTCAACGCAGGTTCAGCTCTACTGCGAAAAGCCGGACGAAAGCACGGATTCCTCTGCGGCGTATTACACCGCATCTGCCGATGATTATATTGAGTATCCTGAGGCGGTCAGAGGTGCAAATATCGGCGGTGCAACCGGTATTGCAATCGGTAAGTGTCAGAACTACAGCTTTGACGCAGGTGCTAACAAATATCAGATCAACAACAGTTCATGGAGCCACGCTTTACCGCTCAACCGGAACGAGCTCTACCTCAAGGCGCATTTCGATGACAAAAATAACATAATGGGTGACGTATACCCGAAGACCTACTATGCGCTCGTGCTCTGCGACGGCAAACCGGTCGGGCTTGCAAACGGCAAAGACGCGGTGTTGTTTGAAGCGCGCAATGAATCAACCTTAAATCTCAAGCTGACACTCGACGATTCAATTGCAGACGGTGAGCACAACTTCTCAGTCTTCCTCGCAGATGCTTCTGCGCAGCCCAGAGCAGAGGGGGAGGAGTTCAAGTACTATCCTTATGACAGCTCTGTTTTTGATATTCAGTCATAACAGCAAAGCCGCATACCTGAACCGGTATGCGGCTTCATTTTTACAGCAGATGCGCGATTCCGACAAGTATCATGCAAAGCACGGTGCCGATCACGGTCGGCAGCAGGAATGCTGCAAATGTCCAGCGGCGGCTGCGCGTCTCCTTGTAGACTGTCAGCAGTGTTGTCGCACAGGGAGAATGAAACAGCGTGAAGATCAGGAAACACGAAGCTGTCAGCAGCGTCCAGCCGTGCGCAGTCAGCAGCATGTGCAGCGATTGCATTGACTCGTAATCTGTCAGCGAACCGGTGCCGAGATAGGCTGTCAGCGCAACCGGCAGGACAATCTCATTCGCAGGCAGCCCGAGCAGAAATGCAAGCAGCATCACGCCATCCAGCCCGATCAGACTGCCGAGCGGCTGCATGCTATCTGCAAGCCTTTGCAGCAGCGTCTCACCGGAGAGACTGATATTTGCGAGAATCCAGATCAGCAGGCTGACCGGCGCTGCCGTCATGACCGCTCTGCCGAGGACAAAGACCGTTCTGTCGAGAACAGAGCGCACGATCACATGCCCGATCTGCGGGCGGCGGTAAGGCGGCATCTCCAGCACAAACGAGGACGGCTCCCCGCGCAGAACTGTCCTTCCGAGCAGTGCGGATGCTGCAAACGTCACGCCGACGCTGAACAGAATCAGTGCTGTCATCATGGCTGCCGCACGGAAAGAGGAACGCATATCATCACCGGCAAAGAATACGGTTACAATGGCGAGCAGCGCCGGAAACCTGCCGTTGCAGGGGACAAGTGCATTCGTCAGAATCGCGATCAGGCGCTCGCGTTTGCTCTGGATGATCCGGCATTCCGTGACACCGACCGCGTTGCACCCGAACCCCATTGTCATGGTCAGCGCCTGCTTGCCGCATGCCCTGCATTTCGCGCAGCAGGTATCGAGATTGAATGCGATTCGCGGCAGGAGACCCGCATCTTCGAGCAGGGTAAACAGCGGAAAGAAGATCGCCATCGGCGGCAGCATGACAGAAACTACCCAGCCGGTTCCGCGCAAAACACCGTCAATCAGGGCGCCGGAGAGCCACTGCGGCAGGTTCAGCAGTTCCGAGATCTGATGCAGGGAACTGCAAATCGCAGTAAACAAATCAAACAGCAGGGCAGAAGGATAGTTTGCGCCGACCATAGTCAGCCAGAAAACCGCAAGCAGCATCAGGAGCATGACCGGATACTTCCACGGCGCAGCGGTCAGCAGGCGGTCAAGCCGATTGTTCATCCTGTTTGCATAATCCGGAATCCTGATCGTCTCCGCGCAAATCGCACCCGCCTCGCGCAGCGCATCCTGATGCGTATACCCGTCGAAATCCCGATTCAGATCGGGGATGTGACTGACAGCATCAAGCAGGGGTGTCAGAGTGCGTTTCCGCTTCGCACTGATGCCGATCACCGGAACATGCAGCCGATCTGAAATCCCCGCTAAATCCGGTTCAATCTGCTTTTTCTTCGCTTCATCCATGAGATTCATGCAGAGAATGACATGCTCCTGCGCGGCAAGCAGCTCGATCGCAAGGGCAATACCCCGAACCGGACAGGTCGCATCGCAGATGCAGATCACCAGATCATGCGGGATTTCGCGCATCAGCCGGCCTGTCTCTGCTTCTTCAGCTGTCTCCGACCGAATGGCATATGTACCCGGCGTATCAATGCAGCGAATACGAATACCGTTAGATATCATCCAGCCCTCAGCGCCGGAAACAGTCTTACCGCACCAGTTGCCGGTATGCTGATGCAAGCCGGTCAATGCATTGAAAACGGTACTTTTCCCGACATTCGGATTGCCTGCAAGCATGATCGTTTTTGTGTGCGTCAGCGGCCGGACAAAAATCCTTGCACAATCCTCCTTCCGGAGCGCCAGCGTGACACCGTGTATCTCAAACGCAACCGGAGAGCCTCCGCTGCCGAACAGCTTGACTTTCACTCCGGTTTCCAGTATAATTCCAAGCTCAGCGAGACGGTTTGTTTCGTCAGTTGATGCGTGTATTTCTGCAATCACTGCCGCTGCATCGGCAGGCAGTTCTGACAGCGGTACAAGATCATTCAAAAAATCACCCTTTCATATCCTGATGTTACCAGAATATGAAAGGGCGTTCTGTTTGGTGCATATCAAAAACGGTTTTTGAAATCGCTGAAACCGAAGTTCCGCAGGATCTTGCAGTTGCCGTCTGTCTCGCGGACAGCGACCGCAGGCATCGGCATACCGGTGTACATTTTCGCCTTTGTCAGCGTGTTGATCGCCATATCAGAAAAGACCAGCCGTTCCCCGATCTGCAGCGGATGATCGAATGAATAGTCGCCGAAAATATCCTCCGGCAGGCAGCTTCTTCCGCCGAGCCGGTAGGTATAGGGGAGTACCGAAGGCTTATCCGCTCCGACGAGCGGCGGACGATACCGCAGTTCCGTGATATCCGGTGCGTGGCAAACCGCAGAGGAATCCAGAATCGCGATCGGCATCTCATTCTGCACGATATCGACAACAGATGTAACGAAATAACCGACCTCCCAGACAACGGCCTCGCCCGGCTCAATATAAACTTTGAGACCGTATTTGCGCTGCAGCATCGCAACGGTTTCCTCGAACTTCTCCATCTGATAGCCTTCACGGGTCAGGTGATGACCGCCGCCGAGATTGATCCATTCCATTTCCGGCAGCAGCGCACCAAATTTTTCAATCACTGCATCGACTAGCCGCACAAGCGCATCAGAATTCTGCTCAAACAGCGCATGCACATGCAGACCGTTGATCATGCGGCGCTGCGTCATCGGAAATTCCGAAATCGTTGTACCGAGTCGGGAAAACCGCGCGCACGGATCAAATTCATCAAGCTGCTGGGAAAGATACTCCGGATTCACACGGAGACCGACCGAGACATTATGCGTTTTTGCTACCACGCCGTATTTTGCAAGCTGCGACGGCGAATTAAAGGTCATATGGTCACAGATTTCGACAAGCTGATCGACCTCATCCGGCAGATAGGCGGTTTGGAACACATGATTTTCACCGTGAAAAAACAGATGCGAAAGCTGCGCTTCATATGCCGAGCAGGACGAAACACCGTCCAGATAGCGTGAGATCATAGAGTAAAACGGAAATGACGAAAAGGCCTTCTGCGCATAGAGAATCCGGCAGCCGGAGCGCTGCCGCAGCGCATCCAGCATCATCAGATTCCCTTTCAGCTTTGCCTGATCAATCAGATAGCAAGGTGAGGGAAGGGCTGATTCGAGCATGTTTTCACCCCTTTGCGAATTATCTTTCTTCTGAGATTAAGTATATCATATTCTACGCGATTTTGCAAGTATTTCGATTCACTTTCTGCAGCGGATGCAAAATACCGGAAAATCCGCATAAGCCCTTGCTTTTTCAGGGAAAATGTGATATAATAAAATAAATATGTAAAAATACAGAGGCAGGAGAGAAACTATGGCAAAACGAAGGAGAGTACGCTGGGACCGCGTGATTCTCGTGTTCGGTCCGCTGCTGCTACTGATTCTGATTCTCGCTTTCAGCTGTCATCACCGTGACGGGGAATCATCAGCTGAAGATCCGGCAGTCACAGGCGTTGTGGTCGATTCGAGCGAACCGGCTGAACAGGATCCGAATGCTGTTCCAACGGCAACTGAAACAAAACCGCTAACGATCTGCATTGATGCCGGTCACGGCGGAAATGACAGCGGCGCAACCGATAAACCCAATGACAAATCCAAAGATGAAACGAATAAGCGGCTCGAAAAAAACGATAATCTCAGGCTCGCACTGGCTGTCCGCGATGCGTTTCAAAAAAAATATCCGGATATCCGGATCATCATGACCAGAGAGACCGATGTCTATGTAGAACTGCAGGAACGCTGCGACATTGCAAACAATGCAAATGCTGATTTCTTCATTTCTCTGCACCGCAATATGGCTGAATCCGGCAATGGTGTCGAGGTCTGGATCAACAACGAGTCAATGGGCGATAATACAATGGACAAGCTCATGTCTGAATACATACTGGACTGGCTCGAACAGGTCGGCATTTCAGAACGCCGCGGCATCCATTACGGTTTCCGGGAAGGCGAAGGAAACTACGAAAGCAACAACTACTATGTCAACCGCTATACCAATATGCCGAGTATCCTGCTGGAGATGGGATTCATGACCTCCAAGGAGGACAACCGCAATTTTGATGATCATCTCGACGAATACGCTGATGCAATTGCAAGCGCAATGGTTGAGCTGCTCACAGATAAAGGCCTATATCCGGCACAAACGTAACAAAACACGAAAAAGAAAAGAGGAACAAAACATTGGAGACCGTCAGCTACACAGCACTGAAAAAGCTCGCAAAACAAGCCGCCGAAGCAAAGAAAAAGATCGCCGTCATCGGGGACTGTGCAACGCAGCAGTTTTCAACCGCACTGCGCGGCGAATCAATCCGCAGAGGATTTCCGCTGAATGTCCTTGACGCGGACTATGATCAGATGGAGGCACAGCTTCTTGATCCGAATTCCGAAGTCTATCAGTTTCAGCCGGATTATATCCTGCTGTTTGCATCGTTCGAGAAGCTGAAAAACCGGTTTTACGATACCGTGCCCGCAGCACGCACCGGCTTTGCACAGCATGAAATTGAACGATTCACCGGACTCTGGCAGGCAATTGCTGCAAACTCCAAGGCAAAAATCCTGATGTTTGATTTTCCGGAAGCGGAGGACAATGTCTTTGGCAGCTATGCGCTGCGTACACCGGCATCCTTCGGATTTCAGGTCCGGAAGCTGAACCTGCTGCTCTCAGAAGCAATTGCGGCAGATTTCCCGAATGTCTATCCGATTGCACTGAGCACTGTTCAGACAGCACTCGGGCGATCCGCATTTTTTGAGGACCGTACATGGTATCTGGCAAAAATGGCGGTCTGCACAGATGCACTTCCGGCTGTTGTTTCCAGAATCATGGATACTGTCACAGCACTGGCAGGTCAGGTCAAAAAGTGCGTGATCGTTGATCTCGATAATACGCTCTGGGGCGGTGTGATCGGCGATGACGGCATAGACGGCATTCAGCTTGGCGAACTCGGGGACGGTCCTGCGTTTGCTGCACTGCAGCGCTGGCTTCTCGAACTCAAACGCCGCGGCATCCTGCTCGCTGTCTGCAGCAAGAATAACGATGATATCGCGCGCGAGCCCTTTGAAAAACATCCGGAGATGATTCTGCATCTCGACGATTTTGCAATGTTTGTTGCGAACTGGGAAAACAAAGCGCAGAACATTCAGAATATCCAGAAAACCTTGAACATCGGCATGGACAGCCTTGTGTTCCTTGATGACAATCCGTTCGAGCGCAATCTCGTCCGCGAAATGCTGCCGGATGTTACCGTTCCGGAGCTGCCCGAGGATCCGGCATTCGTTCCGGCATATCTCGATTCGCTGCACCTGTTTGAAGCGGTCAGCTTCTCGGAGGAGGACGCAGCACGCACCGCGCAGTATCAGGCAGAAGCAAGCCGCACCGCTGCACAGGCATCGTTCGGCTCCTATGAGGACTACCTCAAAGCGCTCGACATGAAAGCCGAGGTTCTGCCGTTCGATTCGTTCCACTATCCGCGCATCGCACAGCTGACACAGCGCTCCAATCAGTTCAATCTGCGGACAGTTCGCTATTCTGAGACGGATATCGCTGCGATCGCACAGAATCCGGATTATCTGACACGATACATGACGCTTTCAGATAAATTCGGTGAGCACGGACTGATCAGCGTTGTGATCTGCAAGAAACAGGATGCAGACACACTTGTTGTGGATACATGGCTGATGAGCTGCCGCGTTCTGCGCCGCGGTGTTGAGGAGTGCCTGTTTGACGCAATTGTGAAAATGGCAGCGGATGCCGGTTTCAAGTATCTTTCTGCGGAGTATCTCCCGACCGCGAAAAACAAAATGGTCGAGCATTTTTATGAGACAATGGGCATGACGCCGCTCGGCGACGGCAGATATACACTCGAAATCGCCGCCTACCAAAATCATGTACACAATATTACGATTTTATAAGTTTTTCCGTAAAATCACAAAAAACGCTTGAAATAATCACAAAACTGTGGTATAATAACAGCATCAGGATCGTTGCAGCCGCATGGGCAGCGATCAATCGGCATTTGCCGCAAAAAGCACCTTGCGGAGAAAGAGGAATGACTATGAAGAAAACTACTGCTCTTGCACTGTTCGCCGCCGCTGCAGCAGGTGCTGCCGCTGCATTCATGATCGCAAAACGCCGTCAGGATGAGGCAAGCTGCCGCTATGATGCAGATGAGTTCGATGATGACGATGATCTTTTCTGTGAAGACTGCGGAATTTGCGGTGAGGATGTGAAGGAAGCTGCTGAAGATCTTGCTGATCAGGCAGAGGGCGCAGCTGAGGATCTCGCTGACAAGGCAAAGGATGCTGCGGATGATCTCGCAGATGCTGCTGAGGATGCTGTCGATTCTGCAAAGGATGCAGCTGAGGACATTACTGACAAAGTCGCAGATGCTGTTGATGATTTCGCAGATGACATCAAGGACAAGCTCGACGACTGAGCACGCGATCATCAGACCTGAATGCAAAACGGGATGTGTCAAAAACTGCGCATCCCGTTTTTTATGTGTAAGATTGGGGTAATTGTATGCAAAAAATTCTCGGATATCTGCGCCGCGCCGTGCAGGAATTTGATCTGATTCAGAACGGTGACAGGATCGCCGTCGGCATCTCCGGCGGTAAGGACAGTCTGGTGCTCCTGAATGCGCTTCGTGATTTTCAGCGGTTCGGTCTGTTCGATTACACGATCGTCGGTATCACGCTGGATCCGCAGTTCGAGGGCGTACAGACAGACTATTCACCGGCGGTGGAATTCTGTGAAAAGCTCGGTGTCGAGTATCATGTGATCCGGACACAAATCGGACAGATCGTGTTCGATCACCGCAAAGAGACGCATCCATGCAGCCTTTGCGCGAAGATGCGCCGCGGTGCGCTGCACGATCATGCAAAGGCACTCGGCTGCAACAAACTGGCGCTTGGGCATCACAATGATGACGCAATCGAGACTTTTCTGATGAATCTGTTTATCGAAGGCAGAATCGGCTGCTATGCCCCGAAATCTTATCTCTCGCGAAAGGATCTGACTTTGATCCGCCCGTTAAGCTTTGCGCCCGAAGCGGATATCATTCACGCGGCGCGGCAGAACATCCCGCAGATTGTGAAATCGCGCTGTCCCGTTGACGGACACACATCCCGCGAGATGATGAAAAACTTTATCCGCGAGCAGGAGCGTTTGCACTCCGGATTCAAAACGCGCGTGTTCGGTGCCATGCGGCGCGCAAATGTAGACGGCTGGGGCGGTAAGACCTATGTTCGCGATCTTTCGATGGACAACCCCGAAACAAACGGAAAACCCGAGCGTTTTCATATGCTGGAAGCGGAAATTGCAAGACGGCTCAAGGAGGGACAATATGCGGATCTTGGGAATTGAGAGCTCCTGCGACGAAACCGCAGCTGCAATTGTGGAGGACGGTCGCAGGATTCTCTCAAATGTCATCGCTTCTCAGGCGGATGAGCACCGTCTCTACGGCGGTGTTGTGCCGGAGCTCGCTTCGCGCAGACACTGCGAGAATATTCTGCCGGTTGTCCGGCAGGCGCTTGCAGATGCGAACATGACCATTGATGATGTCGATGCCATCGCTGTGACCTATGCGCCCGGTCTGATCGGCGCGCTGCTTGTCGGCGTGAGCTTTGCAAAAGGGCTTGCCATGATGGCGAACAAGCCGCTGATTCCGGTGCATCACACCGAAGGACATGCCGCGGCAAATTATCTGGTGCATCCCGATCTGAAACCGCCGTATCTCGGACTGATCGTCAGCGGCGGACACACCCGCATTGCCGAAGTGCTCGACTACACAACCTTCCGGACGGTTGGCAAAACGCGCGACGATGCGGCAGGGGAATGCTTTGATAAGTGCGCCCGCGCAATGGGATTCCCGTATCCGGGCGGCGTGCATGTCGATCAGGCTGCACAAAAGGGCGATGCATCCTCATTCAAGCTGCCCAGGACCAAAATGGACGGCAATCCCTATGATTTCAGCTTTTCCGGTCTCAAGACCTATATCGTCAATATGCTGCATCACGCAGAGCAGGTGGGCGAGACCGTCAATACCGATGACCTTTCCGCTGCTCTGCAAAAGGCAATTGCGGACACTGTCACGGAGAAAACAATCGCTGCCGCCAAAGAGCTCGGATATACGAATATTGCGCTTTCCGGCGGCGTTTCGGCAAACTCCGGTGTCCGCAATACACTCGCTGCCGCATGTGAAAAGAACGGATTTACGCTCTGTATGCCGCCGCTTGCACTCTGCGGAGACAATGCTGCTATGATTGCAGCACAGGGATATTATAACTATCTTGCAGGCATCACCGCGGATGAAACGCTGAACGCAGTCGCCTCAAAGGAACTGCGCGGAGAATCCGCATGAGCCGCGTATTCGAGGAACTCAAATCCGGATTGTATGTCTGCCGCAGTGATATTCACAGCTTCGGCACGGATGCATTTCTGCTGACTGGCTTTTGCGGATACCGTCAGCACGATCTTGTCTGCGATCTCGGAACAGGCTGCGGAATCATCCCGCTGCTGATGCAGCGCAGCAAACCGCCGAAACAGATCTACGCAGTCGATATCCAGCCCGACGCGATCGAGCAGCTTCATCTCGGCATCGCGCAGAGCACATGCAAGCCCGCCATTACGCCGGTCTGCTGTGATCTGCGCGAACTGAAAGATATGCCGTTCGGGCAGTTTGATCTTGTCACATGCAACCCGCCTTATAAAGCGAGCAATGCCGGTATTCTTTCTGATGATGCACAAAAGCAGATTGCCCGTCACGAGATTGCCGGTGACATATCAGATATCTGCGCGGCTGCATCAAGACTGCTGAATTATCACGGCAGATTCTGTCTTTGCTGCCGTCCGGAGCGCCTTGCCGATATCATGTGCGCGATGCGTGCAAATCAGATTGAACCCAAGCGGCTGCGACTGGTCTGCAAAACGCCGGAATCCGCACCGTGGCTGTTCCTGATCGAAGGCAAAAAATCAGCAAAGCCGTTCCTGCAAATCGAACCCACACTGTTTGTGCGCTCCGGAGACGGACTGACCTCGGAGGCTGCACAAATCTGCCATTTTGGAGACAAATATCTATGAGCGGAACTCTCTATATCGTCGGTACGCCGATTGGAAATCTCGGCGACATGACCGAACGGCAGCTTGATGTGCTCAGCAGTGTTGATTTCATCGCTGCCGAGGATACGCGCGTCACGCGGAAGCTGCTTTCCCATTTTGATATCCACACACCGCTTGTGAGCTACCACGAACACAGCTCCGAGGCCGTGATCCGGCAGATCATGGAGCGCATCACTGCAGGGGAGAACTGCGCAGTTGTGACAGATGCCGGTATGCCCTGCATCTCTGATCCCGGTGCGATTCTGGTACAGAACTGCATCGCAGACAATATCCCGATGCAGGTGATTCCGGGTCCGAGTGCTGTGATTTCGGCGCTGGCAATCTCCGGTCAGGATACAACGCGCTTCTGCTTTGAGGGATTCCTCTCCGTAACAAAAAAGCAGCGGTTCACACATCTCGAAGCCCTGCGCCATGAATCCCGGACGATGGTTTTCTATGAAGCGCCGCATAAGCTCCTGAACACGCTGCGGGATATGCTCGATTATTTCGGTGACCGCTCGATTTCGATCTGCCGCGAGCTGACCAAAATTCATGAGGAAATGACAAAGACAACGATTGCCGAAGCGGTGCGATACTATGAATCTAACCCGCCGCGCGGTGAATTTGTGCTGGTTGTTGCCGGTGAACCTGTCAATCAGGAGGACGAAAAGCCTTCGCTGGAGGCTGTGCTCGCAATTGCACGCGAGCGAATCGCGGGCGGGGAACGGGCTGCGGATGTCTGCAAGCAGCTTGCCGCTGAAACAGGTTATCCCAAGCGCGTGCTGTATCAGGCAGTGATCTCATAACAAAAAGCCGGAGACGCAAATCTCCGGCTTTTTCTCATGCCTTATAGTTTTTGTAAAACAGCGTGTCGAGACCTTTCAGCAGCAGTTCATCATCAATAATGATGTCATGACGGCAGTGCGGAACGATCAGCGGTGCAAGCCCGCCGCTTGCGATCACCGTGGTCTCATAGCCGAGCTCAGCCTGCATCCGGTCGATCAGCGCATCCATTGCACCGGCATTGTCGTATACAACACCGGCCTGCATCGAATCAATGGTCTCCATATTGATGACCTTTTTCGGCGCGATCAGCTGAATATGCGGCAGCTGTGCCGTGCCGGATTCCAGCGACTGCAGTGCGAGCGAAACGCCCGGATAGATAATGCCGCCGATAAAGTGCTTCTCGCGGTTGACAACGGTCATTGTTGTTGCGGTGCCCATATCAATGATGATTGCAGGCGCGCCGTAATGTTCGATTGCTGCAACTGCGCCCACAACAAGATCCGCGCCGACGCCCTGCGGCAGAATATTGATTCCGGTTTTGATACCGGGGCCGACAATCAGCGATCGGATACCGGTCAGCTTCTCGACTGCATTGCAGAGCAGATCAGTGAGCGGTGGCACAACGCTGGAAATGATCGAGCCGTGCAGATTCGTAATGTCAACCTGATGCAGCTCAAGCACCATTTTTACAAGAACCGCAAATTCCAGATCGGTCTTGTTGCGGTCTGAATGCAGACGCTCGACAAATTCGACCTGATGATCATTGACGCATCCGATGCAGATATTCGAGTTTCCGATGTCAATCGTGAGGATTTTCATGCAGCTATCCTTTCTTATTCAGCCGATGCAGTTTCCGGCTTCTTGATAATATTCAGAATTCTGACAATCGCGGTGCTGAGAACGAGATTGATGCCCATCTCAACAAGAAAGTTGAGTCCGACAAATCCGAACAGGAAATATGCGCCGACATTTTCATAGCCGCTTGCTGCGCCCCATTCCTTGATTGTGCTCAGGAAAAACAGCACACAGCCGATCAGAAATACGCCGGTATTCACCACCGGGCAGACAACACCGGCAGTCAGAACAGCAACCCACTGATTTTTCTTCTCCAGCAGCTTATATACCGCACCGGCAGCAGCACCTGCAAGCATGCCCTTCATGATGCAGGTAATAATTGTGCCCGGTACATTGATCGCAAGGAACGCAGCAGCATCGGTTGCGAGAACCATGACACCGAATACAAATCCGAGCCACGCGCCTGCCTTCCAGCCGTAGAGCGCTGCACCGATGATAATCGGAGCCAGCACAAGCGTGATGCTGAACGGTCCGAAGTGAATCGCGCTGCCGATTCCCTGCAGCACAATTACGATTGCGGTCAGAATGCCCATTCCGACCAGAGTCTGAACTGATAATTTCTTTGACATATAAATGCCTCCTCCTGTTATTATTCCCATGCGGGATACAATACAAGCACGGACATCGCCGAGCGGACACAGCTCCTCAAGCGGAAATCCGGTCTTCGGCGGGAAGTACCAGTTTCAGCACATTGTGTGTCCGAGTACAGTATAGCATATTCGCATCTGTTTGTCAAGTATTTCACAAAGAAAAAGCACATGCCGTGTGACATGTGCTTTTCTGCGTTAATGCTTGCGTTTTCTGCGTTTCTTCTGCGATTTTTGCGCTGATTGAACGGCGGTCTGTGCCGTCGGCACAGGTTCCGGCTGTTCAGGTGCAGGTATGATTTCCGGAACAGGCGGGGTATCAGACGGTGCTCCCGCAACAGCCAATGCAGGCTCCGGTTCGTCATCCTCCGGCATATGGTCAATCGCTTCTTTGAGCAGCTGATAGATGATAGCGAACACCGGCACTGTAAAGATGATACCGAAGATGCCGCCCAATCCGCCGCCTAGAATGACTGCGATCAGCACTAGAAGCCCCGGCAGACCGATCGAGTTTCCAACCACACGCGGATAGATAAACTGACCTTCAATTTGCTGGAGCGCCAGAATGAACACCAGAAACCAGAGCACACGATCCGGCGCCTCCACCCAGATCAGCAGCGCGCCGATGCCGCCGCCGATCCATGCACCGATGATCGGGAGCAGGGCGGTGATACCGGTCAGGATACCGATTGTTGCTGCATAGGGAAAACGGAAGATATAAAGCCCGAGCGTACAGAGCGAACCGATGATGATCGCCTCCATAAACTGTCCGGTCAGGAAACTCGCAAAAGAAGAATTTGCAAGGCGCAGCACGCGGAAAACCCGTTCATGATAGCGCTTCGGTGTCAGAAGCTGAATAATCTTATGCCCGACGTAAAGCACACGCTTTTTTGCACTGAGCAGATAGATCGCAATGATCAGACCGAGCACGAGATTCGTAGCAGTCGAGAGCACAGAGCGTGTCGCAGTGAATGCCGTACCGAGCACAGATTCAACTTTACCGTCAAGCAGATTGCCGATAAAATCAATTGTTGTATCCCAGTCCATATCGAATTCACGGATCTTGTCCATGATAAAGGACGGGGCATTCCATGCGTTCAGCTGCGCTTCAACCATCGACAGCAGTTGATCCTGACTGCTTGGCATTTTCTCAATCAGTGTGTTGACAGCCGTTGTGAGCTGGGGGATAATCATGAAGATGATCAATGCGAGCAAAATCATCGCAACGAGACCTGTGCAGATCGCACTCAGGATCGGATTGAGTTTGCGCTCCCATGCATGCTCGGAATTCGCCATGCTGCGGAAGATTTTCCGCTGAAACAGATTCAGGAACAGGTTGATCACAAACGCAATGCAGATACCGTATGCGACCGGTTCGAGAATCGCAAATATCCAGATGAATACGCTTTTGATCGAGGAGAAATTCTGCAGTCCCATATAAAGCAGGATGCCGTATGTGACCAGCAGAAACATTGTTTTTCTGTGCGGCTTGTTTTCCTTATCAGATGTGTTTCTCATACTGTATCTTCTTTCATTTCATCAGATGCTGCCGCGCGCTCATATGCAGCACGGTGGAGAATCTCCTGCGAAATCTGCTCAGGGCTGCCGCCTTCGGGCAGATGGTAATCGCCGTCAGCTGTGCGGATCCGTGCCTTGACCGGATCATCAAACTGCAGCCGGAATTCATCATAGAGCCGCTGTTTCAGCGCCGCATCCTTGACTGGCGCACAGATTTCAACGCGCTTGAGCGTATTGCGCGGCATCAGGTCAGCAGAGCCGAGATAAACGCGCATACGATCCTGTGTACCGAAGATATATACGCGCCCGTGTTCGAGATATCTGCCGACAATACTGCGCACCTCGATATGCTCGGTCTGACCGGGAACCTGCGGAATCAGACAGCAGACACCGCGCACGAGCAGCTCAATCCAGACGCCTGCGCAGGATGCTTCAATCAGCTTTTCCATGATTTTTTTATCGCAGAGACCGTTCATGCGCAGCCCGATATAAGCAGGCTCGCCGTCTTTTGCATGTTCGATTTCAGCGTCAATCATATCCAGCACGGCAGGCTGCAGACCGTACGGCGCAACAAGCAGTTCCTGCTGCGGTTCGGGCAGCTGATCCTGTTTCAGCGCTGCAAAGACATTCTCCGCATCTGCGCCGATCTGCGGATCAGCCGTCATCAGGCAGTAGTCTGTATAGATCGCAGCGGTCTTCTCATTGTAGTTGCCGGTGCCGATCTGCGTAAAGGTCTCAATCTTGCCGCGGTTCTTTCTGTGAATCAGCAGCAGCTTGGAATGCACCTTATAGTTTTCCGGTCCGTACAGCACATGAACACCGGCGCGCTCGAGCACCTTCGACCATTCGATATTGCCCTGCTCATCGAAACGTGCACGGAGTTCTGTCAGTGCAGTGACCTCTTTGCCTCTGCCCGCAGCTTCACAGAGCGCCGCAATCACACGGCTGTCACGCGCCATGCGGTATAGCGTAATCTGGATGCTGATAACTGCCGGATCGTCCGCAGCCTCATCCAGCAGACGCAGAAACGGGCGGATGCTTTCATACGGATAGCTCAGCAGAATATCCTTCTTGCGGATCTGCGTGAACATCGCGCGGTTTTCCGCGATCATAGAGGATTTCTGCGGCACCATGCGCGGATACTGCAGCTTCGGGTTCGTTGCAATATTCTTGCACTCATAGGCAAAGGAGAGATCAAGCGGCGCTTTTGCATAGAACACCTGCTCCATCGAGATTTCCAGCTTTTTGCAGAGATATTCCAGCGCAGGCTGATGGAACGTCTCCGAAAGTTCCAGACGGACAATCGGCAGACGGTTGCGCTCCGCCAGCATCAATTCCATATCTGTGCGCGTGTCTCCGGTTCGCAGTGCGCCGATATCCTCGGGCGTAATGCTTGCAGAACGCGTCACGCGCAGAATCGTGCGGTCGATCACGCGCGAATTGCCGAATACAGTATGCGCATAGGCGAGGATCACATCCTCAGCAAGGATAAATCTGCCGCTGTTGCCGAGCCGGATAATCCGCTGACACTGATCCGATACCGGCAGAATGCCCATCCGCACGCCGGATTTCGATTCCAGCCGCAGAACCGCATAAAGCGCGCGGTCTCGCAGGAACGGCACCTGCTTGCCCTTATCGACAATCACCGGCAGCGAAACAGGACGAATCTCACGCTTGAACCATTCGCCCAGCAGTGCCTGTTCGGCAGGTGTTGCGGAGTGAATCGTCACACGCTCAAGCCCCTCAGCGCGCAATGCATCCATGATCTCATGGAATGCGGCGTCGCGTGCAGAGGAAAGGGAACGCACCTGCTCATAGATCGCACGGAGCTGTTCCTTCGGTTTCATTCTGCTGATCGAATCCTTCTTTTTCGGATCCTCATCCTGTTTGCGCAGCAGATTGCCGACACGCACGCGGAAGAACTCATCCAGATTGCTCTGGAAAATGGCGGTAAAGCACAGCCGTTCCAGCAGGGGATTACTCTCGGTCTGTGCCTCCTCCAATACTCTCTGATTGAAACGAAGCCACGAAAGTTCGCGGTTTTCAAAACAGTCTGATTTCATAGCATTTACTCCTTTGCGGAAGTATATAGATATTATAATTATACTCTATTTTGCCGGATTCGTCAAGCCATAAAAAGCAGCCCGAGGATCGCTCAGGCTGCTTTCAGTATTATTCTGCTTTTTTCCATTCATAGGAAGTGAAGGTTTCATTGTTCTCCTGATGTGTAACAGGCGCGACGCGATAAAGCACCTTTCCGTTTGCATCAAGTGCCTCACCCTCAGTGATGGTATCCCAGCTGCTCCGGTCATTCATCTGTTCCTGCATCGTCAAATTCCGGGAAACTGTGCCAAACCCGTTATCGGGAATGATAATCTGCTTCTCGCCGAATGCCTGCACAACAATCTGCGCGACATTGGGATCCAGTGCGTAAAACATCCAGTAGTTCATGCATTTGCTGCCGTTTTCATAAAGCAGAGTACCAGGCGTCATGATCAGCTTCTCGTCCTTTGAAACGCCGCCGGAACCGCCGCCGCCGTCCTCCCACATGCCGAGCGTCAGCGAATTTTCACGGCTCATGACACTGCTCCAGAATCCGATCTGGTCGGAACCGGGGATATCTGCCGTCACAAACACTTCACGGTTTTTATGATCCGGTGTTGTGATCTGCCCGGTGAAATGCAGATCCAGCTTTGAAAAACTGCACACTTCGTCCAGATGATAAACTTCGCGCATCCATTCATCATCTCTCCAGTTGGAGCGGACAAATCGTTTTGCCTGCGTTTTGGAAGAATAACGATTTCCGATATACCAGTTTCCGAGCACCATCACGAGGAAAATGCCCGCAAGCATCAGCAGCGTCGAACGGAGCAGAAGCCAGCGGCTCTTTTTCCGGACTCTGGTTGCAGTTTCTGCATATTTGGCTGTCGGTTCCGGCAGCGGTTCCTGTATTGATTGTTCAATATTTGTATTCATCTGTTTCCACTCCTTTGCGCAGTCAGGGCATTCTGCGATATGCGCCTCAACTGCCTTCTGACTTTTTTCGGAGGCGATGCCGTCAATGCAAAGGGGCATCAGGTCACGGATAATATCGTGATCATATTTCATAGCCGTACCTCTCTTTCATAGTATTCCGCAGCTTCACAACTGTCCGGTTATAGATAACAGCAGCTGTATTCGGGCGAATCTGCAGCAGTCTCGCGATCTCCGCATAGCTCATCTCAGAGTATAAGCGATACTGCATAACGGAGCGCGCCGGTTCTTCGAGATTCCCAATCAGACTGCGCAGAATTCCGAGCATTTCAGAATGTTCCAGTTCTTCGCCGGGCGGCTGGGCGACCGGTTCCTCCTGCTTTTCTGCAATGCCGCGCTGCCGCATCTCCCTGCGCACATATTTCCCGTATACATTCTTGGCGATTTGAAACAGCCATGTCCGCATGCTGCATTCGCCGCGGAATTTGCCGAAGGAGAGGAACGCCTGATAGAATGTTTCCTGCGTCAGCTCCTCGGCAGTATGCTGATCACAGCCGGAAAGCCGCATTACAAAGCGAAATACATCCGGCTGAAATGACCGGTATATTTCCTCGAAAGCATCCATCAGCGTCACCTCCTTATTCGTTTCTGAATCATGATTCTGTATATTAGTACCAGTTCCGCTGAGAATATTACAAAAGCAGCGAAGAAAATTTTTCTCCGCTGCTTTTTTGATTATACCTGAGAATGTGTATCCAGCCACGCGATGACATCATCGACGGTGGTGAAGCAAAGGCTTGTGCATGTATCTGCACAGCCATAGTAGATCGCAATGCGTCCGGTCTCGGAATCCACGAGATTTGCGCAGGGGAATGTGACATTCGGCACATCACCGACACACTCGTAATCCTTCTGCGGACTGATGAGATATTCTCTGCCGCGCTTGAGCACCTTCCACGGCTCATCTTTGTCAAGAAGTGCTGCCGAGAAGCTGTAGACATAACCGTTGCAGGAGGTCAGCACGCCGTGATAGAAGATCAGCCAGCCGCGGTCAGTTTCAATCGGGATCGGACCCGCACCGATTTTGGTGGATTCCCAACCCATGCTCGGGCTCATCACATGGCGGTGTTTGCCCCAGAAGGTCATATCCGGAGACTGCGAAATGTAGATATCACCGAACGGCGTATGGCCGCTGTCAGAGGGACGGCTCATCATCATGAAGTTGCCGCCGATCTTGCGCGGAAACAGAACACCGTTGCGGTTGAACGGCAGGAATGCATTTTCGATCTGATAGAATGTTTTGAAATCAAAGGTATAAGCGCAGCCGATGGTCGGTTTCCAGCCATATGCATTGCACCATGTCACATAGAAGCGATCCTCGATCCAGCAGACACGCGGATCGTAACCGTACTGGAAATCCTGAATGGTCGGATCGGTCTTGACAAACTCGATGCGCTGCTCGCTGATCTCCCAGTTCAGACCATCCTTCGAGAAACCGGCATGCAGTTCCATGTTGCGCGCTTTATCATCCACGCGAAAGACACCTGCAAAGCCGCCCTCAAACGGAACGACTGCACTGTTAAAGATACTGTTGGACATTTCGAGATGATCGCGCCGAATCACCGGATTCTGCGCGTAACGCCAGATCACGTCCTTGCAGCCGGCAGGTTTCTCCTGCCAGGGCATGTTCGGAATCGGCGTTCCGTTGATAACCTGAACCTTCATAAATAAAATCATGCCTTTCTGTTCGTGTTTAAACACGTTTAATCTATGGTGCTATTATAACACAATTTGGCATGAATTTCAATAGATTATTGGTATTGTGCCCGAAAATCATTCAGCGATAAAGCAAGTTCCGAGTTGTACAGATTGTACAAATCATTACTTGAATAATAGTCATCACGGAAAGTACCGTCCGGATTCATCAGATAATCGCCGTACCAGAGCCCGAAAAATGACCAGACAGAGCGGTCGATCTGCATCATCTCCGGATCGGGAATCGCACTGCATTCACTGAGCGCAAGCAGCTTTCTGCCGCCGGTGAGCTTTTTCAGTGCAAGGAACTGCTCATAGCGGCTGCCGTACTGCATCTTCGGCTGGAGATAAATATCCACAGAAGCAATATCGTAGGTGTTTTCCGGAACAAGATATGCCGCGCTCTGTCCGTTCCAGATCCAGATGAGGTTATCCAGATGATGATATTCTGTCATGCGGCAGTAGAGCAGCTGCCAGAGCTTTTCATATGCAGCGCTGCCGGATGCGCCCCACCAGTACCAGCCGCCGCCGGCTTCATGCAGCGGGCGCCAGAGCACCGGAATATCCATATTTTTCAAGGGCTTCAACGCTTCTGCAATGCGGTCAATGTCCTGCAGCAAAAGCTTCGTCTCCTCACGGATCGCGCCGGATTCCGCAGCAGCGTCAGCATCAGAGAGCATCGCAAGCTTCTGCATGTCCTTATGCCGCAAAGCCGCCTGCAGATCAAAATCCGTATCCTCTGCGTAAACTGAATCCGAGCCGGGCGCATTCCACTGCCACATCAGCCCGACAATGCCCTGCATGTAGACATTCCAGTCAATCGCAGCGTCGATCTGCTCGCGGTTATCGCCGGAGCCGATCAGACTGAACCGGATCGCAGGGAGCTGCCCGGTCTGCTGATAGATCATCTGCAGCTCACGGTCATTTTCATCGGAAACATATTGACCGGTGATTATTTTCTGCTCCCAGTTCTCAAGCAGAAACCGGTAAAGCTGCTGTGCTTCATCAGAAGCCTCCGGATTGCACAGCGTATCCCGAACAGAGAAATCCGTCTGATAGACTGACGCATCATCCGCAAGCTCTATATAGTCAATATCAAGCTTTGTATCAATTGTATCCACCGCAATGTCAGCCTTGCCCTTTTCAAGGAAGATGCCATAAAACGTCACCATCGTGAAGTGATCCGCATCATCAATCGTAAACTGCGAGACGATCTCGTCATTGACACGCAGTGCATGCGAGCCGGTCTGAGAAGCCGCAGCGCAGACTGTAATACAATAGTGCTGCGTGCGCGGAATGGTCACAGAGCAGGTGAGCGCAGATTCGGTATGTGCAGGCAGCGAACCGACATATCCTTTTCCGGAATAGCCGCTGCGCTTTGTCAATGCTTTCAGTTTATCCGGCAGCTTTAAGGACTCTGCCTCGATCCGCCGTTTGAAGTGTCCCTGACTGATCTCGGGGAGATTGAGCTGATAGGAATCGGGATGCAGCTCATCGGCAGCAAGGGAGTCATCCGATGCAGAGCCGGAAAGATAGCGATAATAGCTGTATTTGCGCTGCTGTGTCTCCGTCGCCTTCGGAAACGGAAGGAACAAAAAGCATATGGATACAACGCATACGCAGATAACCAGCAGCAGCGCACGAAACACACCATTGAGGTGCGGAAAACGATTCAAACTGCGGTCAGATGATAAACACCTGCCGGAACGGTCTCAAATGCCAAGAAGCCTTCCGCCTCCTTTCTGATGTGTTCGGTTTCGATCAGCCGCAGTCTGCACTGCGACGGATAGAACAATCTGCAAATGCCGCCCTGATTGGATGCAACTGTCACCTGCAAAAGGTTGTGATCCTTCCATTCGGCGGAAATCTCGAATCCGCCGTATCCGCACAGACCGCGGAAACTGCCGGTATGCCACGCATCCGGAAGTGCAGGCAGAAGGGTCAAGCCATCAGAATCTGATTGCAGCAAGGATTCTGCGATTGCGGCAGTTCCGCCGAAATTGCCGTCAATCTGAAACGGCGGATGCATGTCAAAGAGATTCGGATTTGTAGAATCAATCATCAGTTTGCAGAGTGCTGCATAACAGTTTTCACCGTCCTGCAGACGGGCATAGAAATTTGCGATCCACGCACAGCTCCAGCCGGTATGCCCGCCGCCGTGTGCAAGTCGCCGCCGGAGTGTCGCAGCAGCTGCTTTTGCAAGCTCCGGCGTTCTGCGGACAGATATCGCATGCGCGGGATGCAGTGCAAAAAGCTGTGAGATATGCCGATGACCGGGTTCCGGTTCATCGTAATCGACAGCCCATTCCATAATCTGCCCGTGCTGCCCGATCTGCGGTTTCGGCAGCTTCTTCAGCTGAGCACACAGCAGGGGCGTCAGCTCCGAATGTGCGCCGAGAATTGCATCCGCTTCGATCATATCCTGATAAAGCGCCGTGATAATCTGCGTATCCATCGTCGGCCCTGCACACAGAGAACCGGTTTCTCCGTTCGGCAGACGATAACTGTTCTCCGGCGAAACGCTCGGACAGGTCACCAGCTGACCGTTTTCGTTTTCGATCAGATACTGTGAACAGAACCGCGCAGCCTCCGTCAGAATATCGAAATGAGCCGCGAGAAAATCCCGATCCAGCGTAAACCGATAGTGCTCCATGATGTGCAGCGCAAGCCATGCACCGCCGAACGGCCAGATTGTCGCCGGCATCCAGAGATCCTGCGGCGCTGTGTCGCCCCAGAGATCCGTATTATGGTGACAGCAAAAGCCTTCCAGCCCGTACATTTCGCGTGCCGTGCGTCTGCCGCTTTTCATGACTTTGCGCAGCAGCGAAAACAGCGGCAGGTGACAATCAGACAGATTGCAGCTTTCTGCGCACCAGTAATTCATTTCGGTATTGATGTTGATTGTAAACCGTGAACCCCATGCAGGCCACATGTCAACATTCCAGATGCCCTGCAGGTTCAGCGGCAGGGAGCCTGAGCGGCTGCCCGCAATCATCAGGTATCTGCCAAAAGAGAAATAAAGCGACAGCAGCGCATTGCATGCATCCTGACGATGCTCCTTTGCAGATTCCAGAAGCCGGTCTGTCGGGAGCTGCGCACAGAGTGAAGCATCCGGAAGTGTTACGGATGCACGCTGATACAGCGCACGGTAATCGGAAAGATGCGCCTGCAAAAGAGCCGGATAGGGGAGCGCAAGCGCTGCAAGACAGTCCGCATCGCAGAGTGCCTGCAAATCCGCATCCGGATGATAATAACTTGTCTGCATACTGCAAACGATAATGAGAGATGTTACCTGTTCCGCAACTATCGTATTGCCGCGGCGGAAAACCGAACCGTCCGGCGCAGATACGCGGCAGACCGAACAAAACCGGATTCCGTTTACGCCGCCGGAGCAACCGTCAAATATCAGCGCAGCACCCTCAGGGGACTGCAAGACGCAATTGCGGTCAAAATCATCATCTCTGCCGTTCATTGAAAGAACCGCAGAAAAGGGGACTTCACCGTTCAGACGCAGCACAACGCATCCCGCCGGTGCAGAAGCAAATGCCTCGCGCTGAAATGCAAATCCGCCCTTCCGGAACGATATACGGCAGACCGCTACATCCAGATCGAGCTCGCGCCGGTACGCAGTCAGATCGCCCTCCGGCAGGATAAGCTGTATCCGAAGATCGCCGAGCGGGGTATAGTGCCGCATATCCGGCGGACAGCCCTGCATTTTCTGAAACGCAATCTGTTCCGCTTCTGATATATGCCCCGCAAACAGCAGCTGCCGAACCTCAGCAAAGCCTTCCTTTGCATCCGGATTGACACGGCTGCGCGGGCCGCCTGACCAAAGCGAATCCTCATTCAGGCGGAGAAGCTCCTGCTCCGGATCGCCGTAAAGCATCGCGCCGAACCTGCCGGCACCGATCGGGAGCGCCTCCTCAAATCGGGATGCAGGCTGTTCATACCAGAGCGCGGGCATCATTCAGCCTCCTGCTTCTTGATCAGATCCTTCGCAGCCTCAATCGCAGCAGCAATCTGATTATCTTTTTCCGCATCCGGATCGTAGACCGCTTCTATATCCGGTTCCAGTCCGATCTCATGATAACAGGGCGTTTTGCCGGTCGCATAGGTAGCGGTTGTCAGCGTAACACCGCCGCCGGAAAGATCGAATGTCGTCTGCATGATGCCCTTGCCGAAAGTTGTTTCACCGACCAGAACAGCATCCGCATAATCGCGGAGCACACATGCAAACAGCTCGGCTGCGCTCGCCGTATTGCCGTTGACAAGCACCACATACGGCATCTTTTCAAAATGCGCATCGGATTCGAGAATCGGCGATGCATTGCCGTCGCGGTCATAGGAAAACGCGAGTTCACCCTCCGGCAGCAGGGGATCAGTCATCTGTTCCAGCGCCGAAAGCACACCGCCGCCGTTGTTCCGCACATCAAAGATAAATGCTTTTGCGCCCTGTTTCAGGAGTTCCTGACGGGCATTTTCAAACTGCGCAATCGTCACGCCGCGGAATTTCCCGATGTAAATATAGCCGATATCATCCGGCAGATAGGCAGACTGCACCGTGATCTCGTCGATCTGCGCGCGGACAACCGTGATCTTTTTTTCGGTATCGGAATCGTGCTTGCGGATCAGCAGCGTGACCGATGTACCGACCTCGCCGGAGATCATGTCAACAGCTTCGTCATAGCTTGCTTTAAGCGAGACGCCGTCCACTTCAAGGAGCATGTCGCCGACCTCGATACCGCGCTTTTCAGCCGGTCCGTCCTCCGTGACATCTGCGATTTCGGCAAAGCCTTCCTCTGTTTTCCGGATCGAAATGCCGATTCCGGTATACACACCCGAATTGTTGTCATGATAAGCCGTCAGTGCCTCATCGCTGCGATAGACGCTGTAGCGGTCGCCGAGGCCGCTGACATAGCCTTCCAGCATGCCCTCGAGCACATCATCCTCCGGCACATCTTTATAAAAGACATCGCGCACCTTCGCATCGAGCTCGTCAAGCCGCTGATACTTATCCGCAAGGCGGTCGATCTCTGTAATTTTCGAGTTAAACGCATTCCTGCTGGCGGAAAGCGTAATGACAAATGTCGCAGCAGCAGTCAGTGTCATCAGACTCAGAACTGTTCCAAGAGAGATTTTAACCATCCCAGTCCGCCTTTCACATCCGCTTGAAAATGCCGGAAACGGCAAGAGACATCCTGACTGTCTCCTGCCGTTCTTCCGGATTGTAAGAAATGAAGCAAATTCGTCAAAAAGATGAATTACGGTAGATAATTCAAAGGATTCACTCGTTCGTTGTTGATGCGCACCTCAAAGTGAAGATGCGGACCGGTCGCAGAACCCGTCATACCGACGATGCCAATCTGCTGACCGACAGTAACCTGCTGACCGACAGAGACATCGACGCGCTGCATATGCGCATAGAGCGTCGAATAGCCGTTGCCGTGATAGATCACCACATGTTTGCCGTAGCCGCCGCCCCAGTTATCGGAAGTGACGTAGGAAACCGTGCCGTTGCCCGCAGCGCAGACTGCCGCGCCGTTGATCGGGCTGACATTGCCGATGATATCAATTGCGCCGTGGCCCTTGATCACGCCGGAACCGAACGGATCGGGACGCGGACCGAAATAACTGGAAATGCCGTAATGTCCCGGAACCGGCCATGCAAACATGCTGCCGCTCGGAGCCGGTGCCGCAGTGGTTGTAGTCGCAGCGGTAGTCGGGGGCGCAGTCGGCGGTGCAGTCGGAGCCGTTGTCGGTGCCGCAGTGACAACCGGTGCAGGTGCCTCTGTTACAACAGGCTGCGGTGCAACATGCTGCGCCTCAGTTTCAGCCGGAGCTGTCACTGCCGGTGTCGGAACAACCGTTGTGTAAACAATCGGTTTCGCCGTAGTTGTGGTTGTAGTGCGAACCGTTGTAGTGGTGGTAACGGTAGTTGTCAGCTTTGCCTGAAGCTCAGCCTTCTTGCGGGCTTCTTCTTCCTTTTGTTTTCTTTCCTCTTCCATTGACTTCCGCAGTGCTTCGGCAATGATTTCTTCCTGTTCCTTTTCGATTTCATCGAGATCCATCTGCTGCTGTTTGAGCTCACTGTTTGCAGTCAGCTGCTTATTTTCGATCATCTGAATCTCGACATTGTTATCGGAAAGCGCAGTGTTGAGTTCGAGTTTCGAGGCATCAAATTCATCGAGCAGAACCTGAATCTCTGTCTGCTTGATATTAAGCGCCTGTACACTTGCAGTCAGATCCTGCTTGTGATTGGTCAGCGTCTGAATCTCCTCGCGCAGATTTGTGATCATTTCATCATCGTGCTTGGAGATGCGCTTAATCAGGTCCACCCGCGCAAGGACATCATAAAAGCTGGATGCACCGACGAGTGCAGAGAGCAATGAGTCATTGCCGTGGACATAGAGTGCGCGGATGCGGGACTTAAACGCCTTGAGTCCCTCCTGCACTGCGACTTCCTCCTCATCAATCTGAGTCTGCAGATCGGCAATCTCAGATTCCTTATCGCTGATTTCACCGATCAGGTTGGACATCTGCGAGTCGATGAGAACCATTTTTCCGTTGATGAGGTTGATCTCCTCTTTCAGCGTCTGCTCATATGCAGACTTATCAGAGAGATCCTCTGCGAGCTTTTTCAGCTCTGCCTTCTTTTTGTCAATCTGATCCTGTTTGTCTTTTTTCTCCTGTTCAATTTCCTTGAGTGTCTTCGCATAAGTCAGATTATTCGGATTCTGCTTTGCTCCCAGCGTAAGAGATGTCGCCGTCAGAATGACAGCAGACAGCACTGCAAGCGCTTTTCTGCATTGCTTGTTCATAAATAAACCTTCCTTTTTGCTTTTGGGTTACATATTTGCGGCACGGTATCTCAGGTGAACACGTGTCGAAAGCACACTTCCAAATGCGCCGATCAGCGAACCGGCGATGATATAGGAAAGCATGACAATCAGATAGATTTTGTTATAGGGGATGACATTGCCGAGACCGATCGTGCTCAGGACATCAAAGCGTCCGAGCAGATTGACAAGGCTGTCATATGCAAACCATGTCAGCAGTGTGGCGAAAACGCCCGCCATAAATCCGTTGATCATGCCCTCGATAAAGAACGGAAAACGGATAAAGCCCTTTGTCGCGCCGACGCTCTGCATGATGCTGATCTCGCGGCGTCTGGAGAAAACACTGGCACGGGTTGTATTCGAGATAATAACCATGGAAACGATCAGCAGCGCAATGATAATTGCAATCGCTACAATCGTCACAACGCGGCGCATTTCCGTCAGCAGCTCAACGAACGAATCAGGAGAGCGGACGGACTCCACATTTTCAATCTTTTCCGTGGCTGAAAGCGTCTCATCCATTTTCGAGATATCCGAGACGCGGATGCGATAGGCATCGAGCAGGGGATTGTCATCACCGAGCGACTCAAACACGATCGCCTGATCGCTCATATCCTCTTTCAGATCCTCGAATGCTTCCTCTTTGGTATAGAGCTGAACGCTTGCAATGTTGTTCATCGCGCGCAGTTCCTCGCCGATTGCTTCGAGGCGGGCATCATCGGTATTCTCCGAAAGATACACAATGACTTCGTTTTTATCCTCAATGCCGCCGATAATCGCATTGATATTTACGTAGAACAGAACAGAAATGCCGACGAGCAGCAAACTGACAAGCAGAACGCAGAACGATGCAAAAGCCATGACGCGGTTCTTCCAGACATTGTCAAAGCCCTGTCCGACAAGATACCGAAAACTACTGAGCTTCAATTTCTGCGCCTCCAATCACTTCGTCGAATACAACCTCGCCTTCACTGATATTGATGATTCTGCCGCCGAAATGGCGCACCATCTCGTGTGCATGCGTGACCATCAGAATCGTTGTACCGCAGGCATTGATGCCCTGCAGCAGCTCAACGAGCTCATAGGCAAGCTCCGGATCGACATTACCGGTCGGCTCATCCGCAATCAGCAGAGCCGGATCGTTCACAAGCGCACGGGCAAGCGCACATCGCTGCTGCTCACCGCCGGAAAGCTCGCTCGGATAACAGTCAGCCTTATCCTGCAGACCGACCAGAGACATGACATAGGGAACGCGCTTGCGAATCTGCTTTTTCGGCGCGTCAATTACACGCAGCACAAAAGCGATATTTTCATAAACTGTCATGGTGTCAATCAGGCGGTAATCCTGGAACACAACACCGATTGTACGTCGGAATTCCGGAACCTTGCGCTTTTTCAGTTTCGTCAGATCATAGCCGTTGACATAAACTTCACCGCTGTTCGCATCGAGCTCTTTGAGCAGGAGCTTGATCAGCGTGCTTTTTCCGGCGCCCGATCGACCGATGACAAACGCAAATTCGCCGTCCTCGACCTTCAGGCTGACATCTGAAAGCGCCTCAACACCGGTACTTTCATATGTCACGGACACATTTTTTAACTCTACCAAGAGTATTCCTCCTTATTTGGACGTTTTGGGGATCAGCGCGAACATGCCCATGCGCTGATTCTTCGACATCTTCCCAAGGGCGAAAATCAATTATGTAAACATGGAAAATGCCAAACGAATCACTCCGTTCGGCACTCCCCAAGCTCACAAACAAATCAGATTCATGCTTTCGCTCAGAACTTAACAGGGCTGGACGAAAGATATTTCTTTACCATCAGAGCGATCTTAAAGACGATCGCGTGATCAAATTCGCGGAGATCCAGACCGGTCAGCTTCTTGATCTTCTCAAGACGGTAGACCAGCGTGTTGCGGTGAACGAACAGCTTTCTGGAGGTCTCGGAAACGTTCAGGTTGTTCTCAAAGAAGCGCTGGATCGTAAACAGCGTTTCGTGATCGAGGCTTTCGATGCTGCCGCGCTTGAAGACCTCATGCAGGAAGGTCTCGCAGAGGGTGGTCGGCAGGTGATAGATCAGTCTTGCGATACCGAGGTTATCGTAGCTGACGATGACCTTATCCGTATCAAAGACCTTGCCGACTTCCAGAGCGGTCTGCGCCTCCTTGAAAGAACGCGCCAGATCCTTTACGCCGACAACGCTGGTACCGATACCGACATTGACGCGGGTGTAGAACTCGCTCGAAAGCGTATCCGCAATGGAGCGTGCGAGCTTCTCGAGATCCTTGCTTTCGTTGGTGGACTTGATCTCCTTGACGAGCACGATATCAGTCTCCGTGATGTTGAAGACGAAATCCTTGCTCTTATCCGGAAACAGATTCTGAATGACATCATAAGCAGAGATATCATTTGCAGAAACAATCCGGATCAGGAAAACAACGCGGCTGATTTCTGCATTGAAGTGCAGCTCGCGTGCCTTGACGACGATATCACCGGGGAGCACGTTATCCAGAACAACGTTCTTGATAAAGTTGTTGCGGTCATATTTCTCGTCATAGTACTGCTTGATGCTGGACATTGCGATCGCAAGGATATCCGCATACTTTGCAGCATTCTCATCCGTGCCCTCGACAAATACGGCATAATCCGGCGTGGTGCGGACACCGAACGGCTTATAGGTAAATCCGTCACGGATAAAGAGGTCACCGGATTCATTCATATCCATGGATACGAACTCATTTGTCGTACCGACTCTGGTCGGATCGCTGCACGCGATAATCGTTGCGGTTTCATCGACAACGCCGATGGTTGCATGAATGGTGTCGTGCATCTGAACGACAAGTCCCTGAAACGGTCTGTTAGACATAATACGATCCCTTCGCTTTCTTCATGAATTTTTGATTGGGAGTGCCATGATCTCAGGCAGGAGGGATCTGATGTCAACCGTAAGGTCCATTCAGGGATAGTTCCTGATCTGAAACTATTACAGATTGTAACATATTTCCCGTCCTTAGTTGTTAACAAACTGTGAACAGAGTGTTAACATTTTATTTGAAGGGGCATTTTTTACGGTTTTCATTGTAAAAAATACCGAAAATTTGCATTCGATTATTGCATCACTGTCATTTATTTGTTACAGAATGGTTACATTCTTTCCGGAGCTGTCACTTTCAGCAGTGCAAGCACATTGCCGAGCGTCCGACAGACAGCATCGCAAAGCAGCAAACGCGCATCACGAAGCTCCGCAGTTTCGGCGTCGCGAACCTTGCAGGCATCATAGAATTTATGGAACTGCGCCGCAAGATCAACCGAATATTTTGTCAGTCTGGAAGGATCCAGCTGTGCTGCAGCAGTTTCGATTTCAGCAGGCATCAGCGCAACCTGACGGATCAGTTCGCGCTCAGCAGGGGAGCTCAGCAGATCTAGCTGTGCCTTATCAGCTGCCGGAACCGGAACACCGCTCTCCGCAAGATTGCGGATCAGGCTGCAGATTCGAGCATGCGCGTACTGCACATAGTAAACCGGGTTCGACGAGGATTTCTCAACCGCAAGATCAAGGTCAAATTCAAAATGCGAATTCGCTTCACGCAGGTTGAAGAAGAATCTCGCCGCATCGACCGGAATATCCTCAAGCAGTGTCACGAGCGTCAGCGCCTTGCCGCTTCTCTTGGACTGCTTGACCGGCTGACCGTCACGTATAACCGCAACCATCTGCATCAGGATGACATCCAGCTTGGATGCATCCACGCCGAGCGCCGTGAGTGCCGCTTTCAGTCTCGGAACATAACCGTGATGGTCAGCGCCGAGCACATTGATTGCCTTATCGAAGTTTCTGGTCACGAGCTTGTCATAATGGTACGCGATATCCGGTACTATATAAGTATAAAGACCGTTGCTGCGGCGGAGAACAAAGTCCTTGTCCACACCGTATTCCGTCGCCTTGAACCAGATCGCGCCGTCCTGCTCATAGGCTTTGCCCGCTTCTAGCAGTTTGTCCACAATCAGCTTCGTCTCATTTTTCGCGTGCACCGTGCTCTCACGGAACCAGTTGTCATAAACAATGCGATACTGCTTCAGATCGCGCTCGAGTCCGGCGATATTCAGCGGCAGCGCATAATCAACAAGCGCTTTCCGGCGCTCCTCATCTGAAACGGATGCAAGCGCATCGCCGTGCATGTCAAAATAGTTCTTTGCATGCGCGATGATATCCTGACCGAGGTAGACATCCTCCGGCATCGGGAAATCTTCCGTATTGCCGTTCTCACCGTAAATCTTCTTGCAGAGCTCATCTGTATCGGATACAGATTTGTAAATCTCCTGACCCTTTTCCGAGCAGATCTGCATATACCGAAGCGACAGCGATTTGCCGAACTTCTCGATCTGATTGCCGGCATCGTTGACATAAAACTCACGTTCCGCGTGATATCCGGCAGCCTGCAGAACCGATGCAAGTGTATCACCGATTGCGCCGCCGCGTGCATTGCCGATATGCATCGGACCGGTCGGATTCGCCGAAACGAATTCCACAAGCACGCGCTTGCCTTTGCCGATATCGGAACATCCGTAGCGTTCGCCTTCTGCAATGACATTCCGCACCACATCAGAATACCATCTCTGTCCGAGATAGAAATTCATGAAGCCGGGGCCTGCAATTTCAACTTTATCAAAAGGGGAGCCCTCAAGATCAAGCGCATTTGCAATCTCCTCGGCAATTTTTCGCGGTGCCATGTGCAACGCCTTTGCAGAAACCATCGCAACATTGGAAGCAAAATCGCCGTGCGAGCGGTCAGCCGGAATCTCAATATTGAACGCCGGAAGCGGCTCCCTAGGGAAGACCCCGTCTGCAACCAGCCGCCCGATTGCTTCCATGATCAGATTTTTCGCTTCATTTGAAGAAGCTGATATATGATTCAAATACAACACTCCTTCCGTTGTCTCGTGTGTGTATGACAGGCACGCCGCGCTTACCGCAGGCGAACGTGCAGATCAATCGTATTCAGTGCAGAATAGCTGTCTCCGACATCAATCAGATACCGAAGCTGCAGCCTTCCGCCGCCCGGATGAAAGGAAGCCTGAATTTCCAGCGCACAGAGCAGCATTTCCATATCGCCGAAGATCGTGGAATACCGCACCGGATGTGTCTTGCCCGGTTCCAGTATCATGACAGCTTCGGCAAACCCGATCTTGTGGATCGTGACCAGATTCTGATTCAGAACCGTGATAGCCGTCTCACCGGCAGGATTGCCGTTTTCATCCAGTTCCGTATAAATAATCGTAACTTCGTTGCCTTTGCGCGAAAAATGAGCTGTTGTGTCCAGCTCGGAGCGTTCCGTTTCGCCGTCGGCAGTCTGCGTGCTGAGAATGTTCAGAACCGCATTCTCCTCATGCTTTTCCATCTTGATTGCAGACATATACCCTCCGTGTGCCGGTCAGAAGCTGCGGTCGGCGTGTTCGATCGCCTGTTCAATCAGCTTGTCGAGCAGATACGGATACCGCATGCCGAGATCCGCCATCAGCTTCGGATACGCAGCCTTATCGGAGAGTTCCGGCATTGTGTTGACCTCGCCGAGCAGAATGTCGCCGCGGTTCGTATAGTAGATATCGACCAGTGCAAGCGAGCTGCACTCCAGAACACAGAACGCAGAGATCGCAAGATCCCGCATGATATGTACGGTCTGATCATCAAGATCGGCGGGGATTGTCAGATCATCCTCGGAACATCCCGTTGTTTCGCCGACAAAAGACGCAAACGGCGGATCATATCCGAATACGCCGACGCGGAATTCCCTGCCGGTGACATATTCTTCAACCAGCACCGTGCCGTCCTGTGTGAACGCGCGCTTGACATGCTGTGCAAGCTGTTCGCGGTTCTCCGCAACACCAGATGCAATCGCCTGATCACTTCCGGACGGTTTGACATACATCGGATAATCAAGCTGCGATTCGATGCGCTCATATTCGCGGTCCAGTCTGCTGAGATTCCGCTGCGAGACAGCGACCCAGCTCGGCATCGGAATGCCCGCAGAGGAGAGCAGCGCATGCGTCATAGCCTTGCTCCGGCATGCCGCAGAGCTGAAAATGCCGTTTCCGACATACGGAATATGTGAGAGCTCGCAGAGCCCCTGAATTGCGCCGTCCTCGCCGAACTGCCCCTGCAAAACGGAGAATATCACATCAATGCGCTTGAGTGTATAGTTTCCGTCCTCCAGAATCAGGACGCCGCGGTGTGCCGGATCCGGCGACAGAATCGCGGACGCACAGTCCGGATTCTCTATCCATTTTCCGGATTCGATCTCATCATAGTCGCCCGGAAAATACAGCCATCTGCCTTTTTTGTTAATCCCGACCGGAACAATCTCATACCGTTCGCTGTTCAGTGTGCGCAGAATAGCAGCGGCAGAAGCCAGAGACGCCTCATATTCGTTGGACGAGCCGCCGAACAATACAAGAAGTTTCAGTTTCGCCACAGTTCCATAGCCCCTTTCGATTCAAAAATCTTGCGTCAAATGTTGGATTCATTGCGTTTTGGGCATTTTGCCATTTGTGCATAATTCTGATACAGCATCGCAGAAACCAATGAAAAAACGCTAAAAAGCGAAAAATCGCGTGAACACGCAAAACTGCGAATCACACTCAATTTTTTCGTCCATATCTATTTTAGCATACTTCACAAAAAAATGCAAGTGTTTTTTTGCAAAATCACAGAAAAATTTTTGAAAAGCCGGGAAATCGACACAGGCGCGGTGAAACTTCTTGCTTTTTTATACAAATCAGCTTTGCAATTCCTGTATCTGACAGATTCCGGCAAACCGCAGCAACAGGCAATTCACCAAATCCGGCGGCAGAATTCTGACATCCGTATTTCGCTCATTACCCCATTGAAATTTCCGGCACAATGTGTTATAATAATAGAATATGATTTGAGGACACATCTCAGGAGGTATCGGAATGGATATTTTAGAACAGCTTGCTGAAGAATTCAAGCTCCGGCAGGAACAGGTGTCAAACGCAGTTGCACTGCTGGATGACGGCAAAACCGTCCCGTTTATTGCACGATACAGAAAAGAACAGACCGGCTCGCTCGATGACCAGACGCTCCACGCGCTGAATGACCGCCTCAACTATCTGCGGAAACTGGAGGAGCGCAAGCAGGAAATCACCGATGCGATCACGGCTCTTGAAAAGATGACGCCTGAGCTTGCAGATTCGATCTCTGCCGCAAAAACACTCGTTGAGGTCGAGGATCTGTACCGCCCCTACAAGCAGAAGCGCAAGACAAAGGCATCCGTTGCAAAAGCGCGCGGACTGCAGCCGCTTGCCGACTTGATCATGGAGCAGAACTTCAAAACCGATCCGGCAGCGGAGGCAGAAGCATTTGTCAATCCTGAGCTCGAGGTTCCGGATGTCGATGCCGCACTTTCCGGCGCATCCGATATACTCGCAGAAACAGTCTCGGATGACGCAGATCTCCGAAAGCGGCTCCGCAATGTGCTGTCTCTGCGCGGATCAATCACCGTCAAAGCGACCGATCCGGAGGAGGACAGCGTCTACCGCAACTATTACGAGTATGCTGAGCTGATCACCAAAGCTGCAAAGCACCGGATTCTCGCAATCAACCGCGGTGAGAAGGAAGGCTACCTCAAAGTCAGTCTGACAATGCCCGAAGGGCTCGGCGAACAGATCGTCACAAAAACATATGTCAAAAACGAGAGCGCATCCAGTCAGATGGTCGAAACTGCTGCAATCGAAGCATATAAAAAGTCGCTTCTGCCCGCAGTCCAGCGTGAAATCCGTGCAGAGCTGACAGAGCAGGCATCCGAGCAGGCGATCACGGTCTTTGCATCCAATCTGCGCCAGCTTCTGCTGCAGCCGCCGATGAAAGGCATGATCACGCTCGGCCTTGATCCGGGATTCCGCACAGGCTGCAAAGTCGCAGTTGTCGATCCGACCGGCAAGGTACTCGCAACGGATGTTGTCTACATCACGGCGAACTCCGCACAGGCAGTCGCAGCCGGAAAGATCAAGCTGAAAAAGCTGATCCAGCAGCACCATGTTGCCGCGATTGCAATCGGCAACGGCACTGCATCCCGTGAATCCGAACAGATTGTCGCTGAGATTCTCCGCGAGCTGCCCGATCAGCACACCGCATACATGGTTGTCAGTGAGGCAGGCGCGTCGGTCTATTCCGCATCAAAGCTTGCTGCCGAGGAGTTTCCGGATTACGATGTCGCGCTCCGCAGTGCCGTATCCATCGCGCGCAGACTGCAGGATCCGCTTGCAGAGCTCGTCAAGATCGAACCGAAGGCAATCGGTGTCGGTGAGTATCAGCACGATATGCCGCCCGCACGGCTTTCCGAATCCCTGACCGGCGTTGTCGAGGACTGTGTCAACGCGGTCGGTGTCGATCTGAACACTGCATCCGGCTCGCTGCTCTCCTATATCTCCGGCATTCACAGCGGCATCGCGCACAACATTGTGACATACCGCGAAGAAAACGGCGCATTCACAAGCCGCAAGGCACTGCTCAAAGTCCCGAAGCTCGGCGCAAAGGCATATGAGCTCTGTGCAGGTTTCCTGCGTGTCCGTGACGGTAAGAATCCGCTTGACAACACCGGCGTGCATCCGGAAAGCTATGCCGCTGCCGAATCTTTGCTCAAGCTCTGCGGTCTTTCTCTGACAGACATCGGCGGCGACCTCAAAAAGCTTTCGGATACCGTCGATGCACGCGGTTACGCTGCACTGAGCAAAGAACTCGAAATCGGCGAGCCGACGCTCCGCGACATTGTCAAGGAACTGCAGAAGCCCGGCCGCGACCCGCGTGATGAGCTGCCGAAGCCGCTCATGCGCAGCGGCGATATCATGACCGCCGAGGATCTGAAGCCCGGCATGGAGCTGATCGGCACTGTCCGGAATATCATTGATTTCGGCGCATTTGTCGATATCGGCGTACACGAGGACGGACTTGTGCATGTCTCGCAGCTCGCGAACAAATTTGTCAAGCATCCGCTTGATGTGGTCAAGGTCGGACAGATCGTCCGTGTGCGCGTGCTCGAATCCGATGCAAAGCGCAAGCGCATCAGCCTGACCATGAAGGGCGTCTCGCAGGAGAATCTCAACTCCTGATATCCGCCCGATCAACCGAAAGGGGACTATTTATATGGTATATGTAACCGGAGATACGCACGGTGACTTTTCCAGATTCCAGAATTCCATGCTCAAAAAAGCGGATGCAAACGATGTTGTGATTGTCTGCGGCGACTTCGGATTCTTCTGGGATGACTCAAAGCAGGAGCAGAAATTCCGCAAAAAACTCACCGAGTTAAAGTATACCGTTGCATTCGTAGACGGCTGTCACGAGAATTATGATATGCTCGAAAAATACCCGACACAGGAATGGAACGGCGGCACAGCGCGTGTAATCGCGCCGAATCTTGTGCATCTGCTTCGCGGCGAGATCTATACAATCTGCGGCAAGCGGTTCTTCACGTTCGGCGGCGGACACAGTCAGGATTTCGAGTTCCGGACAGCCGAGAACTGGTGGGAGCAGGAACAGCCGACCTATGACGAGATCATTCATGCGGCGGAAAACCTGAAATCCTACGATAACACCGTCGATTACATCATCACGCACGAGCCGCCCGCATCGCTCAAAGACTGCCTGCGTGTCGATACAATGCAGCGTCTTGAGGTGCATGCATTCTTTGAGGATTTAACGCAGATGTGTACATTCCATCAGTGGTATTTCGGCAAGTGTCACCTGAACCGCTATGTCCCGCTGAAATATTACGCTGTGTTCGATGAGATCAATCCGCTCAATGATACGCGCGGCAAGGCGATTACCGCACAGTACGAGCCTTCCTCACCCGATCCGGTTCTGCCGGACGAGCCGGAAGATACCGCGGAGGATGAAGCATAATGGAATCGCAGATTGAAGCCCAGATCGAAGCAGGACAGGAAGCCGTACAGCAGACTGCCGGTCTGCTCGCAAAAATGGGGCAGAAGCTCATTGACTATCTGCCGACACTTGTCATCGCCGCTGTTGTCTTTCTGATCGGCATGCTGATTGCAGGATGCATCAATAAGATCATCAACCGCATGATGAACAAGGCAAAAGTTAACGCGACGGCATCGGGATTCGGCAAATCGCTGATCCGAATTCTGCTCTACACGCTGCTGATCATCATCTGCCTTTCGATCCTCGGTGTCCCGATGGCGTCGATCGTTGCGGTGGTCGGTGCGGCAGGGCTTGCGATCGGTCTTGCACTGCAAAACAGCCTTTCCAATCTGGCAGGCGGATTTATCATTCTGTTCGCAAAGCCGTTTCAGCGCGGCGATTTTATCAGTGCAGCAGGGGAATCCGGATTTGTTGAGGCAATGACGATTCTGTATACAGAACTGATTACGCTCGATAACCGCACCATCTATCTGCCGAACAGCATTGTGTCCTCGAGTGCCGTGCAGAACTTCTCACAGAACGGCAAGCTCCGGGTCAGTGTTCCGGTTCAGGTTTCCTATCAGACTGATCTCAGTGTTGCGAAAAACATCCTGCTGGAAACCGTCAGTTCACTGCCCGTCACACTGAAAGATCCTGCGCCCGCTGTCGCTGTAACCGAACTGGGCAGCAGCGGCATCACGCTGACTGTTCTCTACTGGGTGAACAAGGGCGATTATTTCATTGCGCCCGGAAAGCTGCTCGAAGCCGTCAAGCCTGCATTTGATGCAGCAGGCATCGAGATTCCGTTCCCGCAGATTGATGTACATAACCGCACATAAAAGGGGAGTGCCGCATGAAAATCACAGATCAGATGATTGACAAATATGCAGAGGAATACTGCCGGAAATACGGTGCGGTCAAGCTGATTATTACGAGCGAGGAAGTTGCATACAATTTCTTCCTTGAGCAGGATACCGAGGATATCCTCAATTATGTCAACACGAGAAAGCCGCTGGACGAGGTCTATCTGACACAGGCAATGATCGAATGCGCCGACCGCGCCGGACTGGTCGAGGAGTGGATGCATACATTCGACCTTGAAGATAAGCTCTGGCATAAAATCACGCGGATTCTGCGAAAACAGATCCGTGAACAGAAACAGGCAGAAACAAACTGACCGAAATTTGTGCAATACGACAGAATCCGTGCCGTTTCTTGACAATCGCGGAACGGTTGTGCTATAATAAAAGTTGCACAAATCGAAATGACAGAATGCGCGGGGAGAGCAGTTATTCTCGCCGCGCTTGTTTTCGATATTTTATATGAATACGGAGGATACGCAATGGAACCGATCAATGAAATTGCGGCACGCATCCGCGAGCTGCGCGAGGTATGTGATTACACAGTCGAACAGCTTGCATCCGAGCTCGGTCTCACCGTCGAGCAGTATGCAGGCTACGAACAGAACGGAGATTTTCCGATCAGCGTTATCTACGAGATCGCGAACAAGTTTAATGTAGATTTCAACGAGCTGATCACCGGCGAACCGAGCCGCATTGATACGTTTCAGGTTGTACGCCGCGGTCAGGGCAGAAGCATCAGCCGTTTCCCCGGCTACCGTTTCAAGGACCTCGCATTCCGCTATGCAGATAAGATCATGCAGCCGCTGCTTGTCACGCTGGAGCCCTCGGACGAACCGGCAAAGCTTGTCACCCACACCGGTCAGGAATTCAACCTCGTTCTCAAAGGCACGGTCGCAGTTGTATTTGAGGACCGCGAGATCATCCTCAATGAAGGCGACTCGATCTACTTCAACCCGACTTATCCCCACGGACAGCGCTGTGCAGGCGACACCAAAGCAAGATTTCTGACGATGATTGCGGAATGATCCGCAGCACCGCATATATAAAGGAGTAAGAATTATCATGCTGTTAGACCGCTATCTGCCCCGCATCGAATTTGATTCCTACGAAGATTTCAGAGATAATTACCGCGTCAATGTGCCGGAAAACTTCAACTTCGGCTGGGATATCGTCGATGAGTGGGCAAAGCAGGAACCGGAGAAAAAAGCGCTGCTCTGGCTCAGTCACGAAAAAGAAGAGCGCACTTTCACCTTCACCGAAATCTCGAAGCTTTCCAATCAGACATGTCATTATTTCCAGAGCCTCGGTCTGAAAAAGGGCGATGTGGTTCTGCTGATCCTCCGCCGCCGCTGGGAATACTGGGTCATCGCAACCGCACTGCACAAGCTCGGCATCATCCTGATCCCGGGCAATCTGCTCTTTACAACACACGATATTGCATACCGCGGCAACATGGCGGAAATTTCCGCGATTATCGCCTGCGATGATGAATACATCCGCGGACAGATCGACGCTGCCGCCCCGCAGATCAAGACGCTGCGCAAGAAGATCGCAGTCGCTGAGCCGCGCGAGGGCTGGGATTTCTTTACAGATGAAATCGCAAAATATCCGGACACCTTCGAGCGCCCGACCGGCGATGCTGCAACCAAGGCAACTGATACCATGCTGATCTACTTCACATCCGGCTCGACCGGCATGCCGAAGATGGTCTGCCACAACTTTGCGCATCCGCTCGGTCATATCGTCGCTGCAAAATACTGGCATCAGGTGCAGGAAAACAAGCTGCACATGTCTATTTCGGATTCCGGCTGGGCAAAATTCGGCTGGGGCAAGATCTACGGTCAGTGGATCTGCGGCGCGATCCAGTTCGTCTATGATTTCACCGGCAGATTCAATGCTAAGGATATGCTCGAGGTCATCAGCAAGCACAAGCTGACAACATTCTGCGCACCGCCGACCATGTATCGCTTCATGCTGCAGGAGGATATGACGCAGTATGATCTTTCCACAATCCAGAACTTCTGCAACGCAGGTGAGCCGCTGAATCCGGAGGTCTTCAACCGCATCTATGAGCTGACCGGCAAAAAGATGCGCGAGGGCTTTGGTCAGACTGAAGGCACTGTTCTGGTTGCAAACTTCCCGTGGATTGATCCGAAACCGGGTTCTATGGGCAAACCGTCGCCGCTCTATAACATTCATCTGCTCCGTCCGGACGGTACCGAATGCGAAGACGGTGAGGAAGGCAGCATCATGGCATGCGGCATTGATCAGATGCACCCGACCGGTCTGTTCTGCGGATACTACAAGAATCCGGAGCTGACCAAGGCTGTGCTCGGCGGCAAAAACTACGATACCGGCGACGTTGCATGGCGCGATTCCCGCGGCTACTACTGGTTCGTCGGCAGAAATGACGATGTGATCAAGTGCTCCGGCTACCGCATCGGACCGTTCGAGGTTGAGAGTGCGCTGCTGACACATCCGGCTGTTGTGGAATCCGCGATCACCGGCGCACCGGATCCGATCCGCGGACAGGTTGTCAAGGCAACGGTTGTGCTCGCAAAGGGTTATACACCTTCTCCGGAACTGACGAAGGAACTGCAGGATCATGTCAAGCGTGAGACCGCGCCGTATAAGTATCCGCGTGTGATCGAATACGTCGATGAACTCCCGAAGACGCTCGGCGGCAAGATCAAGCGTGCGATGATCCGTCATCAGGATGAGGAAAATTCTGCAAAATAATCAGAAAGCACCGCTGCAGCGAACAGCGGTGCTTTTTTATTAGAAAGAGCAGGTCTTCGAGCATAAAAGCCAAGTGCTAATCAAAAAGATGGTATATTAGAAATCAATATCTATCCTTGGTATATTCATCAGTAATTTCATCTATTCGAGCTTGAATAATTGTAATTTGGGAAATAATAGGTTCTAGTAAACGTTTTACTTCTCTAATTTTCTCATTATACATTTCAATCTGCTCTTCCTTTTCGGTTCTGATCGCTTCATCTATTGAATGAATATTGGATTCAAGATCATCTATCTGGAATTGTAATTCTTTTTTTTCTCGCACTTTGAATAATCCTAATTCACTCTGTTTTTTCATAAGAGATAAAATCTGCTTTTCAGTAGTGTTTTTCTTCTTTTCAGAAGTTGTTTCTCTTTCACGCATTTTTCTAAAACCATCTATTTCTTTTTCATATGCTTCCTTTCGGCTTTGTAGCTCGACCATATCATTCTTTAATGATTCATATTCGTTATCAAGCCGTTGCTTTTCTTCTTCATGTTCTGTCCAATATTCTTCAATTCGTTTTTTCTTTTTTAGATTCTCATAAATACGAATTACTTCTTGCTCTCGATTCGTCCAATACTCCATTAGTTTTTCATAACGTTTTGGTTCCCATCTTAGAGGTGGATCCCATGGGTCAATTTGGAAAATATAATCCTTTCTAAAATCCGGTTCGCTTTCTCTAATCTCCATAACTAGCTCTATATATTTTTCAACATATATTTTTTTCGTAGATTCGCTTAAGCCAAAACAACGCAAATACTCTTTACTATAACTATTCCAATATGTATCTTGATTGCTACATATAAATTGTAATACTTCGCATATATGTTTTTTCATCTCCATATAATTGCTTGCAGATGTTTCATCCTTCAAATCTGATATAAGAGACATAGCATATTCTGTTTGCTTAACATTCGCAGTTGCTTGAATATAATGTAAGTTCCACCATTCATCAGCATGCAAATCATAATACTTATCATCATACTTTTCAAACATTTCTCTACGTAAAGATAAAAAAGCATTATTCACATCATATAACGAAACTGCAAATAAGTTTTTAATTGAAGCTATCTCAGAATCAGATATATCAGAGTTTTCGAGTATTTTTAACGCTGAGATAATAGCCTGATATAATTCTGGTGTCCTAGAATTACCCAGCGTAGATTGCCAAGCAGCCGCCTTTCCTTTTCCAAAAATAGCACGCCAATTAGTCGGTTCTACTTCCAAAACTTTGGTATAGTAGTCATAGGCTTCCCTATGATTACCCGCTACCGCTGCATCAGATGCCATCTTCATCCAAGTATTCACCATATTAGAGCTATCTAATTGGATAATGCCGTTATTTGCTTTTACCTTTTCTTTCACACGATCAATTGTATACTCCATGCCACAAGCTTTACATATAGCACGTCCACCTGATTCAATTATTATATTACCACCACAAATATCACACCCTAACACGCCCATAATTATTACCTCATTTCATATAGTATTTTCGCTCTTTTTTACAAAAAGCCGCAAATACATACAATGATGTATTTGCGGCAAAAACACTGCGTAATTACTATACAAATAATTCGCAGATTTCATTGATGGAGGCGAGGGGAATTGAACCCCTGTCCGAAAACCGTTTCATCCGATCTTCTACGAGCGTAGTTTATCTTTTACATTCCCTTTTCGCAGCGCCGACAAACAGGCTATACGAATCGGTAGCACATTGTGCGACTGCCGATTATGTGCGTCCTCAGCAGACGTTCACCGCGTCATGACGCCAGACTCCGGATACGCGGTACTCTCCGGGCTGACGGAGGCCTTAAGCGGCCATCAAAACGGAATCGTTGTTCTCGTTTAAATTTAGAAAGTTGCACATTTTACGGGTTATGCGCCCGGCTCGCCAATCAAACTTCCCAGCCCCCGTCGAAACCTTTACGCCCCCGTATCGGGTAACTGCAAGCTGAATTGCTCTTATTATTATACCGTATCTGCGGCGATTTGTCAACTGCCAATTACAGCAGCCTGATCTTCTGCTTTTCCGCATCTACCTGTGCCGCCGCACCGTAAGGCAGAATTGCTCTCGGCGCCGCATGCCCGAAATTGATATTATAGAGAATCGGCAGCTCCGGATTGTCAATCACTTCGCGCCAGACCGTTTTGTATTCCTCATAATACCGTTCGTTCATCGGCTTTCCGACCAGAATTCCGCTGACTGCATCGAACACGCCCTCAGACTTCAATGTTTCCAGACAGAATCGCAGACGCTCCGGTGCCGGGCAGCATTCACTGGTCTCCGCAAAGAAAACCTTGCCGCGCCATTCATCTGCGGATGGGAAAATATTGTATCTGCGTGTGATTGCGCCCTGTTCATCAAATACAGACGGATCAACGAACGGAACCGAAGCAAACAGCTCCGCATATTCATTGCCGCAGTCAGAGATCAGCATTTCAGCAAGACTGTCAACGCATCCGCCGAGCAGCTCGCCCTCGAACTGCGGATTGCCTTGCAGCAGCTCATATCCATGCTGCTCCGGATGCGAAACCGGCATTGTGCCGACAGCAGCCGCAGAAAAATCGGCGCGCTCCTCATACCATACAGGAGCCGGTGTGATTTTCCGCCCGTGATACGAAGAAAAACAGCTTGCAAGCTGCTCCTTCGAGTAGGGGAGCATATCGCCGGAAAGCTCCGCGAGATCCGGCATCAGCGCCTGACCGTAAAAGGTCTGCAGGCCGATTCTGTGCAGCATCAGATGATTATTCGTTGTATCGGAAAATCCGAGAAAGAACTTCGGGTGCTCCCGAACCGCACAGATAAATGCCGCATCCTCCATGAGATAGGGGAATGTGCGGAATGTGTCAATGCCGCCGATTGCCGTGATAATACCGCTGATAGAATCATCAAGAAACGCAGCCTTCAGGTCGGCAGCACGATGCTCCGGATGTGTCCAGATTGCCTCAGCACCGTCGCAGGCATGCGGCATGTAAACAGGCTCAAGACCGAACGCACGCAGTGTTTTTTCACCAAGTTCCTTTTCATGCGCGCAGTATGCCTCACCGAGAATACCGTTTGACAGACTGACAATTGCAATGCGGTCGCCTTTTTTCAGCGGTTTCGGATAAAGCATATTGCGTCCCTTTCGTTACTGGTTTCTGGATTTTACTGCGCGGTCAATATCGCGGTTCGCGGATTTGATCGCCGCATCCTCACGCTTGTCATAAAGCTTTTTACCTTTGCAAAGTCCAAGCTGCACCTTGACTCTGCCGTCTTTGAAATAGAGCGACAGCGGAATCAGTGTCAGGCCCTGTGTTTTCAGGGTGCCGAACAGCTTGAGAATCTCGCGCTTATGCATCAGAAGCTGCCGCACGCGGCGCGGGTCCTTGTTGAACACATTGCCTTTTTCATACGGAGATACATGCATATCACGAAGCAGGAGCTGACCGTCTTCGATCGAGCACCAGCTGTCCTTCAGATTGACATTGCCGTTCCGGATGGATTTGACCTCCGTGCCGACAAGTGCAATTCCGGCTTCATATGTCTCAAGCACAAAATAATCATGCCGCGCTTTGCGGTTTTCTGCAATCTGTTTGATACCGGCCTGTTTCATCAATCAGCCCTCCTTTCGCAGGATTTCATTATAACACGTTCGCTGTGAAAAGTCAAGTTTGGATGCTGTCGGATTGCCGCGTTCTTTGTCAGAAGCTGCTGAGATTGACAAGTATCCGAATTTGTGTTAGACTATGAGAAAAGGAGCGTGAACAGCATGCAGGATGCATATCTCATTGCATACAGCATGTCCTATACCGGTGACAGTACGGATTATTATATCTGGTATGAGGATGCACAGGGCAGAAACCGGCTTTATACAGCAGGAGACAACATTGCCGTATTCCGGTCAGCATCAGATGCAAAGCAACAGATCATCACACGCGGCATGCAGTACAAAGATACGGTGTTCTTTGATGCTGAACGCCTTGACTATTGGCTTTTTACCGGCAGCCGTTCACAGATTTACGTCGATGATCAGCTGGACGCAGAATTCCTGCTCGATTTCTGGAATCTGTTTGATGATGCAGCTTACTCGCTGGGCACAAAGCTGCCGGAGCCTTACGGCGCAGATGCCTGTTACGAAAAACTGTTTCGCAGTTGTGACGCTGCTGCACTGATTTCTGATCCGGCTGCTCTCAATCCGGCGCTTTCCGAAGATGCGCTTGCAATTATCCGCAGCGTACTCAAAGCCGGATTCGATCTGATCTCGGAACACACAGCATTCATGCAACCGGAGGAACAAAATGGAAACATCTAACTGCGTACTCTGCCCGCGTCAATGCGGTGTTGACCGTACCGCAAAATCCGGATTCTGCGGCGAATCCGAAGAAATCCGGATTGCAAGAGCCGCACCGCATATGTGGGAGGAGCCGCCGATCAGCGGCACAAAGGGTTCCGGCACGGTCTTTTTCAGCGGCTGCAATCTGCGCTGTATTTACTGTCAGAATCACGAAATTGCTGTCTCACATCTCGGATATACTGTTTCTTCCGAACAGCTGCTCCGGATTTTCTTCGATCTGCAGGCGCAGGGGGTGCACAATATCAATCTTGTTACGGCAGGGCATTTCACTGAGCAGCTGCTCCCGATTCTCCGTCAGGCAAAAGCAGACGGTCTCCGCATCCCGATTCTCTGGAACAGCAGCGGCTATGAATCCGCAGATACGATCCGGATGCTGGAAGGTCTGATTGACATCTATCTGCCGGATTTCAAATATATCAGCCCGAAAACTGCAAAGGAATATTCCAATGCACCGGATTATCCGGAAACAGCCAAAGCATCCCTTGCGGAAATGGTACGGCAGGCAGGTGCGCCGCAGTTTGATCCGCAGACCGGACTGATGACGCGAGGTGTGCAGGTTCGGCATCTGGTTTTGCCGGGACATGCACAGGAATCGCGGCAGATTCTCTGGTATCTGTATCAGACCTACGGAAACAGCATCGGATACAGCATCATGAATCAGTACACACCGATGCCGCAGATGAAGGCGCATCCGCTGCTTTCGCGCAAGGTCACTGCACAGGAATACGAAAATGTCATTCGTTATGCAAAACAGATCGGCATCGAAAACGCCTATACACAAGAAGGGGAGGCAGCATGCGAATCGTTTATTCCGGAATTCTCGGGGCAGCCGCAATAAAGCCGATCTCCGGCGGCGGATTCTGGGCGGGCTTTTTCTCAGTCTTGCTTCTGATTCCGGTTATCATTATCATACGGAAAATCACAGAGTATTTCGCTCTGAAAAAACACGGAGAATCGACCGATGCAACAATCCGGCAGACAGAAAAGCGACCATTCCGTTATACATATGTATACCGGAAATACTATAGCTTTGATGCTGCAGGAAAATCATACGGCGGCTTCTTTGATACCGGAGTCAATCTCAAAAAATATCATACAAACCGGACAATCCGGATATACTATGACAAAGAGAATCCGGAGCATCATATCATCAACGGTCTGTCACTCTATGAGCCGCTTGGTCTGCTGCTTCTCACCGGACTGCCGTTTCTCTGCGCATGCGGACTGTTCATATCGGAATTCTGTAAATGTTTTTGAAGAATCCGCCGCAGGGCTTGCAATCTGTGCCGGATTATGTTATAATAGTACGGCAATCACAACTTGATAAAGGAGTTTATTCATATGGATATTATGGAACAGGCACTTGCCGCACATCAGGAATGGGGCGGCAAGCTTGACATTCGTTCAAAAGTCGCAATCAAGGACAAGGAGGCGCTCTCGATCGCATATACGCCGGGTGTTGCATCTCCCTGCCTTGAGATTCAGAAGAACCCGTCGCTTTCCTATGATCTGACCGGCAGAGCAAATCTGGTTGCTGTGATTACAGACGGTACTGCTGTTCTCGGTCTCGGTGATATCGGACCGCTCGCAGCAATGCCCGTTATGGAGGGCAAGTGTGCGCTGTTCTCGGAGTTCGGCGGTGTGCAGGCAATCCCACTCTGCGTGGACAGTAAGGATCCGGAGGAGTTCTGCAAGACGGTCGCACTGATTGCAGGCAGCTTCGGCGGCATCAACCTCGAGGATATCTCTGCGCCGCGCTGCTTTGAGATTGAGCGCAAGCTGAAAACAATGGTCGATATCCCCGTGTTCCATGATGATCAGCACGGCACGGCTGTTGTCGCATCTGCTGCGATCATGAACGCATCCAAGCTCGCGGGCAAGAAAATCGGTGATCTGCGCGTTGTGATCAACGGCGCAGGTGCAGCAGGTGTCGCAATCGCAGAAATGCTGCTCTCAATCGGCGTGCAGGATATCATGATGCTCAACTCCAAGGGCATCGTCTGTGAGGGCGACAAGCTCTCCTCGGAGGCACTGACCTCGCTCTCCAAGCGTACAAATAAGAACCACATTCACGGCGGACTTGCTGATGCAATGAAAGGCGCTGATGTCTTTATCGGTGTTTCGAAGCCGAATCTTGTCACACCGGAAATGGTCAAATCCATGAATGACAAGCCGTTCATCTTTGCAATGGCAAACCCGACGCCGGAGATCATGCCGGAGCTTGCAAAAGAGGCGGGTGCATTTGTGGTCGGCACCGGCAGAAGCGACTTCCCGAACCAGATCAACAATGTTCTGGCATTCCCGGGCATTTTCAAGGGCGCACTTTCCGTCCGCGCATCGGATATCACAGAGGGCATGAAGCATGCCGCAGCTGCAGCGATTGCAGGCTGCGTCTCTGAGGCTGAACTCTCGCCGGACTGCGTCATCCCGAATCCGTTTGATCCGCATGTTGCACAGGCAGTTGCAGAAGCCGTTGCAGAAGCTGCAATCAAGGACGGCGTCGCGCGCATCTGCTCGGAAACCTGATATGCTGCGCATTGACAGCACTGTGCTGCGCATGATCCTGCTCTGCATCGGATTCTGCGGCATTGCATTGTTCCTGCTGCCGATGTTCACGAATATCGTAAATATCGGCAACGGGTTCGGACTGGTATGCAGCATTCTGCTTGTCGGGTTCGTCATCTGGAACAGGCAGATTTCCGGCTTGCTGGATACAATCCGGCAGCACACTGCCGGCAGAATCCTTCTGCGCATTGTCGGGATCGTAATCGTGCTGGGCGTGCTGTACTGCCTGATTATGAGTGTTCTCATGCTGCACGCTGCCTACCGCAAGCCAAAGCAGCAGCCGCAGGCGATGATCGTTCTCGGCTGCAGAGTACGCGGCACGGCGCCGAGCCGGATGCTCGCACGCAGAATTCATGCAGCTTATGATGCACTGCAGGAGAATCCGGAGATGATTGCTGTTGTATCCGGCGGAAAGGGCAGCAACGAGGATATCTCCGAGGCGCAGTGCATGCAGAACGAGCTGACAAAAATGGGCATTCCGGAATCCCGCATTCTCATGGAGGACAAGTCCACTTCGACCTCTGAAAATCTGCGGTTCTCGAAGAAGATTCTCGATGAAAACGGAATCACGGGCAATCTGCTTATGGTGACAGACGGCTATCACGAAATGCGTGCGCAGATTCTCGCGAAGAAAGAGGGGCTGCCGCAGTGTGATCCCGCTTCTGCGTATACATCATGGTATCTTGTCCCGACTTACTGGGTCCGGGAATGGTTCGGGCTGGCACATGCATTTATTTTCGGCAATTAATATTGATACAGAACTGCTGCGAATTGCGGCAGTTCTTTGTTTTACCACATGAAAGCGAAAAAATCTTTGTGAAAAGATTGACAAACTCTGCAAAATAGAGTATAATAATAGGCATATAACAATCACAAGGAGGTCTCTACTCATGAGCAAGATTCGTATTGGTATTGTCGGTTACGGCAACCTCGGCAAAGGCGTGGAGCTCGCGATCCGCAGCAATCCGGATACCGAGCTGGCATTTGTCGCAACTCGCCGCGATCCTTCCGCAGTTACGCTGAAAACCGCAAATGTTCCGGTCTATCAGTATAATGACCTCGCAGCACATCAGAATGACGCTGATGTTGTCATCGTCTGCGGCGGTTCCGCAACTGATCTGCCGACACAGACACCGGAGCTCGCAAAGCTCTTTACCGTTGTTGACAGCTTTGATACACACGCAAGAATCCCTGAGCACTTTGCAAATGTCGATGCAGCTGCAAAGGCATCGAATCACGTTGCAATGATTTCCGTCGGCTGGGATCCGGGCATGTTCTCGCTCGCAAGACTTTACGGCAACTGCATCCTGCCCGAGGGCAAGGATTACACCTTCTGGGGCAAGGGTGTTTCGCAGGGTCACTCGGACGCAATCCGCCGTGTGGAAGGCGTACAGGACGGCAAGCAGTACACTGTCCCGATCGAATCTGCTATGGAGGCAGTCCGCAGAGGCGAGCAGCCGGAGCTGACCACCCGTCAGAAGCATCTTCGTGAGTGCTATGTCGTTGCGAAGCCGGGCGCTGATCTCAAAAAGATTGAGCATGATATCAAGACCATGCCCAACTACTTCGATGAGTACGATACCGTTGTCCACTTCATCTCGCAGGAGGAACTCAACCGTGATCACGCAGGCATTCCGCACGGCGGCTTTGTCATGCGCAGCGGTGTTTCCGGCGAGAACAAGGAGTACAAGCACCTGATCGAATACAGCCTCAAGCTTGATTCCAATCCGGAATTCACAACCAATGTTCTGGTCGCATTTGCACGCGCAGCTGCACGTTTTGCAAAGGAACAGAGCTACGGCTGCAAGACTGTTTTCGACGTACCGCCTGCATATCTTTCGCCGCTTCCGGGCGAAGAACTCCGCGCGCATTTGCTTTGATTTTCTGCGCTGCTGCTGAAAAATACCGGCAGCCGGAATCCTGAACTTTCAGCGCGTATGCTTCGATTTCCGCCTGAGCCTTGTAAAAATCGCCAATAATTGCAGGCGTTTCGACAGGTTTCTGATTGAATAATCCGAATTATTGAATTCGATTTGACAAATCACGTATTTTCGTTATATAATACATGCATAGACTTTATATACAGGAGGAAATCCCCATGAAGAAAAACGATCTGGTTGCAGCAATTGCTGCAAAAGAAAATTGCCCGAAGAAGGAAGCTGACAAGGCTCTGAACCTCGTTCTGGACGCAATCACCGACGCTCTCGTTGCAGGCGAGAAGGTCTCCATCACCGGTTTCGGTACATTTGAAGTTCGTGACCGTCCTGCAAAGCAGTGCAAGAATCCGCGTACCGGCGAGATCATGACCACCAAGCCCTGCAAGGCACTTGCATTCAAGGCTGGCAAGACGCTGAAGGATTCTATCAACCCTGAAAAGTAATCAACCGACACCCACTGGCAGAGGAGGAAACGAACATGCCGAATACCAAGAAGGAAGTAGCCGAAAAGGTCAAGGCTGTTGCTGAGGATGCAAAGGCAACCGTTAAGGCAGCTGCTGAGACTGTAACCGAGAAGGCTGAAGCGACCGTTGAAAAGGCAAAGACCGCTGCAAAAAAGGCTGCTGCAAAGCCGCGCCGCGCAGCTGCTAAGAAAGCTGCTCCTGCAAAGAAGGCTGCAGATCAGATCGAGGCTAAGGTTGTCATTGAGCTCCCGAATGTCTCTGAATCCACTGATTCGCTGATCGACCGCGCAAAGGCAGACTGGACCGCAAAGGGCAATGCTCTGAATGATATGAAGCAGCTTACGCTGTATATCAACGCGGTAGAAGGTATGGTCTACTACGTCGTCAATGATGATTACCTCTCCGGTAATTTTGCAATCTGATTGCTGATAAAAAGTGTACTGAGGAAACTCGGTACACTTTTTTTGTATACAAATGCGGTTTTTGCGGATACTTTCTAATGAACCAACAGAAAGGAAGTATCCCGATATGCGAAAACGTCCGATCCGTATGCTGCTGCTTTCCGGCATTCTGCTGCTGTGCATGGCGGGGATGATGCTGCAGCTGTTTACAATCCTGCGAAAGAATCAGGTCTCCGAGGTCAGTGTCCGGCAGGGGCATTACAAGCTGCATGTCCCGCTGACCGACGGCACAATCTATGACCGCAATTTCAAATCGCTCAACCATCCCGATGAAGTGATTTTGGCAGTTGTCAATCCCACAGCCGAAACACTGGCGCCGATCTTTACAAAAATCAAAGACCGCAGCGCTGTCAACGAACAGCTTCAGCATGTCACACCTTTTTACTGCGAGCTGACAGAGGATGCCGAACAGAATCAGAATCTTGTTGTGCTGCACGGCAGCCGCAAGCCCGCCGGTCCGCTCTGCGCACAGCATATTCTCGGATACCGGCAGAACGGGGAGGCAAAATCCGGATTGGAGCTCGCGTTTTCAGATTGGCTTTCTGCCTGCGATGCCTCTGCGGATGTGACTTTTACAGTCAGCGGCAGGGGAGAGGTGCTTGCAGGAGCCGAGCGCACAGTAATCCGCAGCGGACAGCAGGGCGGCGGAATTGTCACTACAATTGACCGCACCATTCAGCAGATCACCGAGAAGGCACTTGCACAAGCTGCTCCGTATGCAGGCGCTGCTGTCGTTATGAAAATCGGGACAGGGGAGATCGCTGCATGCGCGAGCACACCGGTCTATGATCCGGATCATCTTGCAGCGGCAATGTCCAGTGCGGATGCGCCGTTTCTCAACCGCGCGTTTTCCGCATACAGTGTCGGCTCCGTATTCAAGATCGTGACCGCTGCGGCAGCGCTCGAACACGGCATCCCCGTGAAATATATGTACGAATGCGACGGCGATGTTTCCGTCTACGGACAGCAGTTCCGTTGTCACAAGTGGAACGGGCACGGCGTGCTCGATATGCAGCAGGCGATGATCCAATCCTGCAATCCGTACTTTATCACGCTCAGTCAGCGCATGACGCCGGAAGTTATGCATGATACAGCAGAAGCGCTCGGATTCGGTCAGCAGAATGAACTTGCGGACGGTCTGATCTCGGCGGGCGGATATCTGCAGTCTATCGAAGATTTGCAGATCGAAGCAGAAAAGGCGAATATGAGCTTCGGGCAGGGCAAGCTGCTCGCCACGCCGCTGCAGGTCTGTGCCATGACGGCTGCAATCGCAGATGACGGCATCTACACCGCACCGAAGCTCATCCGCGGGCTTACGGCGGACGGCACAGCGCTGCTCGCGGAGTTTCAGCCGGAACAGCACCGCGCCGTCTCATCCGGAACCGCTGCAAAGGTTCGCAGAATGATGGTCTCTGTGATCGAAAAAGCCAAGAATACAAACGGCAAGCCTTCCAACACCCGCGCCGCCGGTAAAACTTCCACGGCGCAGACCGGCAGAACCGATGCAGACGGAAACGAGCTCTGTCACGCATGGATGACCGGTTTCTTTCCGGTCAATCATCCGCAGTATGCCGTGACTGTATTGATCGAGGACGGCGGCTCCGGAAACGAAACCGCCGCACCGGTCTTCCGCGAAATCATAGAGCGCATCACAGAGGCATCAGAACCGTAAAAATTCGCCGCTGACATACCCTGTCTTCCCGTTATATGTTGTCACGAACCAGCCGTCTGTTTCTCCGTTGAGGATCAGCTGCGTGCCGTCCGGAATCTGTGTCAGAACAGTTCCGGTCAGTGCAGGATAATCGCGGAGATTCAGGCGGCTGCCCTCTGTCTGCACGGTTCCGTAAAACGGTTCTGTCGCGGAGATGAACGGAATCCCGAAATAGTCTGTCAGCGAGAGGACAAGCGTACTCGCAATCTGCTCAAGATGATTGCGAATCCATGCAGCATCCTCGGGATTATCATGATAGCCAATCTCCGCGAGAACTGCAACAGCCTTTGTACGCAGCACCTCACCTAGACTATTAGTCGGGCGGGCAACCACCTGATTTTCCATCGGGTAAATCCGCTGCAGATTGTTCGCGAGGATTGTTGCAAGCAGTTCGCTGTCATAGCTTGACGGTGCATAGTAAACATCAATGCCGCGGAGCATCCCTGCGAACTGCTCGGGTGCGGCATTGGAATGCAGTGCGAGATGTACATCGAACTTTCCCGCGTTGGAATCCGCAATTGCACCGGCTACATTCCGCTCCGGATCATTGCGCACAAACGCAATTCCGCTCGAACGCAGATACGGCTCCATTGCTGTTGCAAGCTGGTTCATCACCATTTCTTCATTGCCGGTACCGTCGGCATAGGGGTTCCACTCCTGTGTGGATGGACTTAAAAATACAATCGGCATCCGAAACACCTCTTTCTGAAAATTTTATATATCTTATGCAGATTCACAGCTTTTGTGAACAACATCGCAATAAAAAGACTTGCATTTCTGCCGTTTTTATTGTATAATATTAGTAAGAATATATGAACAGAAAGGGTGATTGTTTATGAGAATTCTGCTCGTCGAGGATGAGGCTGCGCTCTCGGATGCACTGGTTCAGATTTTTCATAAAAATAAATATATCGTCGATGCATGCTATGACGGCGAATCCGGTCTGGACAACGCCCTCTCCGGCATCTATGATATGATCGTGCTGGATGTCATGCTCCCAAAAATGAACGGACTCGATGTCCTGCGTGAAATCCGCAGAAACAAGCTTAATACGCCGGTTCTGCTCCTGACAGCAAAGGATTCGATCTCTGACAAGGTTGCAGGACTCGATGTCGGCGCCGATGATTACATGACAAAGCCGTTCTCCTCGGATGAACTGCTCGCACGCATCCGTTCGCTCTACCGCAGAAATGCAAATGTCATTTTTGAAAATGTCCTGACATGGAGCGACCTGACGCTCAACCTTTCTACATATGAGCTGTTCTGCGGCAAAAACTCATTCAAGCTCGGACTCAAGGAGTTTTCCATGATGGAGCTGTTTCTCAAGAACGGCAACCGCATCCTCTCAAAGGAAACACTGATCGTCAAGATCTGGGGCTATGAATCTGACGCCGAAAACAACAATGTCGAGGTCTATGTCAGCTTTCTGCGCAAAAAGCTTGCGCATATGAAATCGAAAGTCGCGATCAAGACAGTCCGCGGTGTCGGATATTGTCTCGAAGAAAAGGAATAATCCAAACCGTCAATCTGCTGAAAGGGGGTTCACAGCATGATAAAAAAGCTCAAACGCAGATATCTGATTACAAATATGGCACTGCTGAGCGGTACGCTTCTGGTGTGTCTCGCCGTGCTGTTCGGATTCCTGTATCACACTGAGATTGCATCCTCATACACCATTATGCAGGAGATGATTCAGGATACGCAGATGCCGGAGCCTCCGCCGAAGCCGGAATCCGCAGACCCGACTGTTTTCTTTGCAGAGCCCGCCGTAATGCCGCTGCATTACAACAGTCCGGACTGCGATGATGACCGCGATGACGGTGACTGCGGCGATGATGACGAAAATGCATACTGGCGCGGCTACAAAAACGGCAACTCCTACTGGCAGCCGCCGGAACAAAACGGGAACGGTCAGCAAAATCAGGAAGGTCAGCAGAATCAGGACAATCCGTACTGGGATCCGAATCAGCAGCCGCAGTGGAATCCGTGGGATCCGTGGAACCCCTGGAATCCTTGGAATCCGTGGAACCCTTGGAATCCGTGGACACATCCGGGCGTCTATCCGCCGTATGATCCGAACTGGCAGTGGCCGCAGGATCAGCCGCAGGAACAGCCTGATCCCGGCTCACAGGATCAGAATGAGCAGCAGCAGCCTGCCGATCCGCCGCAGCAGGAGAATCCGGAACAACCGCAGGATCCTGTCTACGAGGAACCGCAGCAGGATATTGAAACTATCCCCGATGAGCAGTACAACGAAGAAACTGTACCGCTCATGACAAGGCCGCCGGAAGAAGCGGAGATTGAAGCGGAAACCAAACCGCCGAAGGAGCACCGCAGCACAAAGCCTGCCAAAACAGAGCCCAAGGCTGCAACAGAAACCACAACAGTCCCGCTGATACCGGCACCGGTTACTTCAGAGGATACCACGCCCCCGCCGATTGTTCCGGTACAGGAGGGACAATATGTTCCGGATGCACTGATCGCCCAGTTCGATGATGAAGGCAACATCACAGCCTATTCCGGCAATGACGAGAACTTCACAGAGGACGAACACTTCCGGATTCTGCACAACGCTGTCAATGAAATGCACCGCCGCGGCAAGCAATCCGGTGTCATGGAAATCGGTGAAACATCCTACCGTTTCCGCTATGCGCCGGATAATCAGGGACATTACCGCCTTGTTCTGCTCGACCGTACACTGGAGCTTTCCACGTTGCACCGGCTGATTTTCATCTTTGCGATGATCACAATCCTCGGTCTGCTTCTGATGTTCGGCATCAGCATGAAGCTTGCAAACTGGACCGTCAGACCGATCGCGGTCGCATGGGAAAAGCAAAAGCAGTTTGTCGCAGATGCTTCTCACGAGCTGAAAACACCGCTTGCAGTCATCTCTGCAAATACAGAGGTCATTCTTGCAAATCCGCAGGAATCCGTCTCCGGTCAGAACAAATGGCTCAGCTACATTCAGTCCGAGACCATGCGCATGTCCAAACTGATTACAAATCTGCTGTCCGTTGCACGAATGGATAACGCATCGCAGAAAAAAGAATCTGTCAAACCGCTTGCACTCTCCGAAGCCGTCTCGAATGTCTGCCTCGTCTTTGAGCCGATCATTTATGAGAACGGCAAAACACTGAACACTGTCATTCAGCGCAACGTGACACTGAAAACCGAGGAGGACAACATCAAACAGCTGCTCTCTATTCTGCTGGATAACGCTGTTCTGCATTCGGTTCCGCAGGCGCAGATCACGGTTTCGCTCTCAAAAGATGTACAGGGCAAAATCCGGCTGAGTGTTGCAAACACCGCTAAGGATATCCCGAAGGATCAGCTTGCACATCTCTTTGACCGCTTCTACCGGCTTGATACCGAGGGCAGCCCGAACGGTTCGGGACTCGGTCTCAGCATTGCAAAGAGCATTGTGCGGCAGATGGGCGGCACACTGACAGTCACAAGTGAAAATCAGCTTGTGACATTTGTTGCGGTCTTTTCCTGAAAACAAAGAATTCCGTCGGCTGCGGCGGAATTCTTTTTTGACGCAGGTTCGCATATGCTGACAGTGAGGTGAGCATATGTTGAACGCACAAGGCAGCCGAAAAATGCTGTATCAAACTGTCTTTCTCAGCAGCTTTTCTGTCGGATTGCAGGGACTTGGTCTGCTGCTCAATATTTTTCTGACCAGACAGCTCGGCGCAGCGACCGTCGGGGAAATGACACTGATCAGTTCATTTTACGGGCTGGCTGCAGTGCTGAGCGGCGGCAGCGGATTTGTCGCAGCAAGCAGATTCATGTCCGAGGAGCTCGGCTGCGGCGGAAACCCGCATCGGGTATTCCAGTATATCACGCGATTCTGCATGTGCCTGAGCATTGCGTTCGCGGTGCTGCTGTGTGTATTCGCGGAGCTGCCCGGCAGACTGCTGCATCATGCAGAACTGACCGCATCGACAATCCGGCTGCTGAGTCTCTCGCTGCCGGTATCCGCGCTTGCTGCCTGTCTGAAAGGCCGCTGCTACGCATATCAGCGTGTCTATCTGCCGGCGATCGCAGATTGTATTGAGTTTCTGCTGCGCGCCGGAACACTCGCATTCTGCGCGGTATTTCTGATTCCGCGCGGTGTGATGACCGTCATTGCGGCGTTTGCGGTTTCTGCACTCATCGGGCAGGGGAGTACCGTGATATTTCTCGCACTGCTCCGGATGCCGCACGCGGAAAACTGCAATATCTGCTCGTTTTCGTTTCACAGATTTGTGCAGAAAACATTGCCGATTATGGGCAACGCATCGCTTGTCGCAGTGCTCAGCAGCACGAATGATGCGCTGGTTCCGCTGACACTTCTGCAATTCGGGAACAGCACCGAAGAAGCGCTCGCGCAGTTCGGTGAATTTGAAGCGATCATCATTCCGGCGCTGTTTTTTCCGTCTGTGATTCAATGTGTCATGTCCGGATTGATCGTACCGATTCTCTCGAAAGCCAACGCCGAACAGGATCACCACGCGATCCGGCTGCTGACCGAGCGCGTCTTTGAACAAACAATCGCCTATGCACTTTTCATTGTTGTGTATTTGGTGCAATTCGGCTTGCGAATCGGCACGCTCCTCGGAGGGGATGCCCTGACCGGCGTAATCCTGCGGTTCATGGCACCGGTTGTGCCGCTGATCTATCTGGAGATCATCATGGAGGGCGTTTTGCGCGGACTCGGCAAGCATAATTTCTCCTCGGTCAATTATCTGGCGGAATATATTGTCCGCATCTCGGTGCTGCTGATCTGTGTCCCGATGTTCGGCTTTTACGGGATTGTGGCGTCCTATCTGGCGTGCAATCTCAGCGGCAATGCAGTCAGACTGTTCTTTGTCCTGCGGCAGACAGGACTGAAACCGGTCTGGAAACGGATTCTGATTCATCCGATTTTTGCGCTGATCGCGGCTTGGCAGATCATGCTGCTGACCGATCATCTGATCACGCGCATGCATCTGCCGGAAATCTGCGGGATGATACTCTGCGCAGCGGTCGGCGGTTCTCTGTATTACGGGATTCTGCGGATTCTCAATCAAACGAAACGCACATCAGCGGAAAGGAGTCTGACATATGAATATCGGTCTGTTTCGCGGAACGGTTGCGCTTGAACCGCACAATCCGGAATGGGAAATCATCGCTGATCAGACAATTCAAAGCCTAAAACAAATTCTCGGAGATACCGCATCCGATATTCAGCATATCGGCAGCACAGCAATCCGGAACATTGATGCAAAGCCGATTATTGATCTGGTGATCGGCGTATCAGATTTTTCAAAGCTGCTTGCAAAGAATGAGATTCTTGCGGAAGCCGGCTTTCTCTACCGCGGTCAGGATCATCCCGATCAGCATTTATATATCTGCGGTGATGAGCAGTTTGTTACGCACCACATTCATGCTGTGATTTATCGCGCTGAAGCGTGGAACAATTATGTCAATATGCGCGACTATCTGAATACGCATCCGGCTGAAGCACAAGCATACTGCAAACTGAAGCAGATGCTCGCAAAACAATATGCGAATGACCGGAAAACCTACACCGCCATGAAAGCTGATATGATCCGGCAAATTCTCGCGCAGGCTGATCACTGGCGCAATCCATAAAAAATCCCGAAAGCCGGAACAAAGCTTTCGGGATTGTGTTTATTTGAGTATGATCGGCAGCAAAATCATCACAAGATACGCTGCAGCAGAAGCCGACAGCGCCACAACGATCAGCGGCAGCCCGAAATATGCGAGCACCACAGCAACCACAGTTCCGGCAATCGCAGACGGCAGATCCTGCGTCGCATAGAAAATCGAAGGAATCGTCATCGCGCTCAAAACCGCATACGGAATATAGTACAGAACGCTCTGGATAAACCGGCTCTTGATTTTCCGCCGCACAAATGTAAACGGAATCATGCGGATGATGTAAGTTGTCAGCGCCATCACGGCAATGGCAATCAGGATTCTGGTCATGCCTGCGCCTCCTTTGCATCAGCGTTCTCCGGAACCGGAAAGAACACAGCACCGAATACCGACGCCGCGAGCGCTGCGAGAATCATCGCAAAGCCGCCGGACATCCACGAGACAAAGTAATGCAGCAGAACGGAAATCACCGCAGCAACAGAGATTACAGCGAGGATTGCTCTTGATTTCCGCGCAGGCGGCAGAATAATCGCGAGGAACATGCCGTAAAGCGCGATGCCGAGCGCATTGGTAATCTGCTCCGGAAGAATCGTGCCGGCAGCCGCGCCGAGCCATGTTCCGAGCGACCAGCCGATAAACGGCACGAGAATCAGACCGTACATATACGCAGGCTTCACAGACTCTTTCTGAATCGAAGCGACTGCAAAAATCTCATCCGTGATACCATAGGACGCGAGCAGACGGTGCGGCAGCCGGAAGGATGCATCCGCTTTTTGCGAGAGCACGAGGCTCATCAGCGCATAACGGATATTGATGACCAGCTCCGCAAGGAACAGCTCAAACATGGATGCATTTGCAGCGATCAATCCGACACCGGCAACCTGACCGGCGGATGTCAGATTTGTCAGCGAAATCAAAACAGCCTGCCAGACAGTCAATCCGGACTGCACAGACAAAATGCCGAAGCTGAACGATACAGATAAATATCCGAGTGCAATGGAGATACCGTCCCGCATACCGCGACGGAACAAACTCATATGAAAACCTCCGTTCATTTACTTTCCGTACCATATTATAACAGATATTCGGCGCTTTGTCAAACACACAGTTCTGATATGCGAAAAAGGGGCATCTTCAAAATCCGGCACTCCAATTGCACCAAATATGGATTAGATGCAATAAAGGCGATATCCACCTGCCGGAAAAAGAGCTATCTGTATACAATGAGCCGGCACAAAATCAAAAGAACCAATCCGCATGGCACGGATCGGTTCTTTATCAATGGGTCTTAAATCTTAATACAGCAAAAGCTGTTTCAGCAGAGACAAATCTCTGACATTCAGACAACCGTCTGCATTGAGATCAGCGATCTTTGCACTGCACGCGCTGCCTGGGAACTTTCCCTGCAGCAGATACATCTGCAGCGCCTCGACATCATTCCTGTTGCAGAAATGATCGCCGTCGATATCATACCGCCAGTGCTCCGGCACCGGACGTCCGTACAACGCGAGTTCATTCAGATCACCGCCCTTGTGCTCGATGATCATAAGATCAGTTCCGGGATACTGCGGCGCAGCCGGAGTCAGCTCACGCGCCATGTAACTGCCGAGATCAGATTCCCACAGCACCTTGCCTGTATAGCCGTCCTTCACACAGATTCCGCCTGTCCCGTATGTATCATAGACACCGCAGCCCTGCAGAACATATGGTTCACGCAGTTTCACAAAGCAGGTCTGTGTTTTGCTGCCTGCACTGGTCTTCGGTGCTGATATACCCGCCGTATCGCTGTAAAAATACTGCGGCATAGAATCGGGCTCATCAAACATCTGATAAAACAGCTTCAAATCCGCATCTTTCGGCGCACTCTGCAGATCACAGACCTCTGAACTGAAATCCTCGCTCATGCTGATTGCAGCCGGACGAATGTTCTGATATTCACCGTTACTGGGTTTCGGCAGCGTCTGCGCGCGGAACGAAACAAATACCGGCGTTTCGCTGATATCAAGCGTCACAAAGCCGTCCTTTACCGGCAGTATACTGCTCACACCCTCTGCATAGGTTCCGGGCTGGATCAGTGTAACCTTGGAATTCGCCGGAACCCTGAGTTTGTAATCCTTGATGATCTTGCCGGTGTTCGTCGGCAGCCACAGGCAATATATCTGGGATGCGGAATTATTCAGCTCCGTCTGATTCCGGATGAAGAAATACTTTTTGACCTCATCCTCCGTCATATCCGCAGCAAAATAGGCATCGCGCAGCACATTCGTCATACAGGCAGTATAATACCACGCGAGTTTCTTGCTCCAACTGCCCTTTTGCGTGACCAGACCGGAATTGTAATACACACCCTCGCCCTCATCACGGAGCTGGAATTTCGTTATGCGGTCAACACCGGCGCCGATCGCCGTCAGATAGGTTCGCGCAACACGCTGCGCATACTTGAGCTGATAGGTTCCGTTGTCATGATTGTCAACGCCCTCTGTTTCACAGTCGCTCATCGGGATTTCAAACTCTGAAATCCAAAGCTGCGTGTGCGGCGCATTTTCTGACATCCATGAGCGGATCTCGCGAATGCGCGCTGCCATTGCAGAATCCTCCGGATTGAAGGTGTCCGGACCGAGATGCACATTGATGATATCCGCCGCAAAAGCGCCGTCCTTGCGGTTATAGTCAAACCACTCCTTCATCTCGGAAAGATAGTCAAGCAGCTGCTGCCCTGCGAGCAGTCCCCCGACCGCCAGCGCAAAAATCGGATCAGCCTGCTTGACACCGGCATTCGGGATTGTCCCCTCGTGACCGTCATAATCCGCAGAGCACATCGCCGCAAGCTCATAGGGCGAAAAATAGTTTGCATTGCCGCTCCATGTCTTGTTCGGCTCGTTACAGTTTTCGACACCGTACAGCAGATTCAGACCCGCTTTCGGCTCAGAGCCTTCCGCGACATGCAGCGTTTTTGTATCCACATCCGGATTGCTGCCGTAGCGTGCAGCAATCTGGTACATCGCCTGCGCATGAATCTTGTAGCTTTCAGGATCAAGCGTATCCGCACCGGCCGCTACCGGAATCTCAGGCGGTTCCTTGCCGCCGGAGATCACCGTGCTGCCGCCCTGAATGCATGGGATAATGCTGATGCCGAGCTTGCGCATCTGCGAATAATAAGCGTCCATGTCACCCCATGTCCCCTGCGTGAATTTCACCCTGCCTTCTTCATCCAGCAGCCAGCTCAGATTGTGATATTCACGGACATTTCCGGCTGCCATGATCGCAGAAACCGGATCATCAATGAATGCATTGAACCCGATCTTTCCGCCAGCCATCAGTTTTTCCTGCGGCGTGATCGGCGAAATGATTTTGACACCGGTTTTCGCTTTCTGCGCATCCGTCAGCGGAGAATCCAGATAGCCGTAAATCGCCAGCTCACTGACACCGCTGTCACCGCAAGGCGTTGAAAACCGCAGATAGCGCGTGGCGCGCGGCTTCTCAATCTGACAGCCGCGCCATGTCTGATAGGCATCCGTTGTGAACTTGCCGATCTGCTCCCATGCAAAGGGTGTGCCGTCCTCGATCACCCAGTCCTGCACACCGTTTGTATCCAGAAAACAGATACCGGTAATGACATAATTCCCCTGCAGGTCGATGTAAAATGCATCATCGCCGAATTCAGACTGCCAGTTCGGTTTCCAGTTTTTGCTGCGCTCTGTCGCCGCCCATGCCTCCGCACTGACCTTTGTATTCTCCGGCGATTCCGGTGCATAGTCCTGATTATCAAACAGCACGGATGCCGGATTCAGATAATCCGCGCCGATATACACCAGATTTTCATCACGGATGATTTTATCTGACATGTCAATCCGCGCAGATACAGGCGCAGCGCAGACAGTCGGCATGTATGCAGCCGCACAGACAGCCGCAGATAACACAGCAAGACAGCGCTTGAACATCACAATTCCCCCTAAATCAGATTTATTTTATATAGTATACCACATTTTGCACAAAATGTCAATGTTTCGTCATGCATTCTTGTCCTGAATGTGAATTGCAGCAAATGGCATTCCTTGACAAAATACGCATTCCGCGTTATAATAGTAACAGTTTTTGCAGGGAGGTATCACTATGGCAATACATATTGTCGCTGACAGCACCTGTGACCTGACAGAAGAACTCATTGAACAATATCACATCACAATTCTTCCGCTGTATGTCATGCTCGGTGACAAAGATCACCGGGACGGCAAGGACATCACTGCTGAGGATATTTTCCGTTTTGTTGCAGCAGGCGGCGCACTGCCGAAAACAGCCGCGGTCACCGTTGAGGATTATCTGACCGCGTTCCGCAGAATTCTGGAGCGCAATCCCGCAGATGAAATTATCTGCATCACAATCAGTGCGAAGTTTTCAAGCTGCTATCAGAATGCATGCATCGCTGCCGAGGAAACGGGGCATGTAACGGTCATTGACTCGATGAACCTCTCGACCGGAATCGGACATGTGATCCTGACTGCCGCTGAGTTGATCGAGGAGAATAAAACCGTTCCCGAGATCGCGGAGATTCTGCGGAATGACATTATCCCCAATGTCGATGCAAGCTTCATCATCGACCGGCTCGATTATCTGCACAAAGGCGGCAGATGCTCTGCTGTGGCTGCGCTCGGTGCAAATCTTCTGAAGCTCAAGCCCTGCATCGAGGTGCGAAACGGCGAGATGTCTGTCAGCAAAAAGTATCGCGGAAACTTCGTCCACTGCGTCACGGAGTATGCGAAAGACCGCCTTGCGGAACGGGATTCAATTGACAATCACCGGATTTTCATAACGCACGCGGCTGCTTCAAAAGAGGCTGTCAGCGCAGCGGAAAATGCGGTTCGCGAATCCGGACGCTTTGAGGCAATTGTTGAAACACAGGCAGGCTCCACGATTTCGAGCCACTGCGGACCGAATACACTCGGCGTGCTGTTCGTCCGCAAAAAATAAACCGGAAAAGAGAACCTATGCATATTACTGTTATCATTGAACAAATGGGCAAACTGTTCCTGATTCTCTGCCTCGGCTTTGCGCTCGCGCGCATCGAGCTGCTCGATCAGCACACGAAGCAGAAGCTCACGAAAATCCTGCTCAACGTCACCACGCCGCTCATGATGATCGACGCATTCTATGACCGGATGCAGATGCTCGGCGAACAGGAATCGGATCTCAGCGTATCTGTCGGGATGCTGTTTGTTTACTCGTTCGCGTTCTATCTGATTCTGATTGTGCTTTCGCTGATCCTCGTTGCGGCACTGCATCCGCCGAAGGATGACAAGCGGCTTTACATCTTCATGACGATCTTCGGAAATGTCGGATTTATGGGCTTTCCGATTGTCAAATCGGTATACGGAACCGAAGGACTGTTCTATGCAGCGATCGTCAACAGCGTGTTCAATATTTTCGTATACACATTCGGCGTTGTATTGATGGGCGGCGCAGGAGAATCCGGCAGCGGTTCGCTCGCGGAGCGCATCAAACAGATCCCGTGGAAAAAGCTGCTGCTGACGCCTGCCGTGATCGGTACAGCGGTCGGCATTTTGATTTTTGTCTGCCGCATTCCCCTGCCCGGTATCATCGCAGATACCTGCGGCACGCTCGGTGACCTCACATCGCCGCTGGCTATGCTTGTGGTCGGTGCCAATCTCAGCGGCATGAAAATCAAGGATGTGCTCACAAATATGCGCATGAATATCTATGTGCTGCTCAGGCAGATTGCGATGCCGCTCGTCTTCTGGCTGATCATCAGCCGGTTCGTGACGCATCCGGTGCTTGCTCCGACCCTGCTGCTGATGTCCTGCATGCCGGTCGCAAACACCACCGCGCTGTTCGCGACAGAATATAACGGAAACGAAAAACTCGCTTCACAGGGCATCTTTATGACGACGCTGTTCTCGCTGCTTTCGTTTCCGCTCATCATTTGGATATGTGTCAAATAGTCAGACGCCCTCGCAATCTATTTTTGCGAGGGTTTCTTTCAGGATTTCGTTCCGCAGCGCCTGCAGCCAATCAGAAAAAGCAACCGCATCAAACGCATATGTTTTGTTCAGCGCAAACTCATTCTCTGACCATGTATCCAGCGGCGATTCATTGTGTTGAATCAGCGCTTCGAGCTTGTCAAGCGCCCTATAAATTCGCGATTCGACTGTCTGCTGTGCATCCATTTCCGCATAGAGACTTGATAAATCAGCTGCAATCTCAGCGGGCAGGCTTTGCAGCCACTGCTGCAAAAGTGTATCCTCATTTACCCTGTCCTCGCTTGTTTTGGCAAATGTCGGGATGTCACCGGTGAAGCACTCCCCCAGATCGTGAATCAGGCACATCCGCGTCACATGGTCCATGTCTGCCTGCGGAAACTCGTGCCGCAGGAGCATCGCCATCAGCGAAACGCGCCAGCTGTGCTCGGCAACACTTTCCTGTCTGCGATTGGTTGTAGTACAGTGGCGCGTTGTGTCTTTCAGGCGTTCCGCGGTGTGCAGAATCTCCAGAAACGTTTTCGCATCCATATGCCGCTCCTATTTCTTGATTTTTTCCCAGTAAGCCTTTGCAGACTGCTCCGCCTTATTCTCGCCGTACTGATAGTATACGCGGTCTTTCAGCGTGTCGGGCAGATATTGCTGCTGCACCCAGTGATTCGGATAATCGTGCGGATAGAGATAATGCTGACCCTTGTTCTTGACGTCTGCGCCATCGAAATGGACATTCTGCAGCGCACGCGGGAAGTCCCCTGAAAGGCCGGCGCGAATATCAGCCGCAGCAGCGTCTACTGCAAGGTAGGCGCTGTTTGATTTCGGCGCAGTTGCGAGCAGAATCACGGCATCTGCAAGCGGCAGACGTGCCTCCGGCATGCCGAGCTGCAGTGCGGTATCAACCGCTGCCTTCACAATCGGAATCGCCATCGGATACGCAAGCCCGATATCCTCAGAGGCAATGCAAAGCAGGCGGCGGCAAAGCGGCAGCAGATCCCCTGCCTCCATAAGCCGTGCCGCATAATGAATCGCTGCGTTTTCGTCAGAGCCGCGAATGGATTTGTGCAGCGCCGAAAGCAAATCATAATGCTGATCACCGTCACGGTCATATCGCATGTTGCTGCGCTGCGTCAGCGCCTTGACAGCATCCAGTTCAATCTCCAGTTCCGCCTTGGTGTGGTCAGCTGCCAGAACAGAAAGCTCCACCGTATTCACAGCCTTGCGCACATCGCCGCCGCAGCCTGCCGCAATATACGAGACAACCTCCGGCGAAAAATGAATCGGACTCCCCTGCTCATCTGCCAGAAACCGATATGCGCGTTCAATCGCGGGACGCATCTGTTCCTGTGTGACCGACTTGAACTCAAACACAGTCGAGCGGCTGATGATCGCATTGAACACTGCAAAATACGGGTTTTCGGTTGTCGAGGCAATCAGCGTGACACTGCCGTTCTCGATATATTCGAGCAGACTTTGCTGCTGCTTTTTGTTCAGATATTGAATCTCATCGAGATACAGCAGCACACCGTTTGAGCCAAAGAGCGAATTGCTCTCCTGCAAAATCTCGCGGATATCTCCGACGGATGCAGTTGTGCCGTTGAGTTTGTGCAGGGACATATCCGTGCGGTCAGCGATCATGCGGGCAAGCGTTGTCTTGCCGACGCCGGACGGACCGTAGAAAATCATATTCGGAACCTGACCGGATTCGATGATCCGGCGCATCGGCATACCGGCTGCAAACAGATGCGGCTGCCCGACCATATCGTCGATGCTCTGCGGTCTGAGCCGCTCAGCAAGTGGAATCATAGCTTTCCTCCGTAAGGATAAAATCAGCGGTGCACCGTTACTGATGCACCGCTGTTTCCATTATTTTGTGCCAAGCACGGAATAATCAATCTGTTTTACGATATATTTCAGAATGCGAAGCACATCGTCAGATGTCAGCTCGCCGTCCTTCTTGCAGTCTGCATTCAGCTTGCCCTGAGAAGTAACCGTAGCGGTCTTATCCTCTGCAAGCATACGGGAAAGCAGAACAGCGTCGGAAACATCGACTCTCTTATCGACGTTGACATCACCGTAGGAAACGCTGCCGCCGACATTGATCGGCTCCTCAGAACCTTCCGGTTCCGGTGCACCCTCCGGAGCAGTACCCCAGACATGCTTGCCGTCAACATAAAGCGTGATGCTCTCGCATTCCTCCGGGCACTCGTTCAGCGACTTGCCGAGTTCTTCCTGCGAAACCATGCCCTTGCGGCTGTAGTCATTGGAGGAATCCCAGATTGCAATGTGCTTTTCGTTGCCGTCATCGCCCTGAACGACCTTCAGCTTCGGCGCAACGATTGCGAACTGATAATCCATTTCGCCGTAGAACTTGTAATCCGGCCATGTCATTTCGAGGTAGCAGTCGCCCTTATCATTGTACTGGACAAACTCGGTCTTGACCTGATACTGATTCTGCGAATTTGCAGCCATCTTATCGTACTGCATCTCGACATTGATATCCGCAAGCGTCTGACCGCCCTCGATCAGCTCGGAGATGTTGAAGTAGTAGCGAGCCTTGACCTCAGACAGGTAACGCGGCGGGAGCAGCGTCTCATTCGTGAACTCAAGCAGAACCTGTGTGGATCTGTTGCCGTCATCACCGACAGCAGCCTTGACGATGAACTCACGGAGTTCTTCCGGCGTCTTGTAGCTCGATTCGAGCGGCGGGAAGTTCTCCTGGCTCTTCATCGTATCGTCGCCGTAGAAGTAGTAGAGACCTGCGCAAGCGCCGACAACTGCAGCATTGTAGTCAACGGCAACTTCGTTGTAGACATAGTCCTTTGTGATATCACGGTGCCAGTCACCTGCATCCGGACCGCCGACCAGTGCACCCCAGAGGATATGCACCTGTGTTGCAGGATGATCCATGTTCAGATCCTTGGAACCGTGTGCTGCACGGTGATGCGGATGCGATGCAGCTGTCGGGGACCAGCCGACGATATACGGACGGTTCATCGGGTTTTTACCCATGATGTATTCCATCTGACCCTCTGCCCATTTTGCAAAGCGCATCGGATCGTTCTTTTCCTCGTGACCCTTTGCTTCCTTCGCATACACGAGGCAGCAGAGCTCTGCAGCAGTGTTGTAACGCGCAGAACCGTATTCATTCAGCATCGAGAAGCCTGCCGGTGTCTTCTTCAGATAGTCGGTTGCTTCCGGCTTCGGCGCCTGCGTATCCCACTCAAACGGCTTGTTCCAGATTGTATCGACAAGACCCGGATCGAGGTGGGTAATACCGGACCAGAACTCGCAGTTCCAGCGGAAGATGTACCAGTCACGCTCAATGTTGGTAACCGGTGCGAGCTTTGCGAACACGCCGCCCCAGACGGTATCCCAGCAGTGAACCCAGATATTGTTCCAGCAGTTGTTGGTATCTGCGATGATACGCTTCATGTAGCCGGTGTACGGATGACCGTCATTGCCGTTGGTCTTGGTTTCATCAACTGCAATGATCGGGATGATGTACTTGTCATATGCCTCTTCGTTGCGGACGGAGATATCGCCGTCGCACTCGCAGTAGTACAGCCAGACAGCAGCCCATGCGAGTTCATCATAGTCATAGCTGGAAGTGTAGAAACCGCCGTCATAGCCAAGCGTCAGAACCTTATTGCCCTCATCTTCCTCGTGAGAAGCGACAGCCATTTCATAAAGATCCTTCGCGCCCTTCAGGCACTTCTTTGCGTAATCCGGATCGGTATCCTTGAAGTTCAGATAGCTGATTGCCAGTGCAGCCGATGCACCAGCGCACATATCGGATGCGCGGGAGTCCGTCTGCTTTGCCTTTGCCTTTGCAGCGTTGGAATCAGCATCCTTGAGCTTCGACTCAGCCGCGCCGACCGAATCGCCGCCTTTGAAGACGTTATTCTCGGTGCAGAGGTAGGCAGGTCTCGCAAAATCGAGCAGATGCTCGCCCTGCAGATCCGGGCAGAGCCAGTAGTTGTGGTCGATATTACCCTCACCGACCTGATAGACATAGGCAAGCAGCTTGCCGTCCTTGTCATAATACAGCGCTTTCAGGTAGAAATCGCAGAATGCATGCAGGATATCCTCCATGTGTTCTGCATTGCCGGTTTTCTCATACGCTTCACGGAATTCGTAATAGCCCCAGCCGAGCGTAGATGCAGCGTAGGTGCCGGGAAGACCGAATTTGACATGGTCACCCGCATCGTGCATACCGCCCTCGCAGTCGAGGCAGCCGTCTCCGTCCGGATCAAGTTCATCTCTGTGCTCCTCGATCCAGGAATCCGGAAGGTTGATGCCCTTGAAATCCTCGCCGTACTGCTTCAGCGGGATCTTCTGATCCTCCATGTGGCAGTCGCCGCGCCATTCCAGTCTGCCTGTGCGCTTGCCGCACTTGTTGGCATCATAGAAATAGAGCGTGTACTGAAGTCCCTTTGCGAAGTTGACCTCAACATCGTCATAGGAAAAGCTTTTCGGATCAGGGAATGATTTGTCAGCATCCTCGACAGTTCCCGGATCCTCACCTGCTGACGCATAAGCCGGCAGGGCGCAGGTACCGAGCATCAGCGCTGAAAGGCAGATGCACAGACCTGACTTGAGAAAACGCAGTTCTGGCTTCATGAAAATCCTCCTCTTTTCTCTTTTACCAGTAAAAATTGTCGGATCCCCTAAAATGAATGCAAAGATTGGCTGTATGCTGGGAATATGTCTGCACGGGCTGCCTTATATTTTTGGGCGGCAGCCGCAGGGACGCAGCATATTCTTTATCTGTTTGATCTGATTCTCACTGTTCCTTCATACCGCAGCAGAACTTATATTTTTTGCCGCTGCCGCAGGGACAGGGATCATTCGGCTTAACCTTCTTTTTCGAGGTTGCCTGACGGCTGAAGCTGCCGTCGCCTGCACCGGCATTCGGCGCATCCGGTTTTGCAACCTGCTCGCGCTGCGGTGCATGGTTCTCATTGAGCTTGATGGTCAGCAGCAGACGGACGGTATCCTCACGGATCGCTTCGACCATTGCATCGAACATCTCGAAGCCCTCATAGCGGTACTCGACAACCGGATTCTTCTGCGCATAGCCGCGAAGGCCCATGCCGCGCTTGAGTTCATCCATATCGTCGATGTGTGCCATCCACTTGGTATCAACAACCTTGAGCAGGACAACACGCTCGAGCTCACGAAGCTCATCGTGACCGATCGTGTCCTCACGCATCTGATAGACAGCAAGTGTGCGGTCTGTCAGCATCTTGATGATGTCATCACGCTCGGTTGCATTGATCTTCTGCTCATCCCACTCGAAGTCCTCCGGAACCGTGATCCAGTCCATGAAGTATTCGCGGAGACCGACCAGATTCCAGTTTGCCTTGTCGCCCTCATCTGCAAGATAAGTTGTGACCGTTGTACGGATCAGTTCCTTGATCATGTCAACGATGTAAGCATGGAGATCCTGACCGTCAAGCACCTGGCTGCGCTGACCGTAGATGATCTCTCTCTGCGTGTTCATGACATCGTCATAGTTCAGGACGTTCTTACGGGTTGCGAAGTGCATACCCTCGACCTTCTTCTGACAGGACTCAATGACCTTGGACATCATCTTGCTCTCGATCGGCATATCCTCCTCAACCTTGAGGCGTGCCATCATATTCTCGAGACGGTCGCCAGCGAAAATACGCATCAAATCGTCCTCGACGGAGAGGAAGAAACGGCTCTCGCCCTCGTCGCCCTGACGGCCGGAACGTCCGCGGAGCTGGTTGTCAATACGTCTGGACTCGTGACGCTCCGTACCGAGAATGTACAGACCGCCTGCCGCTTTGACTTCAACAGCCTTTTCCTTGACTTCTGCATTGAACTTGTCATAGAGAGAGCGGTAGACCTCACGCGCTGCAAGAATCTCCTCGTCATCGGTATCCGCATAGCCGACTGCCTCTGTGATGATATCCTCAGGGATTTCGCGCTTGCGCATTTCAGCCTTAGCAAGGAATTCCGCGTTGCCGCCGAGCATGATATCCGTACCACGGCCTGCCATGTTCGTCGCGATTGTAACCGCGCCGAGCTTGCCAGCCTGTGCGACAATCTCCGCTTCCTTTGCGTGATACTTCGCGTTCAGCACCTCATGCTTGATGCCGCGGCGCTTGAGCATCTCGGAAAGCTTCTCGGATTTGTCGATCGAAACGGTACCGACCAGAACCGGCTGTCCCTTTTCGTGGCACTCGATAATCTGGTTGATGATCGCATTGTACTTCGCCTTCTCGGTACGGAAGATCAGATCCGGATGGTCAATACGGATAACCGGTCTGTTCGTCGGAATCGAGATAACGTCAAGCTTGTAGATCTCACGAAATTCGTCTTCTTCCGTCATAGCGGTACCGGTCATGCCGGAGAGCTTCTTGTAGAGACGGAAGTAGTTCTGGAACGTGACCGTTGCAAGCGTCTTGGATTCATGCTTGACCTTGACGCCTTCCTTTGCCTCGATCGCCTGATGCAGACCGTCGTTGTAACGTCTGCCCATCATCATACGACCGGTGTTCTCATCAACGATGATGATCTCATCGTCCTTGATGACATAATCGGTATCCAGATGCATAATGCCGTGCGCCTTGATCGCCTGATTGATGTGGTGCAGCAGCGTCATATTCTCCATATCCATGAGGTTTTCGACATGGAAATAGCTTTCTGCCTTCTTGACACCGCGGCGGGTGATCGTAGCAGTTTTCGCCTTTTCGTCGATGATGTAGTCTGCATCCTCGTAGGCCTCATCCTGATCCTCCTTGTCATCGGTCTCAACAACCGTGACAGGTGTCAGGGTGCGGGCGAAACGGTCTGCCTGCTCATAGAGCTCGGTGGACTTGTCGCCTCTGCCGGAGATAATCAGCGGGGTTCTCGCTTCGTCGATGAGGATGGAGTCAACCTCATCCACGATTGCGAAGTTCGGAGCACGCTGCACGCGGTCCTTCTTGTAGATAACCATGTTGTCGCGCAGATAGTCAAAGCCCATCTCGTTGTTTGTGCCGTAGGTGACGTCGCATGCATATGCTGCGCGGCGCTCGTCATTGTTCAGGTCATGGATGATGCATCCGACCGTCAGACCGAGGAAACGCAGCACCTTGCCCATTTCGTCAGACTGTGTTTTTGCGAGGTAATCGTTAACAGTGACAACATGCACGCCGTCACCGGAAAGACCGTTCAGATAAGATGCAACGCACGCAACCAGCGTTTTACCTTCACCGGTGCGCATTTCCGCGATTCTGCCCTGATGCAGGACGATCGCGCCGATGATCTGAACCGGGAACGGCTTTTTGCCGAGGATACGGTCCGCAGCCTCGCGAACCGTCGCAAGCGCTTCGACCATAATATCATCAAGAGTTTCACCGTTGGCAAGACGCTCACGGAATTCCGTGGTCTTTGCCTTCAGAGAAGCATCGGAAAGACCTTTATACTCCTCATCCAGATCAAGCACTTTTTTCTTGATCGGCTCAATTTTTGCAAGTTCTTTTTCGCTGTAGGATCCGAAGATCCTGTCAATAAAGCTCATTGAATAACCGCCTTTACACATAATCCGGAATCAGCATGCGGGCGCACTTCACCCGTTGCTGTATTCCATACATAATTAGTTTACTATATATTTGAGTATTTGTCAATAGGTAAAGGGAAATTTTCACTTTTCTGCCACAGAATCCTGCATGGCAAGCGCCTTGAAATGCTCCCCGCGTTTCTCGAAATTCTGGTAGACATTGTAGCTTGCTGCCGCAGGAGACATCAGGCAGATTCTGCCTTTTTCCGTGACCTTCTTTGCGATTGCAACCGCTTCCGGCAGATCGGCAGCATACTGCATCCGGCTGCGGAGTGTTTCCGGATACGCCTCTGCTTCGTGCAGAATCCGTTTTCCGGAATCAGACATCAGGATGATATGCGGCACCGGCGATTCTGCCAGATAATCGAGCAGCTGCGTGTAATTGATACCTCTGTCCATGCCGCCGATCAGGACGGTATCGGTATCCGGCAGGCTGTTGAGCGCCTGTATGCAGGTCTCGCAGGCGGTCGAGATGGAATCATCCACCCAGCGGATACCGTGATAGGTGCCGATCGGAGAAAGGCGGTGCGGCAGCGGCTGAAAGCTCCGGATGCCCTCCGTGATCTGCGCATCCGTCAGTCCCAGACGCTTTGCAAGCGCATAAACAACCGCGCAGTTATAGCGGTTGTGTTCACCGGTCAGCGAGATATCCGCAGGAATTTCGCAGGTCTCCCCGCGATAATACATCGTATTGCCGCCGAGCAGCGAGACATCCGCGTTTCTGTCATCCTTTGCAAGGCGCAGCACATCCGCCTGACAGTCCCCTGCCGCCGGAAGTGACGGCTCCCCGCAGATCAGCAGATCACCGGGGCGCTGATTCCGGTAGATATTCTCCTTGCAGTAGGCGTAATATTCAAACGTGCCGTAGTGGTCAAGATGCTCCTCATACAAATTGAGGAACACAGCCGTTTTCGGCGACACATGGTTGTATTCAAGCTGATGCACGCCGATTTCCATGACGATCACGGTTTCCGGCGTAATCTGTTCGTAAAGCTCGGCTGTCGGGATGCCGATATTGCCGCCGAGCACAGACGGTACGCCTGCTTCATGCAGCACATGATACAGCAGCGAAGATGTTGTCGATTTGCCCTTTGTGCCGGTGATGCCGATGCACTGATCCCGATACGCTGTCAGGAACAGCTCCGTCAGCGAGGTGACACGGCACGGCAGCTTTTCGGGCTGATACTCCGGCTTCAGAACGATGCCCGGGCTCTTGAACACGATATCGTAATCCGCCATCGCAGCCTGATAATCCTCGCCGATGTGCAGCGAGACACCCTCAGGCGCATCGCTGACCGGTTTTGCGTCCGAGATACCGAGCGCGCTGTATCCGCCGACCTCTGCAATCCGGCGATAAAGTGCTCTGCCCTCTCTGCCGAAGCCAAGCAGCAGAACCTTTTTTCCGTCAATCATTTGATGCAATACTTTCAGCAGCATTTACTCTGCTCCTTCCTGAATATCCCACAGTGCCGAAGCACCGCAGGCTCTGATCTGTAACACATGACACGCACCCGCTCCAAGGACACGGTCAATCTCCTGCCGGAAAGACTCCGATTCGTCAAGCGGGACATATGCCTGCACCGTTCCGGCAAATCCGCCGCCGTGAACCCGATAGGCGCCTTTGCCGCTCAGCAGCTTTTCACACAAAGCAAGTGCAGCTGCAACCGCCTGCCGCGTGACACTGCCGCCCGGCGTGATATTCTGCAGATGCGCCTCAGACGATCTGCCGGACGCATTGACCAGCGCAAGATAATCGGAGAACCTGCCGCTGCGCAGTGCCGATGCCTGTTCCGCCGCACGCGCATTTTCGCTGTAGAAATGCATCGCACGGAGCACCGCCCTGTCTCCGCAGGCGCTGCGGATTTCCGGCAGCTTTTTCCAGAATGCAGATTCATCCGTTTCACGCAGATACCGTTTGCCGAGCATCTCCGCAACGGACTTCATCTCCGCAGGTACAGCCGCATATTCATCCGTCAGGTCTGCATGATCGGCGCCGCTGTCAATGATGCAGAGCGCATAGCCCTCTTTTGCAAGGTCAAGCCTGAGCTGTTCCCAGCGCGGCGCGGCAGGATCGGCAAAGTCAATTGCCGCGACACCGCCGAGCGCACATGCCATCTGATCCATCAGCCCGCATGGCTTTCCAAAATAGATGTTTTCTGCAAACTGCGCAACGATCGCAAGCTCAGCCTGCGAAAGCGACGCATCTGCGTAGAAGTCATTGCAAATTGTTCCGATCATGACTTCATATGCAGCCGAGGAGGACATCCCGCTGCCGGCAGGCACATCCGAGGTGATAAAAGCTGCAAATCCGCCGACCGGTCTGCCGAGCTGCGCAAATCTCGCGGCAGTCCCGCGGATCAGAGCCGCAGAGGTACCGCACTCCTCCGGTATCATATCCGTTTCCGTAACGTTCATGCGTGATTCGCCGAATCCTTCGGAATAAACCTGAATCTCCGCAGTGTCATTCGGCGCGGCGACTGCAATCAGATCAAGACTGATGCCGCCTGCAAGCACTCTGCCGCACTGATGATCGGTATGATTGCCGCCGAGCTCCGTTCTGCCGGAGACAGAAAACACACGCAGCGGTCTGTCCCCGTAAATCTCGGTGAAACGGTCAATCGCGTCGATCAGGCGTTCGCGGTAATGCGTGAGGCTGTCGCCGGTCACACCGTACCAGCACGCGAGTTTCCGGTCAAATGCACCGGATCCAATCCGCATTTTCGCCTCATCAGCGAGTAAGAAATTATTGTTCATATCTTCCTCCGAACAATCACCAGCCGAGCCAGTCCCGTACAAAGCCGCTCAGCTTGTCAGCCGCTTTTTTGTGCGTCACGGCTGACGGATGCCAGTCAACCACAACGCCGTCCGCCTCAGACTGCATATCAAAGCGCAGCGTGCGGATACCGGTGTCTCCGGTTTCGTTTGTATATTCTGTGACAGCAAGCTCCACTGCATCACAGAGCGTCTGTCCCATGATGCCGAGCGTGCAAAGAATCGGCGCATCCGGATTTTTCTCACGGATCACCTTCAGGAACTCCGTGTATGCCTTTGCAAAATCCTTTTGCTTTGCTGCATCCGTTCCGGTATACGAGCTGTCATTTGTGCCGAGGTTGATCACGATCAGATCAGGCTGTTTCTTGAAATTCCATATATCGTCCTGAATCTTGTGCCGCGACTCGATCACTGCCGTGCTGTGACCGGTCTGTGCATAATACCGCGGAACCAGCTGACTCGTCAGCGCTTTGCCGTTTGTCGTATAGCCGGAGATAATGCCGTGACCGCTGTAACTGACCATGCTGTAATCTGCATTAAGCGTCTCCGCGGTGAGATATGCATAGGACTTTGTGACATTCTCATTTGCAGTCTTGAACGGGTCAACGCCGTTCTGACCGTCCACGCCGTATCCGCAGGTGATCGAATCGCCGATGAACTCGATCAGATGCGGCTTTGCTTCTGCCGGAGCAAGCAGGTCATCTTGATGCTTCTGATAAATCCGTTTTGACGATGCAACACAGATTTCGCGGATTCCGAGCGAGGACTGCGCTGATTCGGAAAGCTTGACAAGCCGGACCTGCGCAGGCGTTTCCTCATCCGCGGGATTGACCAGCGTTACGGACTGCTCCTGTTCCAGAAGCTGCGCATCCGTAATGAGCGCATCATTCAGATACACGGCATACCGCGCCGCAACCGTATCTCCGCCTGTGTAAGCGGAATCCGCCGTCAGGCAAAGTGTGCATTCTCTGCCGTAAAAGCTGAATGCAATACCCGAACCGGAAAGGCTGCACCAGAGCGTTCCGGTTTCAGGATGAAATGCGGTTCTGCCGAGCTGCTTTGCCTGATCCGCCGTAAAATATGCAGGATACAGCGCAGCGTCTCCGGAAAAAACCGCATGCAGTTTCGCTTTGATGTAATCCATACGGTCAACCGTCCCGCTGCCGTTGCGGTCAAGTTTTGCGGCATAAAAATCCGGAACATGCTGCTTTCCGTTCAGGTGCAGCCGGATCGCGTTTGATTCGGTGCTCTCAGCGCAGTGCCACAGCAGACAAACGCCCGCCGCTGCCGCCAATGCAATCGCACCGCCGATGAGTCTTTTCTTATTCATAGTAACCTCCGTTGCGGCTATCAGTTCCTCTGATAGTCTTTTATCTCTGTTTATTATAGCAAAATCGGTTGCAAAATGCAACCTTTTATGATATAATTATAGAAAAGAAACGAAAAGGAGGCGGATCCCATGATTCCGATTTCACCCAGACTGCTCTGCTGTGCATCCATGCTCAAAGGCGATCTTGTATGCGATATCGGTACCGATCATGCCTATCTTCCTGCCTATCTGATTCAGAGCGGCAAAGCAAAGCAGGTCATAGCAACAGATGTCAAGCAGGGACCGCTCGACAGTGCGAAAGGCACGTTAAAGCGCTACCATGTTGAGCAGGATATCCGGCTTGTGCTCTCAGACGGCTTTGAGAAGGTCAATACCAAAGGCATTACGGATGTTGTGATCGCAGGCATGGGCGGCGAAACCATAAGGGATATTCTCGCGGCACCGAAGGCGGAATTTCTGAAAAAAGGCGTCAACCTTGTGCTGCAGCCGATGACAAAAGCAGAGATTCTGCGGCCTTGGCTTGCAGAGCACGGCTTCACGATCAGCAAGGAGATCGCCGTCAAGGATACGCATGTTTACACGGTGATTCAGGCATCCTACACCGGAGCAGCTGAGCCGCTGACACCGGTCCAGTGCTACTGCGGAAAACTCCGGCGTTCCGATCCGCTGACAAAAATCTATCTTGCCGGCGTGCAGGATCGTCTGCACACAAAAGCAGCCGGACTGCTGGAATCCGGCAATGCAGCAGAAGCGGACGAAATCCGCACGCTGCTCAGTGAGATCAATCTCTGGCTGAATCCGAATCGGAGGTAATGCATGACAATTCAGGATATCTATCAAATGCTCGACAATTTTGCGCCGTTTTCGCTGCAGGAATCCTATGACAATTCCGGTCTGCTCGTCGGCGATCCGGAACAGGAGGTCAGAACAATCCTGCTGACGCTCGATATCACGATTCCGGTTGTGGAGGAGGTTGCTGCGAAGCACGCCGATCTGATCCTCGCGCACCATCCGGTGATCTGGAATCCGCTGCGCAGCATTTCACCGGCGCATCCGGTCTGGCATCTTGTCCGGAACGGGATCGGGGCAATCTGCTCGCACACCTGCTTTGATATTGCGCAGGGCGGGCTCAATGACGCATTCGGCAGCCGCATCCGGAAAGCAATTCCGATGCAGGAGCAGAACAATCCGCTTGCGGTGCTCTCCGGTAACCGCGTACTGGGCAAAACAGCGGATCTGCTGCAGGCGACAGATGCCGATACCCTCGCATTGCAGCTTCGCGATGCTCTCGGCTGCAATTCACTGCGATATTACCGCGGCGCCCGTGCTGATGCAATCCGCCGGATTGCGTGGTGTACCGGCAGCGGCGGTGATCTGATCGAGGATGCAATCCGTGCCGGTGCAGATGCACTGATCACCGGTGACTGCAAGCACAGCATCTGGGCAGAGGCACAGAACCGCAGCTTCACGTTATTTGACTGCGGTCATTTTGAAACGGAGATCATCATCATTGACGAATTCCGGAAGCTGCTTGCAGCCAATGCGCCGGAGATCACAGTTCTTGATTCAGAAGCGGGCAAAAAGCCGTTCTTCCGGACAATCTGAAACAGAATACAGCAAAACAGCCGAAGCACACAGCTCCGGCTGTTTTCTTATCCGAATACATAGTTTCGGACATCATACACTTCCATAACGGTATCAAAATCAAAAAGGATGCGGACGCCTGCAAGCTGCGAGCCGCTGTAGTAGCGGTAAAGCGTGGTGTAGACAGTCTGCGAACCGCTCGCATCCTCCATCAGCCAAAGCTCACAGGTATAATTCTTTCCGCCGACTTCGACATCCGAGGATTCCTGAAACGCATAGCGAATGCCGCCGTGATCCTGCGTACCGAAGAAATATTCGTTCAGTTTCGGCACATATGCCTCAGAATTATATTCCCAGTCGCTGCCCTTGCGTTTCTGATTGCCGGTCATTGTCCGTCGATAGGAAAAGGACTTCTTGAACAGCGATTTTTCCGTGCCGGTCTTCACATCAAGCGTATCGCCCTCAGCATCATGCCGGTAGTCATATTCCGAGACATAGTTAATCAGCTTCTGATTCGCATCAAACATATACATCGCTGTATGCAGCTGCACAGGACTGTCACCGATCTGGTCGGACAGCGCTTTTGCAAGGCTGCCGCCTGTATCATCCGCGCCCTCATAAACGCCTTCGCCTTCACGATAATCAAACTGAAGCCTGTTAAGCACGGAATGATAATAATTGAAATGCCGCGCGGTCAGGCTGATTACAAACACGAGAACCAGAGCCGCAACAAGGATCAAAAGCAATATCAGCTTTTTCTTCGGACGGGGATCCTCCTCGGCAGCCTCATCCGAACCGCAGTAAGGGACAAAGCCCTCCTCCGGCTTTTCGTCCTCAGGGGCAGGCGGCAGAACAGGAAGTTCAATCTTCTCCTTTTCTTCCATTATGCACCCTTGTTATCTTCCCCTGACTGATCTTTCTGTTCAGTCAGCTTGTTGAGAAGCATGGTCAGAAGCATGATCACGCCGATGACGATAAAGATGCCGAGCATGCCCAGTCCCATATAGCGGAGATTCTCCACAAAATGCATCGGTTCAAACAAAGCAGTCAGATTCAGCATAGCAATACTCCTTTCCGTTCAGTGCAGGAAGAAATTGAGGATCAGTCCGCCGGCAATGACAGACGCAATCTGTCCGGAGACATTGACGCCCGTTGCCTGCATCAGCAGGAAGTTCGTCGGGTCCTCTTTCAGCGCAAGCTTATGGACAACTCTGCCGGACATCGGGAACGCAGAGATACCCGCGGCACCGATCATCGGATTGATTTTCTTTTTTCAGGAACAGATTGAGAATCTTTGCGAAGATGACACCGCCTGCGGTATCGAAGATAAATGCGATCAGACCGAGGCAGAGAATCAGGATTGTGTCAAGCTGCAGGAACTGTTCCGCCTGCATCTGCGAAGCGATCGTGATGCCGAGGAAAATGGTCACGAGATTTGCAAGCACCTTCTGAGCGGTCTCAGAAAGGCTGTCCAGCACGCCGCATTCGCGGATCAGGTTGCCGAACATCAGGAAACCGACGAGTGCAACCGATGCAGGTGCAATCAGACCGGCGATGATCGTAATGCAGATCGGGAACAGAATGCGCGTGGTCTTGGAGACCGGCTTCTGTGTGTACTCCATGCGGATCTGACGCTCTTTTTTCGAGGTCAGCAGCTTGATGATCGGGGGCTGAATGATCGGGACAAGCGCCATATAGGAATACGCGGCGACCATGATTGCGCCAATATAGTTAGAGTTCAGCTTCTGTCCGACAACAATGGAAGTCGGACCGTCTGCTGCACCGATGATCGCGATGGAAGCAGCATCGTTGAGATCAAAGAACATCGACGCCATGCACAGCGTAAAGAAGATGCCGAACTGTGCAGCCGCGCCGAACAGCATCAGAATCGGATTCGAGAGCAGCGGACCAAAGTCAATCATCGCACCGATGCCGATGAACAAAATCAGCGGGAACAATTCATTTGCAATTCCGGCATTGTAAAGGATGCTGAGCGGACCTTCCTCAAGCCCCTGCGTAATCGCGCCGGAAAGCGGAAGGTTGACAAGAATCGCACCGAAGCCCATCGGCAGAAGCAGCGTCGGCTCCATGTCCTTTTTGACAGCGAGCCAGATCAGCACGCCGCCGATCAGCCACATGATCACCATCTTGATGTCGAGATTGAGCAGATTTTGATATAAGACCTCCATAAATTCCGTTCCTTTCCTGTGGTGAAATAAAAAAACAGACCTCTATCGCGCGTCCGAGCGGAATCTGCCGATACCGGTCTCCGTGCGATAAAAGTCTTGCCGTTTGATTTTCGCGCGGGTACATCAGCTGTACCGGGTATGACGACACGAAAGACAGTTTTCCGGAGAGAACTGCCGGCTACTCCCTCTTATCGTTCATAGTTTATCATATTTTCAAAAAAATGTCAAGCGCTTTCCGCTGTTTTTCCGGATTCCTGCGGATTTGACAGAACTGCCGGAAATGTGGTATACTAATTCTGCGGAACATCCATTCTGTTCCGGATCACGATATCCGAGGTCAAATCAATATGAATGAACTCTATCAGCCAATCGAAACACTTGCAGGCGTCGGCGAAAAACGTGCCGTCAAGTATCATAAGCTCGGCATTGATACGCCCTATGATCTGCTGTTTCATTTTCCGCGCACCTATATCGACTATACAAATCCCGTCATGATCGCGGATGCGGAAAACGGCATCCCCTATGCAGTACGCTGCACCGTTGTACAGAAGCTTGCAGTTGCGTTTGTCCGCAGGGGCTTCACGATCTACCGCGTTGTGGTCACAGACGGCTTAACTGATTTTCTGCTCGTTTTCTATAACACCCCGTACACCTATCAGATGATGAAGCCCGGCGAGGAATATTATGCCTACGGCAAACTCACAGGCGGCTTTCTGCGCCGTGAGATGCAGTCGCCGCAGGTGCAGAAAGTCGAGCATGCCATGCTGCTGCAGCCGGTCTATCCGCAGACAACCGGACTCACCAGTCAGATGATGCGTACCAATATCCAGCGGGCACTGATGTATCTGGCACAGCAGCCCTTTGAGACAATGCCCGCCTCGCTCATGCAGGATTATCAGCTGATTCCGCTTGCAGATGCGCTGCGCGTTGTCCACAGACCGGATAACGCAAAGGAACTCGAAGCCGCCAGACACCGTCTCGCGTTTGAGGAGCTGCTGCAGTTTCAGCTCGGCACCCTGATGCTCAAGCAGCGCAGCAGCGGTCAGACCGGAACTGCCATGTCCCCGAAAACATCCATTCAGGATTTCTATGACAATCTGCCGTTCAGCCTGACCGGCGCACAGCAGAAGGCAATCCGAACAATCTGCAAAGACCTCTGTGCGCAGAAGCCGATGAACCGTCTGCTGCAGGGTGACGTCGGAAGCGGAAAAACCGCCGTCGCAGCCGCCGCAGCCGCATTCGCCGCAAAAAACGGCATGCAGACAGTCCTCATGGCACCGACCGAAATCCTCGCACAGCAGCATATGCAGACGATGACCGATTTTCTCGCACCGATTGGCATCAAACCGGTTCTGCTGACAGGCTCGACCAAAGCAAAAGAAAAGCGCGAAATCAAAAAGCAGATCGCGGACGGCAGTGCTGCTGTTGTCATCGGCACACATGCCGTCATCCAGAAAGATATCGAATTTCCGTCGCTCGGGCTTGTCATTACGGATGAGCAGCACCGCTTCGGTGTCGCGCAGCGCGCAGCCCTTGCAGAAAAAGGCGGGTATCCGCATAAGCTTGTCATGTCCGCGACACCGATCCCGCGCACACTGGCGCTCATTATCTACGGCGATCTGGATATCACGGTACTCGATGAAATGCCGAAAGGCAGGCTGCCGATCCAGACCTTTGCCGTCACCGGCGGCTACCGCGAGCGCGCTTACGGGTTTATCAAGGAGCATCTCGATGCGGGCGAACAGGCGTATCTGGTCTGCGCAATGATTGAGGAATCCGATACACTCGAAAATGTGCAGGCAGCGGAATCCTATGCCGAAACACTCAAGCACGGCGCATTCAGCGAATATCGCGTCGGACTGCTGCACGGCAAAATGAAGCCTGCGGAAAAAGAATCCGTTATGGCAGCTATGAAAGCACATGAAATCGATCTGCTCGTCTGCACAACGGTTGTTGAAGTCGGTGTCGATGTTCCGAACGCAACGCTGATCCTCATTGAAAACGCGGACAGATTCGGTCTTGCCCAGCTGCACCAGCTGCGCGGGCGCGTCGGCAGAGGAACTGTGCAGAGCTACTGCATCCTTGTGACAGACAGCAAGAACGAGGATGCGCGCGAGCGGCTCAAGGTCATGAGCCGGACAACAAACGGCTTTGCAATCGCAGAAGAAGATCTGAAGCTGCGCGGCCCCGGCGATTTCTTCGGGCACGCACAGCACGGCATGCCGCCGCTGATGCAGGCAGCCTTCTGCAGCAACATGCCGCTTGTCTCTGAAACCCAGATGGCGGCAAAGCAGCTTCTGGAATCCGATCCGGACCTGAAACGTCCGGAGCACCAGCCGCTGCGGACTGCAGTGCTGCAGCTCTTTGCGAAAAACGGCGAAAACGGGCTCAATTAAATGTCATCCACTCCCCTATCGCCGCAATCGGCTCTATTTGTTTAGAGTTTACTACGATTTTGATAGTTTCTGTGCATTTCGCCAAATCTCGATTTTTTTTTTAAATCCTCTTGACTTTTTACTCTATTTGCGGTATAATAACAAAGTCGCCTGAGGGAAACGAAAAAATTCCGAAAGGGCTGACGAAATGGCCTGGTAGTTCAGTTGGTTTAGAACGCCGCCCTGTCACGGCGGAGGTCGTGGGTTCGAGCCCCATCCAGGTCGTATGCCTCTTTAGCTCAGTTGGTAGAGCAGGGGACTGAAAATCCCCGTG
>JAFWUX010000236.1 GCA_017523995.1 Oscillospiraceae bacterium | reverse complement strand
ATTGCGCTGCAATTCACTTAGGGGCGCCCTCTATCGCAGGGCGCCCCTCTCCGAAAAACGATCCACCGGATCGTTTTATCGGATTCACCCCTGCGGAGCTCCTAAAGCAGGGGACTTTCGCACTCTGCGGAGTGCGACCAAAGGGTGCCACCCTTTGGAAACCTGCGAGCTTTTGAAAAAGCTCGACCAAAACTTTTATTTCGGCTTCGCCGTGTGCGCCTTAAGTTGTTAGCATTGTTTGGGCAGCGCCCCCATTATCCCTCCATCGGAGATACCGACCGTATCAAAATTCGGAAGGAGTACGAGTGACTCGAGAAAAGTGAAAAATGAAAAGTGAATAACGCTGACCGGTTTGGATTGCTTTTATCCGCCATAAAAATAGGGGTCTGGGGATAATATCCCCAGCGGGAGTTTGGGGCAGCGCCCCCATTATCCCTCTATCGGAGATACCGACCGTATCAAAATTCGGAAGGAGTACGAGTGAATAGAGAAAAGTGAAAAATGAAAAGTGAATAACGCTGACCGGTTTGGATTGCTTTTATCCGCCATAAAATGGGGTCTGGGGATAATATCCCCAGCGGGGGTTTGGGGGCAGCGCCCCCATTACAAATCCGTCGGAGACACCGCTATCAATCCGTCGGAGACACATCTGGAAACAGCAGCGCGTACTGTTTTGCGACGCGCGCCGCGGCCTGTGCACGGAATGCGGGCGGCCCGAGGATTTCGAGGACGGGTCCGAAGCTCAGCAGCTGGATGAGCAGCTCGGTCTCGTCCTGTTTATCGTACCAGAGCTGCACGGTGCAGCATCCGGTTTGTGTATCGAGTTCACTGTGCTTTTCGTATGCGGCAAACTCCATCATGAAGCGCTCGACGCCGTTGCGCGCGGGCGTCACGCGGACTGTCACGGGCTCTTTGCAGCGCCGCGCGGCAAAGAGCTCTGCCGGACTGCGTTCCTGTGAGAGCAGAATGCCGGTCGGGATAATCTGCTCGACCCTGCCGAGATTGATGATACCGGCGCCCGTCAGATGCCCGCCGCGGAATCTGCGGCAGAACAGCCGGAACTTGCCGTTCTTCGCCGAATATTCCAGCGCAAACGGCAGAAACCTTGTGCGGATGCGTTCGCCGCTGCCGGAGCGGAACCGGATCTGCAGCACCTCGCCGCTCCGGATCGCCTGCACGATCTGCCGGAAGTGTGCGCGGTACTGCGGGTCGGTGACATCGTCGCAGTCGGAGAAGGCGTCCACCGTCCGGAACATCGCGGGCGTATAGAGCGGCTCAATCCCCGCGAGCGCATCGCGTAGTGCGGCGAGTGTCTCATCGGAGAGAAACAGCTGCATATTCGGCTCGGCGAGCTTTGCCTTGAGCCAACGCTTCTGCAGCAGTGTCAGCGGCATCTGCGGGGCATGCTTTGTGATGCGGCACAGTCTGCCGGAATCCGTGCGGCGGAGCAGACCCCAGTCGCTGCCGTCCTGCTGCGGAATCAGCTTCTGCGGCACGAACAGCACCGAATCCCGAAAGCCCTCGCGCTGCACAATCTGCCGGAGCGCCTGCTCGGAGATTTCCGGCTGCCCGAGCACCTTTGCCGCAATCCGGAAGTATGCCCCGTACATCTCATGAAAGATCGTCATGCGGCGCACCTCCGTACATTTTATACATCCTGCGGATATCGCGGCGGAATTTCTCGCGCACGGCATCATTGCCGCCCTCGACAGAGACGATTCTGCCGATCAGCGTTTTTGCCCAGTGCATGACCTCGTTCGGATCAAACGCATCGACCGTCAGCGTACAGAGCCCGCTGCCCGTGTATGTGAGCGTGCCGATCCGCTTTTCGCGCATCAGCCTGCCGAGGATGAAGTCCTCGGTCTGCGGATCATACCGGAATGTCAGGCGCATCGGCTCCACACTTCCGACATCCCTGCGCTCGGCAAAGGAGACGCCGAACACGCGCCGGAGATTGCGCTGATAGCTTTCCGCAAGATCGTCATAATCCGGCGCCGGCTCCGAAAGCTTCACCGAACGGATAAAATCGAGCCGGAATGTGTGAAAGCGCTTTTCCGCCGGCAGATAGGCGGCAAGATAGCGCCGCCCCGTCTGCACGGAGCTGAGAATCTGCATCGGGACAGCCTCGAACGAACCGCCCTTTGCATCCGGATTTGTGCGGCTTTTCGCACTGAATGTCCGGAGATGCACCGCGCGCTTTTCCGTGACGGCTGTCAGAATCTCCGGCAGGAGAATGTCCTCCAGTGTGTGTACGATATAGTGATGCTTGCGCAGAAAAAGATCATTTTTCAGGTTGACGGTGCGGAGCAATTCTGTCCCGATTTCGCCGAATGTATCATCGAGCGAGAAAAAGCGCACGGCATCCGCAAGCCCGTCAAACTGCGCAAAAAACTGCTGCGCGGTATCCGGCGAGCGGCGGTAGTATGCGGTTTTGCCGCGCTTCTCCGTGATGAGAAGCCCCTCGTCCGTGTATTCCTTCAGCTTGCCGCGGACGGTCTGCGGCTCAAAGGATGCATCATACTGTTCGAGCAGCCCGTCCACGATTTCATTGAGCGTTTTCGTGCTGCCGTCCGCGAGCAGATCGAGCAGCAGCATGTGCAGGCGGATATCGTTATCCGTAAAGCTTCTTGCGCTGTACGCCTGACAGAGCGGATTTTCATAGATATGGCCGCAGTCCACCGAAATCGAAATCTGCCTGCCGCGGACGGAGTCATCGCAGCGCAGAACCTCGCCGAGCCAGCTTTCCGCACGGCGCTTTTCGTCGTCATATGTCCGGCTGCTGCGGCGCTGAAAATCACCGCGCCCCTTAAAGCCGTAGATGAAGAAATCGCGGATATAATCGCGCGTTTTCTCAAAGGATTTGATGAGCTCTGAGAATCCCGCCACGCGGCACACCTCCTGTCACGAAAATCGGGAACGGGGGAGCTGCCCCGTGCAGGATCAACTCCCCCGAATCATTTTATTGAACTGCCTCTGCCTTCGGCATCCACGGCAGGCGCACCACAACCGGCACGCGCATGACGAGCTCTGCGGGAACCTCCTGCGGCGGCTCGACGAAATCCGGAACCGTGACGCAAGCGACCGGCAGACCGATCTCCTGCGCAAGCTGATTGCAGAGCGGCATGCTTTCCGCGATCATCTCCGCGGTTGTCTCCATGCCGAGATTTGTATTATTGACGATATGCGTCAGCTTCATGCGGCTTGCGTGCTCAATGCCGCGCAGATAGTGCACAGCCTCCTCAGCGGAGCGCGTCAGATAGCGGCGGAACGAGACCACGCCGAGCATATCGAGTTCATTGGTCTCAGCGTAGCTTTTGAGCACATGCGAATATCTGCCGAGTGCGACGGCGCCGTCCTCATCTCCGCCGACATCAATGATCAGATAGCCCTCCCCGGCAGCGAGTCCGCCGAGATCAAACTGCACGCTCGGGATATCGACATTGGTATTCGCATAATCCGGCGCACGCAGCGTGATGCCGCGTTTTGCGAACGCCTCTTTGAAGTCCGCAGTACGGAAATACGGGTTGACAAGGTCAAAATCGACAACCGTCACTTTTTTGCCCTCCGCGGCGAGGGAGAGCGCAAGTGCGGTGGAGAAATTCGTTTTGCCGGAGCCGAAATGTCCGGTCACAACAATGATTTTTTTCGGCTGATACATCAGGGACACTCCTTTATGCTGTATTATCCTCTATTATATCACATTTTTCTGAAAAGCACAACTGATTTCAGAATGAGAAATGAGAAATGAGAAAATAGAAATTGCGGTATGCGCTTCGCGCATGGATCTATAAATAGTGAGAAGATAGGAGTGAGGAGTGAGGAGATGATGAAAATGAGAAATGAGAAATTAGAAATGAGAAATTGTGGTATGCGCTTCGCGCATGGATTGATAAAAAAGCCGCCGAACCGGCATGGCGTCCGATTCAGCGTCCTTTCTGTCCATATATCAAAACGTGTTCCGGGGCGGGGGAACGAGTGAATCGTGAATAGAGAAAAGTGAAAAGCGAATAATAAAATGGGGTCTAACGGTTTGCGCAGCAATACCGTAGGATAAATATCCCCAGCGAGGGGGTTGGGGGCGAGCAGCCCCCATTTTTGATCCATCGGAGATACCTCTAAAACTGCAAAAAAAATGGACTGCCGGGGCAGTCCGTGTGTGCATCTGAAATCAACACATTGGGAAATAGGGAAATAGAAATTGGAAAATGGGGGTTGAAATCAATCCGGAAGCGGTGTTCCGCTTCACTACCTGCATTATATTGGAGAAACTTTAAAATAACCTGAAAAATTTGACATGATTGCTTTCGGAAAGCAATTTGAGCAAAAAATAAGTATTCAATCGCAAGATCTGGGGAGAATTTACATACATGTCAAAATAGCATATTCAGAAATTCCAGTTAATCTGCAAATTCTGCAAAAATCATAAAGATTAACATGCCGCAAAGCGACCAGTTGACGGCGTTTTGACGGTACATTCCGTAAAACAGCAGCGCCGCGGTGCAGAGACTGAGCGCGAGCAGAACCCGGCGCGGACGCTCCGGCGCATGCGTCAGATCACGCTGCTCAAAGATTGCATGGAGCAGCGTGCCGCCGTCCGTACTGCGGAACGGCAGCAGATTAAAGCAGCAAAGCGAAAGATTCGCCGCAGCAGAATCCGGCATCCCGAGCAGATGCAGCCCGAGCGCCGCCGCAAGATTTGCCAGCGGTCCCGCGAGCAGAATCGCGGCAAAGCAGCGCAGCGGGATGAGCGCAGTGCCCTGTGTCTCGAGCCGCAGCCCCGCCGCCGAGATACGCAGGCATGCGGGCTTCTGTCCGGTGACTGCAATTGCCAGCAGATGCGCACTTTCGTGCAGCAAGCATGCGGCGACGGTCCGGAGCAGCGCAGCAGGGGAGAGCCGGAGCGAAAGCAGCGCGAGCAGCGCCGGCGCGGTGAAATCGAGCGCGAGCCTCAGCCCGAACAGATCGAAGCAAACCATTCCGATATTGCGCGGATGATCCCCGCCGCTTCGGGGCTTTCCGCAGCGATGCGGTGCCATTCCGCCAGCAGATCGCGGCAGTATTCCGGCTTCCACAGATGCAGCGCGAAAACCCCGATGCAGATCAGCACAACAAGAATCCCCTGCGTGGCGAAAATATCACGCAGGGGCGCCTCTTTTGATTCATCCTGCGGTGTCATATGCATCCCTCCCGAGAGAGCATATGCGGCAGCGCAGCGTTCTATGCCGGAGTATATGGCGTATCATTTGATTGACTTTCAGTATCCATTCATGCTATAATATGAAAAATAGTGGGATGCTCCGGTTTCTGAATCGGGATTGTGAGCTGTGTTTACAGATGTTGTCAGATCGGAAAGGATGCTGAATTATGAAAAGAAAAGTGCTGAGAATCATCGCATGTATCATTGGACTGTCCTTCCTTCTGTTTGCAGAAGGATGCGGCGCAAAAAGTATTCACAGTGAACCGCAGCTTTCTCCATATGACGCAATATACAGCAATCTTGTTGACATGGAATCACAGGAAGTATTAAGAGCTGCGCTGGAAAACAACGGCGTTCAGCACGCCTGCGCGGATGCTCTGCTCGAAAATATTGTCAAATATAACAATGCTGCCGGAAGCATATTACCGGTCCAAACCGGATTTGAAGTTTTCACAAAAGATACGGCATCTGCTTATAACTCGACGAAATTGGAGAGAAAGTGGAAAAAGGAATATCATGATTTGACAGGCAGAACAAATTGCCGCATAACAGCTTTTGAAGCAATGGGATCTCTGATTTCATATGATACAGCTTATCATATAACGAAGCAGCGGATGCTTGTTGAAACTGCTGACTTATCTGTTTTTCGTTCTGATTCAGATATTGATAAATTCTCTGCGCTGTTTAACGGCATTGAATCAGTAGAGGATATGGATGCTTCATCGCAGGCAGAAAGAATACGTGAATATTGGAAAAAGTGCGGTATAGGATTTGAAGAAACCGGGAATGTCAGTTTGATATCTATATGGTGTAACGCGCCCGGGATTTATGAAGATAACGACCAGTATATTCTGTTCTGCGGTCATGCTGCTGTTATGATTCATACAGAAAATGACGGCGTTTGGCTGCTGGAAAAACTGGATTATAATTTCCCGTATCAATTGATAAAATTCCCCTCAGAAGATATGGCATTGCGGTATATCGTGGATTTTAACTGCGGAGAAATTGAAGGAACGGATATAATACCGGTAGTATTTGTGAATGATCATGTGCTGCGAATGCAGGAAGGTTTGATTGTGTATTAGCATTGTAAAGCGAAACAAAAGCCGCCCGTTCTGCAAAACGCAAATCTGAGCGGCTTACATAAATTCCCGATATAAAAAGCGGGATTCCAAAGGGATCGTATCCCTTTGGCGGGGGATGGGGCAGCGCCCCATTCAAAATCATCGCGCAGCGATACCGTTATCGACAAGCAAAGCCGCTCCGAACGAAAGGAGCGGCTTTGTATTTTATGCGGATTCGCGGACCGACTGTTCTGTGGTCTGCGGCTGTTTCCGTCTGCGTTTGAAGATCGCAGGCAGGGAAATGTGATACTTGTCGAAGTCACCGGCTTCGGCGCGGCGCCTGATGTAGCCGTTCAGCTCCGCACCGATGAACCAGACATACACGCAGGTGTAGAGCCAGATCAGCATCATGACCACACCGCCGAGCGTGCCGTAAACATAATTATAGCGGTCGAGCGAGCGGCTGAGGAAGATCGCATAGAGCTCCGCGGCACATCGCCAGACAACAGCCGTCAGCAGCGCGCCGGGGAATTCATAGCGGAATTTGGTCTTGCGGCTCGGCAGAATGACATAGGAGAGCCAGAAGACCAGCAGCAGAAGCAGCGGCGTCGCCAGATTCCGCGTCAGCTTGAGGATCAGCTCCAGCAGGACAAAATCCGGCGCGTGTTCAAGAATCAGCGCGATCAGTCTGCTGCCGAGCGCATACATCACGATCAGCGTGACGAACATCACGCACAGCGCAATTGTATACAGACATCCGATCAGCCGCAGCAGCGTCTGACTCCGGCTCTCGCGGAGCCCGTATGAGGTGTTAAACCCGTTCATCAGCGCCTGAATCAAGCGCGAAGCCGTCCAGATGAGAAAGATAATCAGCACGAATTTTGCCGAGCCGATATTCTCATTGTAGTAGCCGTCGATCAGATCGACGCCGAGCGCACGGTAGCTTTCCGGCACCAGCAGCCGGACGAGTTTCAGCAGCGTATCCTCATTGAGGAACGGCAGCATGCGGCTTGCCATGCAGACGAGCATCGTGAACGGAAAGACCGCAAGCATCAGATAAAATGTCGCCTGCGCGGCGTAGGCGGAAAGATGGTCAGCAGCAAATTTTTTACCGGCATCCGTCAGAAACTGCCATGCTCTGCGCAGAATGTGTCTCGCTTTCAAGCCGCCCCCCCTTTCCGGTGAGATCGCTGCGGCATGCGGAAAAGTGCTTATTCAAATTCGTATTTGTCACCGAACTCCTTGCGGAACTGCTCAAAGATGCGCGTGTTCAGCTCATCATCGAGGACGGCGTCATAGTGCTCGGATTCTGCACCGAGATCGACCACCTCGACGATCACAACGCCCATATCCTCATCGCCCTCATCGAGCGGCAGCAGGATTGCGTATGGCTTTGCATCGACGGTGACAAGCTCCAGAAACTGGAACGTGACGGCATTGCCTTCCTCATCTTCGAGGATGACGATATCGTCATCGAGTTCTTCCTGTTCGTTCTGATTCAGCATTTCATTGTCCATTTTGCAGGCTCCTCTCCCTGTATTGATAGTAAAGTTTATTATACCATGATTTCACGTATGTGTCAAGGATTTTCGCGGAAAACGCCGCAGCAACGGGTGGATTCTGCGCATGCCGTGCGGCATATTTTGCGGTGCTGCCGGAAAAGTCAATTTTTGCGAATTCCGCTCCAATTATTGCGGAATCCAAAAATTGCGAATGACTGCGCAAAAATTGCGGCCGGAAATCCACTTGTTTGCGATGATATTGCACTGAAAATGACTATCTTGCGCGAAATTTCGACCGAATGTAATGCACTCCTGTTTTCACGCCCTAAAAATATACGGAGAGTATCATATAAGTATTGAAATACCATATGTTTTTGCTTATGCCCCCTATCAGGAAAAACCTATTTGCAATTTATACAAAAATATGCTATGATTGAATCAAGGAAGTTCAACAGAGCGTTGAAATCCTGTGAACACAATTTCTGAGGACCGCAACCGGTGATCCGGCAGCGCGGTATGGATCCTGCCGATGGCAAACCGGATCGGATATCCGGCATCGGGCAGCTAACAATGTTCCCCCTAAGTGGCAGCGTCGGCGCACGGTGCCGGTAACGACTACCGACCGGCGCTCCACTCTCTTTTTTTCAAGGCGGCGATTGCGCCGCATTCTTCATATATAATAATAGTATAAAAACGCTGCATGAGACAGCGGAATGAATAAAACATGGGGGCTCGGAAACGGGCATATGGGAGTGAATTCTAATTTTTGTAAAGGGGATGGCGTAATGCTGAACTTCAAACGAACAATCGCCAGAGCGGTCAGCGCAAGCGTGCTGCTGATGACGCTCACCGCAACATCAATTCCTGCAAGCGCAGGACAGACCTACCTCAACGCCGGCTTCGAGAACGGCTATGACGGCTTCGCTGCCAGAGCGCAGGAATCTGTCGAGCGCGTCAGCACCAAGGCGTATGAGGGATCCTACAGCCTGCTCGTCAGCAGCCGTACCGAGGCATGGAACGGTGCTGTGGCATCGCTGGGAACAGATTTCTCCGCAGGCAAGTCCTACAGCTTCTCCTGCGCGGTCTATCAGGAATCCGGCAGCGCAGTCGATATGAAGCTCTCGCTGGAGTACACGGATTCATCCAACAAGCAGAATTACGTGCAGGTCGCAGCAGATTCCGTCGGCAGCGGCGAATGGGTTGTTCTCTCCAACACAGATTATACGATCCCGTCCGATGCAAGCGGCATGCTGCTCTATGTTGAGACTGACACCGATCTCTGCGAATTCTATGTCGATGAGATCAAGGGCGGCGAGGCAGGTTCCAGCTACACCGAACCGCCGAAGCCCGTCTTCCGCAAGGGCGACGTCAACCACGATGACAAGATTGACAAGGATGATATGAACGCATTGCTGAACTTCCTGCTGACGAAAGACAGCGGCAGCACGGTTTATCTCGATACTGCGGATATGACCGGCGACGGCGTGCTCTCCGCAGCGGATCTCGCAATGGTGCGCCAGCTCTTCCTCTATCCGGAGCTGACCAGAACCACCACCACTACTACAACAACCACCACTACAACCACCACAACCACCGCTGCAGGTCAGAAGACCCAGCGCATTCCGGGTCAGTGGACGAATGTCGCAGATGCACAGTGGATCAAGGACGCAGGCTACACCAAGGTCGTTGCACTGAGCTTCGATGACGGTCCGTTCTCTGCAAACACCCAGCAGGGACGCGCGGCAGCCAAGATTCAGCAGACGCTGACGAAAAACGGCTTCCACGCAACCTTCTTCTACTGGGGCGAGCACATTGCAAGCAACACGCAGGAGATCAAGAATGCGGAAGCAGCAGGCTTTGAGGTTGCAAACCATACATGGTCGCACCCGCACATGCAGCAGCTGAACTACAGCCAGCAGCAGGCAAATCAGGAGTACACCAGATGCAAGCAGGCGCTCGATCAGATCGTCGGCGAAGACCGTGAATACTGCACGCGTCTGCCGTTCCTTGAGCAGAGCGCGGCTATCTTCGCAGGTATTCCGGCGCCGATGCCGAACTGCGGTCTGGATTCTCAGGACTGGAACGGTGCATCCGCAGATTCGATCGTCTCCGCAGTCAAGAACAAGGCAGCCATGGGTCAACTCGACGGCTGCGTTGTGCTGATGCATGAGAATTACGATACCACCGCAGCAGCGGTTGAGCAGCTCTGCCCGTGGCTGAAGTCTCAGGGCTATGCAGTCTGCACCGTTTCCGAGATGTTCAAGTTCCACAACAAGGAAGCAAAAGCCCACAAGCTTTACAACACCGTTTGGGACTGAGTTTCAATCCAAATTCATTTTAAGCTTTCCAATTCATTCCTTATCTCAGACAAGCATTTCTACTCCAGCGAAAGGCGCGCCCGTTCACCGCGGGTGCGCTTTTCGTTTGTCTGCACAAAATACAAAATCCTGCGGAAAACCGCAAGGATATTCAGCGTCCGGAGTTGTTGACAACAAAGGGCGCTTGTGCTATAATATAAGATACCGAAAATATATATAACAGGGCAGTCAGGCACACGGAACCGCTGAAATCCCATGACCAAAACGGGATTCTTAAGGGATAGTATCCCTTAAGCGGGGGATTGGGGGCAGAGCCCCCATTTTGAATCCGTCGGAGACACCTTATTACATGCGCGCCGGACTGCAAAAATTAAGGGGTAAACCATTATGGCGAAAACACAGCAAGCGACCTGCAGCTGCGGCGGCAGCTATGACAGCAGCGGCGTCTGCACACAGTGCGGCAAAAAGCGTCCGCGCTCGGGCGGCTACCGCTTTCTGCACACGCTGCTTTGCGTGATCGGCGTGCTGATTCTGTACTTCTGCTTCAGCAACACAACCGCACTGCGCAGCTACAGTGCATCCACAGCGCTGACCGACGCCCTGCGTTCGGCAAAGCTCTCGGATGCAGATGTGCCGTTTACCGGCAAAAACGTCTCCGATTACATCCGGAGCGAATATGTCACAGATGAAAACGTCCTGCCCGAGGATATCGCGCAGGCTGCGGACGGCATGGGCATCCCTGCGTTCCTCGCAGAGAAGCTGGACGGGCATTTCGCGATGCTCCGCGGCGATTCCGATACCCCCGTCCGGATCGAATCCGATGAGATCACCGGTCTGCTCGATCAGATCACCGAATCGCTGCACGAATCCTGCAAGCTCGTGATTGAAGACAGCGACCGGCAGCAGATCAGCTCTGTTGCAGAGCCGGTTCTGAAAAAGGTCAATGCCGTGAGCGACGGCTTCGGCTCGACCAAGGCGGGCAGAGCATTCCAGCGCTTCGGCGTCAGCATCTGGGCATATGTGCTCGAGGTTGTGCTGCTCGCGCTGCTGATCTGGCGCTGGTGCGTGATCCGCAAAAACAGCGGCAAAGATATCGCAGGCGCATTCAAGGGCACCGGCATCACGATCATGATTCCGGCGGCACTCAGCCTGATTCTTGTGCTGATCGGCGGCATCCATACGCTGTTTATCCGCGATGATGTGGTCGGGCTTTACGGCGTGACCAAAGTTCTGCGCGGACCGTACTGGTTCATCGCCGTGACGGGTGTCAGCTTTGCGCTGTTCATGCTCGAGCTCGCGGCATATATCCGCGCGAAAAAGCAGTATCAGGCGCTTGCACCGGCAGAGCCGGAAAAAGCAGCAAAGCCCGCAAAAACCGAGAGCAAGCCTGTTGTTCCGGTTTATCTGACAAAGTGCGTCAGCTGCGGCAGAGAGCTGGAATCCGGCGCGAAGTTCTGCAAATACTGCGGCGCAAAGCAGGAACAGCCTCAGAAGGCTGCCGAACCTGCTCCGGCGGCATCTGCTCCGGCAGCGGACAGCAAGGTCTGCGTCTGCTGCGGCAAGGAGCTCGCTGCAAATATGAAGTTCTGCAAATACTGCGGAACAAATCAGGAGACCGGCGAGAACATCGTCGATGCCGTGCTCAACGGTACGGCGGGCTTTCCGGAAGCACCTGAGGATGACAAATAAACTGCAAACAGCCCCGTAAAGGGAATCTATACGGAGAAAGAAAACGCGAATACTCGAAATCAAAGGAGAGAACATGGCACAGCAATCCAGAAAGAAAAAGAACGGCGGCAAAACGGCTGCCGGCGTAATCCTTATCCCGCTGATTCTGGCGGCACTTGCAGGCGGACTGTATATCGCGGGCAAGGATCTCCTGAACAACCGCGGCGAAAAGCCGGAATCCGCAGATACGGCTGAGCAGGAGAATCCGGATGTTACCGCTCCGGCGGAGACCGAGGCGACGGTCATCACCACAACAACCGAGACCCTCCCTGCATATCCGGACAAGGCGGAGCGCACCCCCGAAACGCTGACTGTGACGGATACCACAAAAATCCTTGCACGGAATGCGCTGCTCATTGAGCTGGAAGGCAACGGCGGCAGAATCCTCGCAGAGCATGATGCCGATGCGGAAATCTATCCGGCTTCGATGACCAAAATGATGACTTTGCTGACCTTCTCGCAGCTTGTGGAACCCGAGGCGCTCGATGAGACCATCCTCATGGATGCCGAGGTACTGCGTGCGCAGGAGGAGCAGATGGCATATGTTGCCGGATTCAAAGCGGGCGAGGCGTGCCGGATCCGCGACCTTGTCTACGCGATGATGCTGCCCTCTGGCGCAGATGCGGCTGTCATGCTCGCAACCTATGCGGCAGGCAGCGAGGAGGCGTTCATCGCAGAGATGAACAATCTTGCGGCGAAAATGGGACTCGAGCATTCGCATTTTGTGAATGTCACCGGTCTGCACGATGACAGCCATGTCAGCAGCCTCAACGATCTCTCGCGCATCCTGATGATGGCAATCCGCAACCCGTTCTGCGCGGAGGCGATGTCCACGCTGCAGTACACCACAGCCGCCACCGCGGAGCATCCCGAGGGCATTGATCTTGTCTCGACAACGCTCTCCCGCATGGTCGGCAACGAACTCGAATTCCTGCCAGATCCGCTGCATATTGTCGGCGGCAAAACGGGCTTTACCAATCCGGCAGGACAGTGCCTTGCAACATGGGCAAAGTCCGATTCCGGCAAGACCTACATCACCGTGGTTGCGGGCAGCACCACATTCCAGCCGCTCGATGCGGTCGGGGATACGCTGTCGCTCTACCAGCTGACCGGCATCCCCTACAGCGATGTGCAGCGGATTGTCCCCGATGAGGCGGATCTGCCGCTCTATGAACACTACTAAGAAGCGCCGCTGCGCTGCCGGCATGCTCTGCATGCTGCTGCTGACCGGCTGCGGCGAATACAAGCCCGGAACGCTCCGCGGCAATGTCTACCGCAATGCGAAGGCGGGCTTCATAATCGAAACGCCCGAGGCATTCAAAATCACGGCTGAGTCGGATTATCAGGCATGGGATATCTACAAGGATGCCGTGCAGCAGGCGGAGGAGCGCGATGCGCTGGAAGGCTTCGTCTGCGAATATGCAGCGCAGTCCGCGGGCTGTGAGCTGCTGATCTGCAGCGAGCCGAACACCTGCGAAGACACCGAGACGGCATTTATGGCGCGCATCTGCAACCGGCTCCGCGATGAGGAATCGGGATTTGAAGTGCGCGATCTCCGGCAGCCGACCTACGGCGGCGCCGCGTTCAAATCTGCGACACTTGCGGCACATGCCCACTCGCTGATGTCCGAACAGGCGCATGACCACTCCCATGCGGATGAAGGCGGATATGCCGATCAGGTGTTCATCTGCGTCACGGAGGCGGATGACAGCTTTGTCTATCTGCTGATGGAGATTCATGACCGCGCGGACGCGGAAGACCAGAAACAAATGCTGCTGGACAGCATCCACAAAACATAAAAGGAGGGCGCCGGAATGCGCGCTGAAATTGCAACCGCAAAATCTGCCGGATTCTGCTTCGGCGTGGACCGTGCGGTCAAGCTTGTCTATCAGGCACTCGCCGAGGGCAAGCGCGTCGCGACACTCGGCCCGATCGTGCACAACGAAGCCGTTGTCGGCGATCTGAACGCGAAGGGCGCCCGCATCATCAGCGACCCCGCCGAGCTCGAACCCGGCGAAACGCTGATTATCCGCGCACACGGCGTAGCAAGGGCTGTCTATGAGCAGCTCGCCGCACAGGGCAATCCCGTGATCGACGCCACCTGTCCGTTTGTCGCGCGGATTCATAAGATTGCAGCCGAGCAGTCCGCTGCCGGACGGCATGTTTTCATTGCCGGCGACCCGAAACATCCTGAGGTGCAGGGGATCGTCGGGCATTGTGAGGAAAATTGTACAGTTTTCCGCGATAAGACCGAGCTGATGTGTTTGATTGATAGAAGATTGCCGCAAAGGCTTGCAATTGTCGCGCAAACAACGTATAATAAATTATTATGGGGGGACTGTATAGCGCTTTTGCCTTCTGATCACCCCGATTTGCAGGTGTTTGACACCATTTGCAGTGCGACCGCTGCACGCCAGTCGGATGCGGATCTGCTCTCACGCGAATCCGATCTGATGATCGTTGTCGGCGGCAGACACAGCTCAAATACCGTCAAGCTCTTTGATGTCTGCAGCCGGAACTGTCCGGCGTGGCTCATCGAGACGGCGGCAGAGCTCAGCGCACATGCGGATGAGATCCGGCAGAAGGCTGCAGAGATTGCAGCAGAAGCCGGCAGCGGTCATATCCTGAAGATCGGCATCACGGCAGGAGCCAGTACACCAGCCCACATTATTAAGGAGGTTCAAACCAATATGTCTGGAATTTTTGACACCGATACCACAATCCCGGAAAACGAGGACTTCGCAGCAGCGTTCGAGGAGGAGCTTGATAAGACCTTCACGAAAAAAATCAGAAAGGGTGACCGGGTGGTCGGCATCGTCGCTTCCATCAGCGGAAACAACGAGGTCATGGTTGACGTAGGTGCCAAGCAGACCGGCTATATTACCCTCTCTGAACTGACCAGTGATACCTCTAAGAAGCCCTCTGACCTTGTCAAGGTCGGAGACGAGCTGGAGCTTGTCGTTATTCAGGTGAACGATGCGGAAGGTACTGTTCAGCTCTCGAAGCGCAGAGTCGATGAAATGGTCGGCTTCGAGAACATCCTCAAAGCCCAGGAATCGGGCGAGGTGCTTGAGGGTACCGTTCTGAGTGTTGTCAAGGGTGGCCTTGTCGCTGACTGCAACGGCGTTCACGTCTTCATTCCGGCTTCCCAGTCCGGTCTCGGCAGAGGCGCAGATCTCAATGTGCTCCTCAAGCAGCCGATCCGCTTCGTAATCATCGACGTCAACGAGCAGCGCCGCAGAGCGGTCGGCTCCATCCGTCAGGTACAGAAGGCAGAGCGCGATGCTGCTAAGGCAAAGTTCTGGGAAACCGCAAAAGTCGGTGATGTCTACACCGGCGAGGTCAAGTCTCTGACCAGCTACGGCGCATTCGTCGATCTGGGCGGCATTGACGGCATGGTTCACGTTTCCGAGCTCTCCTGGGCAAGAATCCACCAGCCGAGCGATGTTGTTGCAGTCGGCGATACCCTTGAGGTCTACATCAAGGCACTCAACCCGGAGACCGGCAGAATTTCCCTCGGTCACAGAAGACCGGAGGACAATCCGTGGGTGAAGTTCACCAACGAGTATGCAGTCGGCGATGTTGTTGACGCTACCATCGTTTCCGTGACTTCCTTCGGCGCATTCGCACGCATCACTGACGGCATCGACGGCCTGATCCACATTTCTCAGCTCTCCTCTGAGCGCGTGACCAATGTCAAGGACGTTGTCAATGTCGGCGATACCGTGACCGTCAAGATCACTGCGATCGACACCGAGAAGAAGCGCATCAGCCTTTCGATGCGTGCTGTCAACGATGAAGATGCAGCAGATGAGGCTCCGGAAGCTGACGAGGTTGTTTACTCTGATGAGGCACCGGCTGAGGACGCAGCAGAGTAATTTTCCCGAAAAACGAATGGTCTGAGCACGGCTCAGATTGGCAAAGGAGGACGGAGGAGATTCGTCCTCCTTTTCATTTTTGACCGAAATCCGGTTTTCCCGACGGTTTTTCCGCCTTGACAGAAAACGCCGGAAATGCTATCATGATAATACGCGAAACAAAGTTGAAAGGGGGCAGAGACCGTGCAAAGCAAGACCAAAATCGCGCTGCTGTTTCTGACCGGCTTAGAGATTTTAGTGGCACTGGTGCTGTTCAATCTGCTGGCGAAGACATCGTTCGCCGCGCGGATTGCGGTGCTGATTGCCGTCGGACTGATCTCGCTTGCGGCAGATGCTGCAGTGCTGCACGGCAACAGTGCTTCGGTCATCAGCGATGCCAAAAAGCTCAAGGATGCGGATGACTACATCCGCGCGTTTGAGGCGTGGCTGAATGAGGAGACCCCGTTTGCAGAGTATATCAAAATTGCGATCAAGCAGCTCGAATCCCTAAAGCGCAAGCAGAAGGCGCTGCGGGCGGTGCTCGATGATTCCAAGGACAGCCCGTTCCTCTCGACCGCAGATGAGGTCGATCAGTATATTCTCGCAAACAGCAAGCGAATCCTCAACCGTGTCATGATCTATGACCAGGGGGATGCGCACAAATACAATATGCATGCGGCGTATCTGCAGGAGATTCTCGGCGAGAACGCCCATGTGCTCTCTGATTTCGAGAACCTCATCCTTGAGGTCTCGCAGATCGGGGACAATGCAACGGCAGCATCGACACCGTGCCTCACGGAGCTGACCAACGCACTCCGCAGTGTCCGCAGCAGCGGCGCGGAGGGCTGGGAGCAGCCGGAGGACACAAGTGAACCGCCGCAGCAGATGATGATGCAATAAGACATTTGAACTGACACATTTGACGCCATGCATGGCGGGTCCCGTGAAAGGAGGGGGTTGTCATGCTCAACACAACAACAAGAAGATGCCCTGCCTGCGGTGTGATGCTGCGGCAGCAAAACGGAAATACCGGTGTGTGCCCGCAGTGCTACCGGAAATTCTGCTATAAAAGCGAAGCCTTCAGCGGCAGAACACCCGCCGCCTCCGCATGCGACGGAAGCCGCGAGATCAAGATTTTCTTTCTGGTCATCGCGATCTTTCTGAGCTTTCTAACCGGATTGCTTCCGATTACGATTATGCTGGTCTGCGGATTGGTCAGACTTTGCAAGGAGGCTGACAATGGAGCAGCGGTTTCAAATCCGCAGGGCAGAGTGGTTCCGACCGGTACGTATCTGCAAAAGCGCAGCGATTATATCCGCGTGTTCCGCACAATGAACTTCGTCACGATGCCGCTCGGTGTCTACGGCGAGCGTGCGCTGCACCAGCTGGAGCGGCTCGAGCAGAAGCAGGAGGCGCTTGCAGCGATGCTGGGCAAAAATCATCCTTTCATCCGCAACGGCGATGACGCCGAAATCTTTATCCTCAAAAACTGCAAGCAGGTGCTCTACCGGCTGAAGTTCTGCGATCAGAGCGATCCGAATTTCTGCCGCATCCACGCGGAATACCTTGAGGAGCGGCTCGCGGAGAACGAGAAGGTGCTCGGCGACTTTGAAAAGCTCGTGATCGAGGTCACGCAGCTCGATCTGGATACGCCGCAGACAGCACCCTGCCTTGATGTTCTGGCAGAAACCCTGCACGGTGTCCGCACACAGGACGGCGCCCTGCCGGATGATTTTGACAATCTGTTCAGCCGGCAGATGATGATGCGCGGCTGATCCTGCTTTTCTTGATATGCGTCACGATATTCTTTCCAACATCTGAAAGGAGACCGAAATGGCAAACACGAAATCCAAAAACGCAGCGTTCCTCGCAGTCCTCGGCATTCTGCTCGCGGGCGGCATCGGCGGCGGCGTGCTGCTCAGCCGCAATCTGGGCAAATCCAAGCAGGAGATCTCCCGCGATGCCGCGGTGACACAGCTGGAAAAAAAGCTGAAGAATATCAGCGTTTCCAACATCACGGCACGCAAGGCGACCGTTGAGATCACCGGCACGAATCTGGCAGAGGAGCTGCCGGATATCACCAAGTATCCGCTGACCGTCACCGGCAGAGGCGAAGTGGATCTCGAGATCATCTCCTCGACGGAAAAGGCGACCGGCGGCACCGACGGCTGGCTGATCGACGTTGCAGAGGATTTCAACGCCTCGCATTACATGATCGACGGCAAGTGGGCAACGGTTTCCGTCCGCCCGATTGCTTCGGGTGCGGCGATTGACTACATCATCTCCGGTAAATATGTGCCGGAAGCGTTCTCGCCCTCCAATGTGCTCTGGGGCGACATGATCGCGGCGGAAAATGTCAGGATCGACATGGTGACCGACCGTCTCGCGGGCAACACCGCCGGCATCCTCATCAGCAAGGAGACGCACAAGAAGCTCAACGATACCTACGGCAAGGTCGATATCAGCACGATTGTAGACGCGACCGTCAAGAGCGAGATCACAATGGGCTACACGAACCCCTATGCATCCTCGACAGGACTGAACTTCCTTGTCGCGGCGCTCGAGGAGTTCGATTCCGAGGATATCCTCAGCACCAAGGCAACCGAGACCTTCCGCTCGTTCCAGCAGAATGTCCCGTTTGTCGCATACACCACGCTGCAGATGCGTGAGGCTGCAAAGAACGGCGTCCTCGATGCCTTCCTGATGGAGTATCAGGGCTACTACAATGCAACCGAGCTCCGCGATTATGAGTTCATCCCGTTCGGCGTCCGCCACGACAGCCCGCTCTATACGATCGGCGATGTCACCGCTGACGAGAAGGAGCTTGCAAAGGCGTTCGCAGATTACTGTCAGGGCGAAAAGGCACAGAAATCCGCGAAGAAATACGGCTTCAACTATCAGGAGGAATACAAGGGTGCAAACTGGGGACTCAGCGGCAAGACGCTCGAGAGCGCCCAGAAGCTCTGGAAGACCGAGAAGGATGCAGGCAATCCGGTTATGGCAGTCTTTGTGGCGGATGTCTCCGGCAGCATGGGCGGCGCACCGATGCAGAATCTGCAGTCCTCGCTCATCAACGCTTCGCAGTATATCAACGATTCCAACTATGTCGGACTTGTGAGCTACAGCACGAATGTTGCGATCAATCTTCCGGTCGGAAAGTTCGACCTCAACCAGCGCAGCTACTTCACCGGTGCCGTGCAGGATCTTTCGCCCGGCGGCAACACCGCAACCTATGATGCGGTGCTCGTCGGACTGGATATGCTGACGAAGGCGCAGGCAAAGGCAGAGGCAGAGACCGGCGAGCACATCAAGCCGCTGCTGTTCGTCCTCAGCGACGGTCAGCAGAATATGGGCTGCTCGCTCAAGGAGATCACCCCGATTGTCGGCGGACTGGAGATTCCGGTTTACACGATCGGCTATAACGCAGACCTCAGCGAGCTGAAGTCGCTCTCCGCGATCAATGAGGCGGCGAGCATCAATGCGGATAACGATGACGTTATCTACAACCTCAAGAGCCTGTTCAACGCGCAGATGTAATGATGCAACACAAACAATCCGCTCCGCGATGCATAATGCAAAGCGGGGCGGATTTTTTTATCAATCCATGCGTGCAGCGCAAACCGCAACTCCTCACTGTATAAGGTATCTCCGATGGATCAGTAATGGGGGCTGCTCGCCCCCAATCCCCTCGCTGGGGTCATTGCCCCCAGACCCCATTTTATTATTCGCTTTTCACTTTTCTCTATTCACTATTCACTCGTTCTCCCGTCCCAGACCCCATGATATATGGACAGAACAAGCCGCTGAATCAGATGTAATGCCGGTTCGGCGGCTTTTTTATCAATCCATGCGCGCAGCGCACACCGCAACTCCTCACTTCTCACTCCTATCTCCTCACTATTTATAGATCCATGCGCGCAGCGCATACCGCAATTTCTAATTTCTCATTTCTCATTTCTAATTCACAAAACCCTGTTGCGTTTTGGCGCAAGTTGTGTTATAATGGACAATAACAAGAAACTGTGACGGATGCAGGAGGTGTCGGACATGGAAATACTGATCGCAGTGGTTTTGATCTGGCTGGCTTCGCCGTTTGTGCTGCTGTTTTTGTGGCTTGCGGCGCGCGGCAAAGCGAAACGTCAGCAGCAATATCTGGAGGAACTTTACAGTCAGCACCGGATTCTGCCCGAGGAGCTGGCACAGCTCGGGATTCCGGTGCCGCAGCAGATGCCCCCTGCGTTCGATGTTCCGGCTGATCCGGCTGCCGCGCAGAATCCGCAGATTCCGCAGGGCGGTCTGCTGCCGCCGCAGGTCGGTGTGCCTGTGCAGCAGAGCTCTGCCGGATCGCTTGCCGATGCCGCCGCGCGTGCCGCGAAGATTGCGGAGGCGGAGCTTTCCGGCGAGACCGTGACCCCCGAGATTCTTGCCGCGGAGATCGCTGCCGGACATGTAAACGCACCGCAGCCGGAGCAGATTGCTGTTCCGGAGTCTGCCGCAGCGCCCGCAGACGAAATACTGCCCGCGGCGCCGGAATCCGAACTGCCTGCATCTCCGCAGACGGAACATGCAGTGGAATCGGTTTCTTTGTCTGCCGCAGAGCAGTCTGCGCCGGAACATGCGGAACAGCCGGAGCAGCCGGAACAGCATTCCGCAGAGGCGCCGGAGTTCGTGACGCCTGCTGCCGCGCTGCAGCCTGTCCGGATATCGGCGTCACTGCCGGAGAATCCGCAGCATGAGATGCGCCCCGCTGCCGCAGAGCAGTCGGGCGGCAGGCTTTCTGCAATCACAACGATGCTTTCCGTCGGCGTGCTGCTGGTCATTGTCGCCGGACTGATCTTTGTCAGGTCGGCGTGGAGCAGCCTGACGGACGGCGGCAGACTGGCAACGCTCGCTGCCGGAAGTGTGCTGTTTTTCGGTACCTCTGCGCTTGCAAGGCGCGTCTGGAAGCTGGACCGCACCGGCATGGCGTTCTTTACGCTCGGCGCAGCGTTCCTGCCGATATCGGTCTGGGCGGCGGGCTATCTCAATCTGCTCGGCGACGGGCTTTCCGGCGCGGATAATCCTTGGCTGATTGCGCTTGCGTTTGCGTCCTTTACCGTGATCGCGCTGATTGCGGTGCGAGTCTACCGGATGAAGGGCTGGGGCGCCGCATTCCTCTGCGGCGTGACCGTGCCCTATGTATGTCTCGCCGAAGCGATGACGCTGCATCAGGATATGACCGCGGCGCCGTTCATGATCGCGGTTGCGGTCTATGCGCTGATTCTGATTTTCGGCGCGCGGATGATCGCACCGAAGCTCCCCGCGGAGATCGGGGATATGCTCGAGCCCTTTGCATGGGTTGTCTCCGTGCTTGCGGCAGCGGGCATCTGGTGCTTTTCGCTCTACGGCGCAGGCAGTGTGCTTTCTCTCTCCGGAAACTACGGCTGGAGCTATGCGATTCCGGCGTTTCTTGCGGCGTTCCTGTTCTTTGCGCCGGTCATCACCGAGCGGCTGAATCAGTGGACGGCGCTGCCGGTCTCGCTGCTGACCGTTCCGGCATTTGTCATGCTGCTGCTGCCGCTTTACAATTCGGATAAAGCGGCGGGAAGCTTTGTCGCGCTGAGCCTGCTGATCACCGCGCTGCTCTGGCTGATTCTGCTGCAGACGAACAGTCTGCCGGATGAAACACGCGGCGGCTTTCTGACCGCTGCTGCACTGATGACAGTGCTTTCGATTCCGGCGCAGCTTTTCTCGCTGACTGCGGTCTCGCTGACGGTCAATCTGGTGATGCTCGCTGCCGGTGCCGTGATGCTTGCCGTGTGGATGTTCGTGACTCGTAAGCAGAACAGCTTTCCGCTGCATGTGCTGATCGGTGCGCAGGTCTGGATGCTGTGCATGTCGGCGGCGCATATCGCTGCGGATCGCTGCAGATCGGATGATTACGATATCCTGAACAGCGGCTATCTGCTTGCCGCGCTCTGTTTCCTCGCGGGATTTATCCTGCTCGCGGTGATGAAGAAGTACCGCACATTCGTCTCTGATCTGGCGCTGACGGTTTCGGCGGTGTTCCCGCTGCTGGCGCTGGTCTACGATATTCAGACGGAAAATACGCCGGTATATCAGTGGTGCGGACTGGCGCTGCTCGGCGGCATTGTGCTGCTCTATATCCTGCTTGCGCTTGCTCACGATACCTGCAAGCCGCAGCAATATGCATTTGCATCGCTTGTCCCGATTCTGCTCAGCATGATATTTCTGCTTGCGGGCGAAGGCGTGCTCAGCTTTGCTGACGGCACATGGCTCGAAAGCTGCTGGATGCTCTGCTCCCTTGCAATCGGTGCGGCGGTCTATCTGACAACGAAAAAGCGCTTCAACGGTGTCCGCAAAGAGCTGTTTGCGCTGACAATGGTGCCGCCGGTTGCGTATGCGGCGCTGATTGACACATTCGCGAAGACACGCTGGAATGTGGTGCCGCTCGCGATTGCTGCGGCTGCTGCATTCGGGCTCTGGAAGCTGTTTGCAAACCGCGGATTCCGGAAACTCTCGACGGCATCGTTCGGCACGGGATTGTTCCTGCTGCTCGATATGACGGTGCTGCTGGTGCGTGACGGCATCTATAACGGCAACATGAACTATACCGTGCTGATGCTCGCGGCGGTCTGGATTGTGCTGTTCGGGCTGCTTGCGGTCTGCATCCGGCGCAGGATGGTGCTGCTGGTCGGCGGCAATTCCGTCACGGATGTGATGCAGGCTGCTGCGCCTGCTGCCGCGCTGATTCTGTCGCTTGTGCTGCTGATGCTGAAACCTGCGGATTGGGAATCGTTCTATTTTGTCTTTGCGCTCGGCATGGGCGTTCTCGCGTGGGTCTCGACGAAAAAATCGCAGATCATTCTGCCTGCGGTCAGCGCATTCTCGGTGCTCTTTGCAGTTGAGGCGCTGCGTGATCACGCCTTCGGTCCGACGAACGGCGCGGTGGTCATCTGGATTCTCGTATTCTGCGGTCTGACGCTGCTGGTGCCGTATCTCGGCACGGTGCTGCGGGAGCCGGAGACCGATCCGAAAATGATGCGGCGTTCCTATGTCCTGACGGCGTTCGGTGCGCTGATGCCTGCATGGCTTTTCGCCGCTGCATATGCCGGTACGTATTCCGGCGAATATACGCATGAACAGAGGCGCTGGATGCTGTTCTTTGTGCCGGTGCTGATCAGTGCGTATCTGCTGCACTTCCTGCTCTTTGAACGGGATGCTGTCCGCCGCCGCAATCTGATCACGGCTGCTGCTGCGTTCGGTGTGATCGCGTTCTGGATGCAGCCGCTGGTCGATGTTTCGGATACATGGCTCGAGGGCAGGCTGCACATTCTGCCGCTGATTGCATTCGGGCTGGTGATCCGCAAGCTTTACGAGCCGCCTGTCGGGGGATATTTCCTGTTCGGCGTCGGTGTTTACACGATGGTGCGCTTTGCGGTCACTGCGATGATCTCTGAGGGGACTGCCGACCTGCTGACTGTGCTGATCACGGCGCTTGTGATGTTCATTGCTTCGTTCTATATCAAGCAGGGCAAGTGGTTTGTGCTCGGCGGCGTGTCGCTGGTGCTGACCACGATGTATATGCACATGGTGTATACGGAGGGCAAGCAGTGGTGGGTGTATCTGCTGCTGGCGGGTCTGGTTCTGATTCTGGTGGCGGGCTCGAACGAGATGCTCAAGCAGCGCGGGGATTCGCTGAAATCCCGTGCCGGCCGCTTCTGGGAGGACTGGACATGGTGAAAGCGGTATCGCTTCGCGATGATTTTGAATGGGGGCTGCCCCATACCCCGCCAAAGGGTCACTGACCCTTTGAAATCCCGCTTTTTATGTTGGAATATAAGAAAGCCGCTGAATCAGCGTTAATGCGTTGATTTGGCGGCTTTTCTGTTGGCTAAAGCTGATTTTTTGTTTCTTGTTCTTTATCTTTTGTCCGAGGGTTTGATTTTAGTTTTTGGGCGAATGGTTCGGCTTTTGATTTCTTATTTTTTATCTATTGTCCGAATGTTTATTTCCGCTGGGCGCGGGGCGGTCGGCAGTGCCGACATCCATTTTGCTAAAGGCAGATTTGGTGTTGATGTTCTTATCCTTTGTCCGATTTTTATTTTTACTGGGCGCGGGGCGCGAATGCGAGGGAACAACCCAAAGAGGACAGGGGGAAGGTTCGCGAGCTCACATTCCCCCTATCCCCTTTAGGTTTTTCCCTCGCGCTCCCTTTTCCTGATT
>JAFWUX010000235.1 GCA_017523995.1 Oscillospiraceae bacterium | reverse complement strand
GCAGATTTTCAAAAGAGGTCGATGAAACTGTCAATGCATTCAATTCCTCGATCTCCTTTGACGGCAGAATGTATGCGCAGGATATCCGCGGCAGCATTGCACACGCGACAATGCTCGGCGACTGCGGCATCATCCCGCAGGACGATGCACAGAAAATCATTGCGGGACTGAAAGGCATTCTCGCCGATCTCGATTCCGGTGATCTGCTGATGGATCCGACTGCTGAGGACATTCATATGTTTGTCGAGGCGGAACTGACAAAGCGCATCGGCGATGCAGGCAAGCGTCTGCATACGGCACGCTCGAGAAATGATCAGGTTGCGCTCGATGTCCGCCTGATTCTCCGCGATGAGATCGCAGAAATCCGCAAGCTTCTGCATGCGCTGCTCAACACACTGGTGAAAATCGCTGAGCAGCACACCGAAACGATCATGCCGGGTTATACGCATCTGCAGCGCGCACAGCCGGTCACGCTCGCACATCACATCCTTGCATACGTCTGGATGCTCCTGCGCGATGACGGCAGACTCTGCGATACTGCAAAGCGCATGAACTACTGCCCGCTCGGTGCAGGCGCACTCGCCGGCACAACCTACCCGATCAACCGCAAGCAGACCGCTGAGCTGCTCGCATTCACGGCTCCCGTGCCGAACTCGCTGGACGCTGTCTCGGACAGAGATTTCTGCGTCGAGCTTGCAAACGCACTCTCGCTGCTGATGGTGCATCTCTCGCGGTTCTCTGAGGAAATCATCCTCTGGTGCTCGTGGGAGTTCAAGTTCATCGAGCTGGACGATGCCTATGCAACCGGCTCCTCGATCATGCCGCAGAAGAAGAATCCGGATGTAACCGAGCTCATCCGCGGCAAGACCGGCAGAGTGATCGGTGATCTGACCACGCTGCTCTCGATGCTGAAAGGTCTGCCGCTTGCATATAATAAGGATATGCAGGAGGACAAAGAGGCGATCTTTGATGCCATTGATCAGGCAAAGCTCTGCCTCAAGACCTTCGATCCGATGCTCGCGACCATGCGCGTCAACAAGGTGAATATGCGCGCCGCTGCTGCAAAGGGCTTCATCAATGCAACAGACTGCGCAGACTATCTCGTCAAAAAGGGACTCCCCTTCCGCGATGCATACAAGATCACGGGTACGCTCGTTGCAAGATGCATCCGCGAGGGACTGACACTCGAAACGCTGCCGCTTGATGCTTACAAAGAGGCTTGCGATTCGTTTGATCAGGATGTCTACGAGGCAATCGCGCTGGAAACCTGTCTGAACGGCAGAATCTCTGAGGGCGGTCCTTCCGCCGCTGCCGTCAAGGATCAGCTTGCCGCTGCAAAGGCTGCGATCGGAGCACTGTAATATGAAAGCGCGGATCCGCTATATTTTCATCGTGACGCTGATCGCATTTGTGATCTGGGTGATCGGCGAACTGATCCTGATGCTGAAATTTCCGGATTCCGGCCTGCTGGCTGCAAGAATCTGGGTGATCGTTGTTCTGGTCAGCGCAGTCATATGGGATCTGGTACATTTTTACCGTGCCGCAAAAAAAAAACGTGAGGATAAAGATAATGAAGAATACAAAGGTATATATTGACGGTCAGGCGGGCACCACCGGACTCAAACTCTTTGAGCGCATCAAAAACCGCAGCGATATCGAGCTGCTGACAATTGATCCGGCGCTGCATCGCGACAACGCAGAGCGTGCGCGTCTCATCAACGAATCGGATATCACCTTCCTCTGCCTGCCGGATGCGGCATCCATTGAGGCGGTCTCCTTCGTTGAGAATCCGGAAACGCGCATCATTGATGCCTCGACCGCTCACCGTACCAATCCGGACTGGGCATACGGCTTTCCGGAGCTTTCCGCTGCGCACCGCGAGAAGATCAGAACCTCAAAGCGTGTCGCAGTCCCCGGCTGCTATGCCTCCGGCTTTGCTTCGCTTGTTTATCCGATGATTCAGAGCGGCATCATGCCGGCAGATTATCCGGTCACCTGCCACGCAGTTTCCGGATACAGCGGCGCCGGCAAAAATGCAATCGCTGTGTACGAATCCGCAGAAAAGCCCGCCGATTTCTACAGCCCGCGTCAGTATGCACTCGGTCAGAAGCACAAGCATCTGCCGGAAATGCAGAAGGTCTCCGGGCTGACCTATCCGCCGATGTTCAACCCGCTTGTCTGCGACTACTTTGCAGGCATGGTCGTTTCCGTCCCGCTGCACAGACGCCTGCTGAACGGAAACCCGACACTGGAAGAAGTCCACGCGATGTTTGAAAAGCACTATGCAGGACAGAGATTTGTCAAGGTTCGCGCTCTGCAGGGCGAGGATGTGCTCGAAAACGGATTCCTGCCTGCAAACACCCTTGCAGGCACCAATCTGCTGGAAGTGTTCGTCTGCGGCAATGATGAGCAGATTCTGCTCGCCGCAAGACTTGACAATCTCGGCAAGGGCGCTTCGGGCGCAGCACTCCAGTGCTTTAACATCATGACCGGCGCACCGGAAGAAACCGGACTGGAATAAAGGAGTCAATTGATATGAAACTGCAAACATTTCCCGGATATACATTCACGGACGGCGGCGTCTGCGCAGCACAGGGCTTCAAGGCAAACGGCGTCTGCTGCGGCTTGAAACACAATGCACTGCCGGAAGATACGGCGACCGAACAGAATCTTGCGGCGAACAATGCGCTGCCGGAAGATGAAAACAAGCCGAAGAAAAACGATCTTGCGATGATTCTGGCTGACTGCACCTGCAATACGGCGGCTGTCTACACATCCAATAAAGTCAAGGGCGCTCCGATCCTTGTGACGAAGGAGCACCTGAAAAACGGTCGGGCACAGGCTGTGATCGTCAACTCTGTCAACGCGAACACCTGCAATGCTGACGGCGTGCAAAAGGCAACCAGAATGTGCGAGCTTGCCGCTGAGGCACTCGGTCTGGATGCTGAGGACATTGTTGTTGCATCGACCGGGGTCATCGGACAGATTCTCCCGATCGAGCCGATTAAGGCAGCGATCCCGCAGCTTGTCGAGGGTCTCTCCTATGAGGGCAATGAAGAAGCTGTCCATGCGATCATGACAACCGATACCCGCGAAAAGCAGATTGCCGTGAAATTCCGTCTTGGCAAAAAGGCCTGCACGCTCGGCGGTATGCTCAAGGGCAGCGGCATGATTCATCCGAATATGGCGACAACCCTCACCTTCCTGACAACGGACTGCGCGATCTCTGCGGCGATGCTTCAGCAGGCGCTCTCCGATGTAGTCCGCGTCACGCTGAACCGCGTCTCGTTGACGGTGACCAGTCCACGAACGATATGGTCTGCGTCATGTCGAACGGCATGGCAGGCAACAGCGAAATCAAAGATGAAAATGCAGATTATGCTGCATTCCGCGGCGCACTTTATGCTGTCATGCTCAATCTTGCGAGAATGTGCGCGGCTGACGGCGAGGGTGCAACCAAGCTGATCGAATGCGTTGTCAGCAATGCACCGAGCGAGCAGATTGCTGAAACCATTGCTAAGAGCGTCATCGAATCGAGCCTCTTTAAGGCTGCGATGTTCGGCGCAGATGCAAACTGGGGCAGAATCGCCTGCGCTATGGGCTATTCCAACTGCGAATATGATGTTGACAAGGTGCATGTCGATCTTGCATCCGAAAAGGGACGCATCACCGTGGCAGAAAACGGCTGCGGCGTTCCGTTCTCCGAGGAGCAGGCAAAGAAAATCCTGCTTGAGGACGAGGTTCAGGTTCTGATCTCCCTGAATGACGGCGAATCGGCAGCAGTCGCATGGGGCTGTGACCTCACTTATGACTACGTTCAGATCAACGGCGATTATCGCAGCTAATACGAAGAAATCCGCTCTGCGGAAAGGAGTTTCAAGCAATATGATTCAGAAAATGGAGATCCCTGAAAGTATTTCCACACAGATCCGCTCGCAGGTTCTGATCGACGCGCTCCCCTATATCCAGCGCTACAATCAGAAGATTATCGTTGTCAAGTACGGCGGCAATGCCATGACCAATGAGGCACTGAAAGAAGCTGTCATGAGTGACATCGTGCTGCTTTCTCTGGTCGGCATCCGCGTGGTACTCGTTCACGGCGGCGGTCCGGAGATCAGCGACATGCTCAAGCGCCTGAACATCGAGAGCAAGTTCATCGGCGGTCTGCGATACACAGACGCCGAAACAGCTGATGTTGTCCGCATGGTGCTTGCCGGTAAGGTCAACAAGGAGCTGGTTGCACATCTGACCAGACATTCCGGTCAGGCAATCGGTCTCTCCGGCATTGACGGCGCACTGCTGCAGGCACGCAAAAAGGATTCCAAACCGGATCTCGGACTTGTCGGCGAAATCACCGCTGTCAACACGAAGCCGATCCTGATGGCACTTGATCACGGCTATGTTCCGGTCATTGCAACCGTTGCATGCGGTCCGGACGGTCAGGTTTACAATGTCAACGCAGATACTGCTGCTGCATCCATTGCGGCTGCACTCGGTGCTGAGAACCTCATCCTCATGACCGATATCGCAGGTCTGCTCCGCGACAAAGAGGATCCCTCCACACTGATCCCGTCGGTCAATATCAGCGAAGTGCAGAACCTCAAGCGTCAGGGCATCATCTCCGGCGGCATGATCCCGAAGATCGACTGCTGCGTCGAGGCAATCCGGCGCGGCGTCAAGAAGGCTGTCATCATCGACGGCAGAGTGCCGCATTCGATTCTCGTCGAAATCTGCTCCAATGAGGGCGTCGGCACACAATTCCTGAGCGTTTACTGATTTTTTGTTTCGCAGACCATGATGCTGCGAATGGATAAGGAGATAAAAAACTATGAATACCATACAGGCAACTGACCAGTATACGATGAAGGCGTTTGGCCGGATTCCGCTGGTCGAGGCGCAGGGACACAACTGTACCTGCACCGATGAAAACGGCAAAACCTATATTGATATGGGCAGCGGCATCGGCTGCAATGTCCTCGGCTGGTGCAGTGATGCGTGGACAGAAGCTGTCTGCAATCAGGTCAAAAAGCTCCAGCACGCCTGCAATTATTATTACACTCAGCCGCAGGCTGAACTTGTTGAGAAGCTCGCAAAGGTCACAGGCTTCTCGCGGATGTTCCTCGGCAACACCGGTGCTGAGGCGAATGAATGCGCGATCAAGGTCGCAAGAAAATACAGCTCTGACAAATACGGCAAGGAGCGCGGCACGATCATTTCTCTGGTCAACAGCTTCCACGGCAGAACCATGGAAACGCTCGCCGCAACCGGTCAGGATGTATTCCACCAGTATTTCTATCCGTTCCCGTCAGGTCATGTCTTTGCAAAGGCAAATGATCTTGACGATCTCAAATCCAAGCTCGACGGCACTGTCTGCGGCATTATGATCGAGGTCATTCAGGGCGAAGGCGGTGTCTGCGCACTTGACAAGGATTATGTGCAGGCAATCCGCAAAATCTGCGATGAGCAGGATATTATCCTCATCATTGATGAGGTTCAGACCGGCTGCGGACGTACCGGCACATTCCTCGCACAGGAGCAGTTCGGCATCAAGGCAGATGTCACCACAATGGCAAAGGCAATCGGCGGCGGTCTCCCGATCGGTATCTGCCTTGTCAATGAGAAATGCGAAAACGTGATCACGCCCGGCACGCACGGCTCGACCTTCGGCGGCAATCCGGTTGTCTGCGCGGGTGCTGTCGCAGTCCTCGATCAGGTCACCGCTCCGGGATTCCTCGATTCCGTCAAGGAAAAGGCTGATTATCTCCGCGGCGAGCTTGCAAAAATTCCGGAGATCGAATCTCTCTCCGGCATCGGCATGATGATCGGCATCACGCTGAAATCCAAGGATGCACACGAAGTCATGCTCGCGGCAAATGACGCAGGACTCCTGATCCTGACCGCAAAGGAAAAGGTCCGCCTGCTGCCGCCGCTCACGATCACCAAAGAAGAAATGGACGCTGGTCTCGCAATTCTGCGGCAGGTCCTCGCATAAGATATACAGAAAGGATTTGATTCTATGAAGCATCTTCTCAAGCTGCTCGATCTCTCGCAGGAGGAGATCCTCGATCTGCTCAACCTCGCAGATCAGCTGAAATATGAGCGGAAGCACAACATTCCGCATCCGCATCTTGCCGGAAAGACGCTCGGCATGATCTTTCAGAAGGCATCCACCCGTACCCGCGTCTCCTTTGAAACCGGTATGACGCAGCTCGGCGGCTATCCGCTGTTCCTCTCTGCAAACGATATGCAGATCGGACGCGGCGAGCCGGTTCAGGATACTGCGCGTGTGCTCTCGCGCTATCTTGACGGCATCATGATCCGCACCTTTGCACAGCAGGAGGTCGAGGATCTTGCAAAATACGGCAGCATCCCGATCATCAACGGTCTGACCGATTTCTGCCACCCCTGCCAGGTACTCGCAGACCTGATGACCATCCGCGAGTACAAGGGCAGCTTTGAGGGGCTCAAGATGTGCTACATCGGCGACGGCAATAATATGGCAAACTCCCTGATCGTCGGCGGACTCAAGGTCGGCATGAAGGTCGCAGTTGCCTGCCCCGATGCCTATCAGCCTGACAAGCAGGTGCTCGATTTCGCGAACCCGACCGGCCGTTTCACCATGACAAACAAGCCGATCGAGGCTGCTGTCGATGCTGACGTCATCTTCACGGATGTCTGGGCATCCATGGGACAGGAAGGCGAAGCAGAGCAGCGCAAGATCGCATTCACCGGCTATCAGGTCAATGACGAACTGCTCGGCGCAGCACATGCAGAGTGCATGGTGCAGCACTGCCTGCCGGCACACCGCGGCGAGGAGATCACCGCAGAGGTCTTTGAGGCACATGCAAACGAAATCTTCGACGAAGCGGAAAACCGTCTGCACGCACAGAAGGCTGTCCTCGTCAAGACGCTCGGCAATCACTGATATTCATTGCAGCACCGCGGATTTTCACATTTCCGCGGTGCTTTGTATTCCGACGGGATTCTTTTTGCACTATATCAGCAATATGTCAGCCGGAAGGAAATAGTCGATACCGACTGCGTGCGCTGTTCAATCGCAAAAGTTTGCTTTAGGTAACCGGTTTTTATTGCAGATACATAAAAAATGCACTTGACGCCGCCCGATTTGTTATGTTATAATAGAATTATCATTTGCAGGAACCGTCCTGCAGCGTGCTGCGGCTGCGGCAGAGTCTCAGCAATGCATACCACTGCCATTTTCAAGAAAGGATGAACCTCATGAAAAAGTACATCGCAGAATTCATCGGCACATTCACCCTTGTCCTGATCGGATGCGGCACTGCAATGCTCGTCGGATGTGACGCAGCAAACGGCTGCGGCTATATCCTGACGGCACTTGCATTCGGTCTGACGATTGTCGGCATGGCATATTGTGTCGGCAACATTTCCGGCTGCCACATCAATCCGGCGGTTTCACTCGGCGTTCTGATGTCCGGCGGCATGACATCCAAGGATTTCATCGGCTACATTGTCTCCCAGTGCCTAGGCGCATTTGCAGGCTCCGGCGTGCTTGCACTGATCTGGTCGCTCGGCGGCGTTGAAGACAAAACCGGCGGCTTCGGCTCGAACGGTCTTGCAGGCGTCGGCGGCAATGCAATCGCAGGTCTGTTGGTTGAGTGCCTGCTGACCTTCATTTTCGTACTGACCATCCTCGGCGTAACCTCGAAAAAGGCAAATCACGGCTCCTTCGGCGGCATCGTGATCGGCTTCACGCTGGTGCTGGTTCACATTCTCGGCATCGGTCTGACCGGCACTTCGGTCAATCCGGCCCGCAGCTTCGGTCCGGCTCTGGTTGCACTGTTCGCAGGCAACTCCGCTCCGATCGCAAGCCTCTGGGTTTTCATCGTCGGACCGCTCGCCGGTGCAGCACTTGCAGCTGTCTGCTACAAGTATCTCGAATCCGCCGATAAATAATCGCAGATAATCAAAAACCGCTGAAACGGACAAGACGTTCATTTCAGCGGTTTTCTTCTATCAAGGCATAAACGGGAGGAATATCCCCGGCACGGGAGGAGGATTATGCTTATTCGCAGATAAATGCGCCGTCTCTGTAATCGACCGTCACAGTGCTGTTCTGCGCAACCGGCTCCGCGAGGAGCTTCTTTGCAAGCAGCGTTTCGATCTTGCGCTGAATCAGGCGCTTGAGCGGACGCGCACCGAAATTCGGATCATAGCCCTGTTCAATGACCGCATCCTTTGCAGCCGCAGTCAGCGTGACATTGATCTGCTGTTCCGCAAGACGCTTCTGCAGATTTGCAATCAGCAGATCGACAATGCCGCCGATCTCCTGTTTTGTGAGCGGCTTGTAGAGAATGATCTCATCCAGACGGTTGAGGAATTCCGGACGGAACCGCTGATGCAGCAGCGCATCGGTTTGCTTTTTCGCTGCTTCTGAGATTGTGCCGTCTGGCTGGATGCCCTCGAGCAGCGCATCTGCACCGAGGTTCGAGGTCAGGATCAGAATTGTGTTTTTGAAATCAACCGTTCTGCCCTGTGAATCCGTGATTCTGCCGTCATCGAGCACCTGCAGCAGCAGGTTGAACACATCCGGATGCGCTTTCTCGATCTCATCGAGCAGCACAACGCTGTAGGGCTTTCTCCGGACGGCTTCGGTCAGCTGACCGCCTTCTTCGTAGCCGACGTATCCGGGAGGCGCTCCGATCAGGCGGCTGACGCTGAATTTCTCCATGTACTCGGACATGTCAATACGAATGAGGTTGCGCTCATCGTCAAACAGCGCTTCTGCAAGCGTCTTTGCCAGCTCGGTCTTGCCGACACCGGTCGGACCGAGGAACAGGAACGAGCCGATCGGGCGGTTCGGGTCCTGAATGCCTGCACGCGAACGCAGAATCGCCTCGCTGACCTTTTCCACGGCTTCATCCTGACCGATCACGCGCTGATGCAGTGTATCGTCAAGATGCAGCAGCTTTTCGCGGTCGCCCTCCATGAGCTTTGTCACGGGGATACCCGTCCAGCGCGCAACAATCCGCGCGATTTCATCCTCGGTGACAGCATCACGCAAAAGCTTTGCGGTACCGTTCTGCGCCGAGTTTTCCGCAGCTTCCAGCTGCTTTTGCAGTTCGGGCAGTTTGCCGTATTTGAGCTCCGCCGCCTTGTTCAGATCATACTGACGTTCAGCGGTTTCGATCTCGGCTCTGAGCTGCTCAAGCTGTGCGCGGAGATCCTGCACCTTGCTGATGCCGCCCTTTTCGTTCTCCCACTGCGCCTTCATCTGTGCAAACTTGTCGCGGTAATCGGCAAGCTCCTTCTGCAGATCGGCAAGATGCGCCGCCGAGACGGAATCTGTCTCTTTTTTCAGCGCAGCTTCTTCGATTTCAAGCTGCATAATTTTTCGCGCGATTTCATCCATTTCAGTCGGCATGGAGTCCATCTCCGTGCGGATCATCGCGCAGGCTTCATCGACAAGGTCAATCGCCTTATCCGGCAGGAAACGATCGGAAATATAGCGGTTGGAAAGTGTCGCGGCTGCAATCAGCGCGGTGTCATGAATCTTGACGCCGTGATAGACCTCGTAGCGCTCTTTCAGACCGCGGAGAATCGAGATTGTATCCTCGACAGTCGGTTCACCGACCTGCACCGGCTGGAAACGGCGCTCAAGTGCAGCATCCTTCTCGATATATTTGCGGTACTCGTCAAGTGTGGTCGCGCCGATGCAGTGCAGCTCACCGCGCGCGAGCATCGGCTTCAGGAGATTGCCCGCATCCATTGCGCCGTCAGTCTTGCCGGCGCCGACGATGGTATGCAGCTCATCAATGAACAGAAGAATCTTGCCCTCAGACTTCTTGACCTCCTGCAGCACTGCCTTCAGGCGCTCCTCAAATTCGCCGCGATACTTTGCGCCCGCGACAAGTGCGCCGAGATCAAGCGAAAAGATTGTGCGGTCACGGAGCGAATCCGGCACATCTCCGCGCGCGATGCGCTGTGCAAGACCTTCTGCAATCGCGGTCTTTCCGACGCCCGGTTCACCGATCAGCACAGGGTTGTTCTTCGTTTTCCGCGAGAGAATCCGGATAACATTGCGGATTTCCGCATCTCTGCCGATCACCGGATCAAGCTGATGCTTCTTCGCACGTTCTGTCAAATCCTGACCGTATTTTTTCAGGACATCATAGGTTGCCTCCGGCGTCTCATTTGTAATGCGCGTGTTGCCGCGGATTTCCTTGAGCGCATTCAGCACCTTGGTTTCGTTGACCGAAAACTGCTGAAACAGCTTTTTCAGCGTTCTGTCACTGCTTTTCAACATCGCGAGGAAAACATGCTCCACAGAGACATATTCGTCCTGCATCTGCTTGGCAAGCGCCTCTGCCTGATTATACAGCAGCTCCGTCTCATTCGAGATATAAACCATGCCGGACTGTCTGCCGCTGCCGGTGACATGCGGCAGCGCTGCGACTTCCTTTTCAGCCGCCTTGCCAAAGCCCTCCGGACTGATGCCGATGCGCTGCATCAGCTGCGGAATCAATCCGTCCGACTGCTGCAGGAGTGCGGTCAGGATATGCACCGGCTCAACCGCATTGTTCTGGTAGCCCGTGCAGAGCGACTGCGCATTCTGCATGGCCTCCAGTGTTTTCTGTGTCATTTTATTTGCATTCATAAGGATACCTCCTTTTTGTTACTCAGTTCAATTCCGGCAGGAACAGGTCTGCAAAATTTTGCATCAGATAATCCTGTTCAAACATGCTCTGCAATTCCATCCTATGTTACAAAGAATTGTTCGACTGCGGCTTTTGCTGTATTGTGATCGGGCAGCGCGGCAAAATACGCCTTCAATGCGGCATCCACGCGCTTGATGTACTGCCCGATGGCAGCACCGATCTCCTGCGAGGACGCCTCCTGCCCTGCCTTAATCCCGAATCTTCTGTCCCAGCAGCCGTCCGCAACCTTGTATTCCTCTTTTCCGCAGAGCCCGTGAGCACATTCAAGCTGCGACCAGAGCTCAAAGAATGATTCCGCTTCGTTAATCAACGCCTGATTCTGTGTCCGGAAGGATGCATGCATCACGCCGATTGCGTGCTCCGGCTGCCGGTAAAGTTCCACCCGATACCGGATCGTCGGCTTGTAGCGGTAACGCAGCGGGCTGCGGATCGTCAGCATGCCGTCCGTCGCCTGCTCCTGCAGCTGAAACAAACCTGTCATCTGCTCAGAGAGCGTGTGCAGAATCTCCGCCATGCGGCGCTCCGGCGTCACATATCCGACCGCTTCTGCAAGCAGCTGATTGATCAGATTCGAGCGGCTCGTCCCGCGCGCATATGCCATGCGGTCAACTGCCTCCACAACATCCTCGGAAAGCACAAGACTGTAAACCGCCTTTTTCATGGGCTGTACACCTCTTTTCTCTCGCCTTTAATAACATTATACTCGCTTTATAGAATTTGTCAAGACGATTATATAATATTTCACGCAGTTTTCACATTAGGATTGACGTCAGCATGATTTTGTGATATACTATATAAGTACAAAAAACTACATACAGTCCCGTAATCAGGACATGAAAGGGGTATCCTTATGCAGACAGAAAAGCTCTATGATAAAGATGCGTATATGCGTAATTTTACAGCGACCGTGCTCTCCTGCGAGCCGCTTGCTGATGCAAAAAAACGATCTGATGACGCCGCCTATGCTGTCATCCTTGACCGCACTGCGTTCTTTCCGGAAGGCGGCGGACAGACCGCTGATACCGGCAACCTCGGCAACGCAGTCGTCTGCGATGTGCAGGAGGTCAACGGCGAGATTGTCCATTATGTTGACGTTCCCCTGCCAGTCGGCGAGGAGCTTTCCGCAGAACTCGACTGGGAGGTTCGCTTCCGCAAAATGCAGAATCACACCGGTGAACACCTGATCTCCGGCATCGTGCACAGTCAGTTCGGCTATGATAACGTCGGCTTTCATCTCGGCACAGACGGCGTCACCGTCGATTTCAGCGGGGTGCTGACAGCCTCTGAACTCGAATTTGTCGAGTATATCGCAAACCGTGTGGTCGGGCTCAATGTTCCGGTCACAGTCAGCTACCCGACGCCCGAGGAATGCGCGGCAATGGAGTATCGCTCCAAGCTCGACCTGACCGAAAATGTCCGCATTGTCACCATCGAGGGCTGGGATGTCTGCGCATGCTGTGCACCGCATGTCACACACACCGGCGCAGTCGGCGGCATCAAGATTCTCTCCTGCGAAAACTGGAAGGGCGGTGTCCGCATCCGGATGCTGTGCGGTCTGGATGCGCGAGATGATTATCAGAAGCGCCTTTCGCAGACGGTTCGCATCTCGAATCTGCTCTCCTGCAAACAGCTCGAAGCCGCGGATGCTGTTGAGCGCCTGATGAAGCAGTCGCAGGCTGAACGCGAGGAGACTGCAAAACTCCGCCGCGCCCTGCTGGACAGCAAAATTGCCGCCCTGACTGAAACGGACGGCAATCTCGTGATATTTGATGATCTGCTGGATAACAATAATCTGCGCAATCTGGTCAATGCAGGTGTTGCGCTCTGCGGCGGCGTCTGCGCGGCATTTCAGGGCAATGATACCGACGGCTACCGCTATATCATCGGCAGCAAAAATATCAAGCTGCGCGCATGGGCAAAGGAGTTCAATTCTGCGCTCAACGGCAGAGGCGGCGGCTCTGAGGAGATGATTCAGGGTACTGTCACCGCGAAAGCAGAGGATATCCGCGCATATCTCGCAGACTGATTCTGCTTTTGTGATTGCATCCCGATTGAACAGCGTGCAAAAAAAGTGGCTCCGCTGTTGGCGCAGCAGAGCCGATTTCTTGAAGGTTGTAACAATGGACCTGTAAATGCACGTTCGATTGAAACACATTTCCACATAAGATCGGCAATTCCTTTGCCGCGCCTGACTCGCTGCGCCGGTTTCGCTCCTCTTGACCATAGTATACCGGATACAGCGGCGAAAATCAATAGTTTTCCTTAATCTGTCAACAAATTCTCCCTATATTGAGAACAAGTTGTCACCTATTTGCAACTTTTCCCGTAAGTTGTAACAAATCTATGATAAACGGGAGGTCAAACAGCCATGATCCACATCTATAAAACGATCGACGGAAAGCTCTGTCAGCTTGAGAAAGCCGAAGCAGGCTGCTGGATTTCCTGCTATGAACCGACACAGGATGAAATCCAGACGCTCACCGATGAATTCGGGCTCGATACCGGTTTCGTCCGCTCCTGCCTGGACGAGGAGGAGTCTTCCCGTATCGAACGCGAGGACGGTCAGACGCTGATCATCGTTGACACCGCTGTCGCCGAGAAAATCGAAAAGAGCGATACCTTCCAGTTCTACACCGTTCCGCTCGGCATCATCAATAAGGGTGATTTTGTGTTCACCATTTCACTGCGGCGCAATCAGGTGCTCGGCGCAATGGCGGACGGCAAAATCTCCAATATCCAGACGCAGTTCCGGACGCGCTTTATCCTGCAGATTCTGATGCAGATTTCCGCAGGCTTTGTCTTTTACCTCAAACAGATCGACAAGATTTCCTATTCGATGGAGCAGGAGCTCAGCGGCGCGATGAAAAATCAGGAGATTGTGCAGCTCATGGGGCTCGAAAAATCTCTCGTTTACTTCACCACATCGCTCAAAGCAAATCTTGTTACAATCGAGAAAATTCAGCGCGGCAGGGCGTTAAAGCTCTATCCGGAAGACGAAGACCTCATGGACGATGTCGGCATTGAGTTCCGGCAGGCGGTCGAGATGGCGACAATCTACAGCGGCGTTATCTCCGCTATGATGGATGCTTTTTCATATGTCATTGCGAATAACCAGAACTCCGTCATGTGGCGCTTGACCATCATCACCGTAATCATCGAAATCCCGAATATCATCTTCGCATTTTACGGCATCAATACTGATACGCTTCCGTTCAAAAGCTCGTGGGTATACGCTGTGCTGATTACCGCAATCCTGACCACAATTACCGCATATATTCTGCTGCGCAAGAGGAAATTCTGATCTATGGATATTCTGAATGCATATAATCAGAGGCGTGCGAAGGAAGACGCCGCCGCAGATTCGCTTTTTGACCGTCTGATCGCAGACGGCGCCGCTGATCTGCTGGAACAGCTCAGACCGCATCGCCGCAATGCAATCCGGATCCTTGAAAGCGATATGCCGTGTACGGTCGGATGCAGCAAACGCGGCGGTATCCCCGATCTGCCGCCCGAAATCCCCTATCCTGTCTTGAGCGGCTATACGCATACCAAAAACCGCCCGTTCAAAGTGATTCATCCGGACGGCAAAGTCGAAATCCGGCATCAGACCGGTGATTCAGAGCATATTCCGCGCAAAGCCATGCAGCTCTGTGCGCAGATCAATCTCGCGGAAACTGCACCGTTTGACCGTGAACATCGGCTTCCTGAAAGCGGCATGCTGTGGATCTTCTGGAGCGGCGACCTTTCGACTGCGGCGGAATCCAATCGCTATATCACCAACACGCCGGACGGCGACGGGCTGACGGAGCAGTATGCGATTTATTATTACGACGGCGATCTGTCCGCACTGCGTCCGACTCCGCCGCCCTGTGCAGTTGATCCTGATTATCAGAAACTCTTTGCAGAAAAGGGACTGTCATTTTCTGCAAACTATGAATATGACCGCGAAGCTGAATACATTGCCGAAGAATACGAACCGGCAGACGGCGATTCTTCCAAATCGGACGCCTATTATGAGGCTGTCGAGAACCGGATTTATGATACGCGGATGCTGGGATTTCCGAGCGGTGCCAATGCGCCGGAGCTCACGGATAATCAAATCTGTATTCTTCAATTCAGAGTCGATGTCGGCATAATCTGTGCGCTGTATATTCTCGCGGATGCGGAAGCAATCCGCCGCGGCGATTTCCGCTGCACCATTGATTTTGATCTGGACTAAATACAAAGTCCCCGAGGCGATTCAAAACGCCCCGGGGATATTTTTATTCATGCAGATGCAGGACATTGAGCAGCAGAATCCAGCTCATGCCGTAATAGGTCACAACCGCAACAAGGTCATTGACCGTTGTAATCAGCGGACCGGATGCGACTGCCGGATCAACCTTGATCTTCTTGAAAAACAGCGGAATCAATGTGCCGACTGCGCTCGAAATCAGCATCGCAATCACGAGCGAAAGTCCGATGCAGCCCGAAACTGCAAATCCAAAGCCGAGCGTCTTGTGCTTGAACAGTACGATATATCCGCCGACCATGAGAAACGAAAGGATGCCGAGCAGCAGACCGTTGCAAAGTCCGACGCGCATCTCCTTGCCGACAAGCTTCATCTTCTGCCCGAAGGTCAGCGTTTCATCCATCAGGACGCGGATTGTCACGGCAAGCGACTGTGTGCCGACATTGCCCGCCATATCCAGAATCAGCGACTGGAATGCCATGATCAGCGTGAGCTGCGAGATCACCTGCTCAAAAATGCCGACCACACTCGAGACGAGCATGCCCAGACAGAGCAGAATCAGCAGCCACGGCAGACGTTTTTTCATGCTTCTGCCGAGCGGCTCCTGCAGATCCTCCTCCGCGGTCAGACCTGCAAACTTTGCGTAGTCCTCGCCCATTTCGTCATCGACAACTTCAATCAGGCTTGCCGCCGTGATAACGCCAAGCATCTGGTTGCTGTTATCCAGCACCGGAATCGAATCCTCGGAATAATCCTTCAGCTTTTCGATACAATCGTCAATCGCCTCATGCGCGTAGACATACGGGAAGGATGTGGAAATCAGATTTTCAAGCGGCACACTGTTGCGCGCCGTGATCAGCTCTTTCAGGTCGATTGCGCCGTAATACGCGCCGTTCTCATCGACAACAAACAGCGTCGAGATATTGTCATTTGTCTCCGCCTGCCGCACAAGCTCATTCATTGCCTGCTTGATCGACAGATTCTCGCGGATGATGATGCAGTTGGTTGTCATCTTGCTGCCGATCTCGTCCTCGTCAAAAGACGCGATCATGCGAATCTCGCGGCGGATATCCGCGGGCAGCATTTCGATCAGCAGCGAGCGGCGTTCCTTGTCAATCTCATGCAGAACACCGGCTGCCGTGTCGGTATCGAGCGCCGCAATGACGGCTGCTGCCTTCTGCAGATCCATTTCGTTCAGATAGCGCCCTGCAGCCTCCTCCTCCAGATACTCGAAGACCTCAGCGAGCATCGGCGTGCCGCAGACGCGGTAGAGCTTTTTCCGCTCCGTCGCATTCAGATCACCCATGACCTCCGCGATATCATTCGCGTGATAATCATCGAGTTTTGCCTGAATCGCCTTCGGGGACGCATTCCCCCGGATGATTTCAATGATCTCGTGCTCATAATCAGGCTTCAGTGCAGCAGCCTCCTCCGCCTCGAGCACATCTGTCAGCTTTTCTTCCATTGCCATTGCTTTCTCCTCCGTATAGATTCATGAAATCTGCTGCGATCTCATGACAGCAACGGACAAATGGGCATAAAAAATCCTTGTCTGTACGGATACAAACAAGGCAGCCGGAAATACGGTCAGAGGATCGGCGCAGCTCCTGATGCAGCCATGCCCGAAACGCTCCGCCGTATCTGCGGTAATCGCCCGTTTGTACCACAACTGTCACCGTTTGCCACGATCCTCACCTCACTTATACATCAGTTTTGCAACAGTAACATTATATCACATGAAAGCGAAAAAGTCAACCGTTTCAACATTCCGGAACCGATGAAAAATCCGCCGAACAGCGCTGAACTGCTCCGCGGATTTCGTGATATCTGGAATTATTTTGCCTTCGTTGCAACCTCTGTAATGAGCTTGCTGAACACATCGTCGAGTTTGAGGCAGCCGAGCTCGCCCTCCTTGCGGGAGCGAACCGTCACGCCGTTCTCCTTGACCTCGTTGTCGCCGATGATGAGCATATACGGAATGCGGTCGAAACGTGCATTCTTGATCTTCGTGCCGATGTTTCTGTCCTCGGTATCGACCGTGACACGCATGCCCGCAGCCGTGAGCTTATCTGCAAATTCCTGTGCATATGCGACATGCTCCTCACCGATCGGCAGCAGACGAACCTGCTCCGGAGCAAGCCAGAGCGGCAGCACGCCGGAATACTTCTCGAGCATGTAAGCAAGTGTACGCTCATAGCAGCCGAGCGACGTTCTGTGGATGATATACGGCAGCTTCTTCTGACCGTCCTTATCAATATAGTACATGCCGAAGCGCTCTGCAAGCAGCATGTCAATCTGGATCGTGACGAGCGTATCCTCTTTGCCAAAGACATTCTTATACTGGATATCCAGCTTCGGACCGTAGAACGCAGCCTCGTCGATACCAATCTCGTAATCGAGTCCGAGGTGATCGAGAATCTTGCCCATCGTATCCTGCGCGATGTTCCACTGCTCGGCAGTACCCTCGTACTTGTTCTTCGGGTTTGCCGGATCCCACTGGGAGAAACGGAACGTGCAGTCCTCAAGAAGACCGACCGTATCAAGCATATACTTTGCCATTTCGAGGCAGAACTTGAACTCCTCCTCGAGCTGATCCGGACGGATGATGAAGTGACCTTCGGAGATCGTGAACTGACGGACACGGATCAGACCGTGCATCTCGCCGGAATCCTCATTGCGGAACAGCGTCGAGGTCTCCGTCAGACGCATCGGCAGTTCCTTATAGGAACGCTGCTTGTTCAGGAAGACCTGATACTGGAACGGGCAGGTCATCGGGCGGAGTGCAAAGCATTCCTTCTCCTCATCGTGCGGATCGCCCATGACGAACATGCCGTCAAGATAATGATCCCAGTGACCGGAAATCTTATAGAGATCGCGCTTTGCAAAGAGCGGCGTCTTGGTCAGCTGGCAGCCCTTGGACTGCTCATAGTCCTCAACCCAGCGCTGTAGAAGCTGAATCACTCTTGCGCCCTTCGGCAGCATGATCGGAAGACCCTGACCGATGTAATCAACCGTTGTGAAGTAGCCGAGCTCTCTGCCGATCTTGTTGTGATCGCGGTTCTTTGCCTCCTCGAGCATATCGAGATGCTCCTTGAGCTGCTCCTTCTTCGGGAATGCAACACCGTAAACACGCGTGAGCTGCTTGTTGTTCTGGTCGCCCTTCCAGTATGCACCCGTACATGAGGTCAGCTTGAATGCCTTGACAAGACCCGTTGCAAAGAGGTGCGGACCGACGCAGAGATCGGTATATTCGCCCTGCTTGTAGAAGCTGATCGTCTCGCCCTCCGGCAGCTCTTCGATGAGCTGTACCTTATAGGATTCGCCGCGCTCCTGCATCAGCTTGATTGCCTCATCCTTCGGCAGCGTGAAGCGCTCAATGCGAAGATTCTCCTTGACGATCTTCTTCATCTCTGCTTCGAGTGCCGTCAGCGTATCTGCGTTGAACGGCTTTTCCGTATCGAAATCGTAATAGAAGCCGCGGTCGATTGCCGGACCGATCGTCAGCTTAACCTCCGGATACAGGCGCTTGACAGCCTGTGCCAGAATGTGTGCTGCCGTGTGATTGAAGATGTGTCTGCCCTCTTTGTCCTCAAAGGTCAGCAGCTTGACATCCGCATCAGCGGTCAGTTCCTGCGTCAGGTCAGCGGGCTGACCGTTGACAAGTGCAGCAATGTGCTCGCGTGCGATGACGCCTGCCTCTTTTGCGGCATCATAGACCGTGACGGGTGCGGCGCTCTCAAAGCTGCCGTCTGCAAACGTGATTTTCATATAAATCCCTCCGTTTTGATGTTGGTTCGGATCACGGCAATAAAAAGACCGTACTCCGAACAGTCCTAAAGCTGTTCGGGGTACGGTTTGTTTCTCTTATCTTAGAGTACAAACGCGCACGGTTCCACCCGAGCGTTTTCTCATTCCCATACACTCTCGCAGCAGCGGTGGTACCGGAAAAGAGATCATCAGATGCCTTTCAGCGGGTCAGCATCCTCTCTGTCAGATGAGCGCTCCTTTGCGACATATCCTCTGCTTTCGTACGCGAAAGCCTTTGATTAGTTTCATTATACGCAAATCGAACCAAAAAGTCAAGATGTTTCTGCAAATTCCGATATTTTCGTGATTTTGCACAAGATTTCAACTGATTTCCGAAGACCGGTTTGATACGCAATCTATCAGCCGATTCCGGAATCAATCATAAAAAAGAGATAAAAAGTAAGCGATCTTTTTCAGGCTGAAATCGCAATTCTGTCTGATTTTCGGTCTCGAATCTTAAAAATGTACGAATCGTGCACTGCAGAAATATCGCAGTTTCGCCGAATATTTCTGAAATTGGTATGATATTGCAATTTCAAACGAAATTGCAATAATTTCACACATTTTCAGCATCGTTTCAGTAAACAGTGGTATGATAAAAACATCAAAGGGAGATTGACCCGTGGACGGGAAATAATTACCATATGAAAGGATGAAAACCATGAAAAAGAAAAACAGCATGAAAAAACATGCATCGGTGATTGCAGCCTCAGCAATGGCGGCTGTACTGGCGGTTCCGGTATTTGCTGCGGTCAGCGGTGATGTCAACGGCAGCAATTCACTGGAAATCGCGGACGCTGTCATGCTCACGAAGTATCTTACAACGCAGGGCGAACTCACCGATCCCGCAGCCGGTGATTACAACACCGACGGCGTGATCAACGCGGTTGACCTGACCCTGCTCAAGCGCGCGCTGCTGACAGGCTCACAGTCCGACCAGCCGCAAACGCCTGTGCAGCCTGAGGATCCGGTTTCTGATAATGTAGTCGCGGCGGTCACCTTCGCGGACGGCTCTGTCACGCTGGCAAACGCTGCCGGCAGCGAAGTCGCCGCAGATAAGGCTGAAAATGTCACCGTGACGAACAATACCGTTGTCACGATCACACAGCCCTGTGAAATTGATGTGGACGGCACCTGCGCAAACGGTCAGCTCTGTGTGAATGTTGACAAGACCGCATATCCGGAAGGACAGGTCACGCTGAATCTCCGCGGACTGACGCTGACAAATCCCGGTGACTCCCCGATCTATGTCGCATCCATCGCCGAAGAATGTGTGATCACAGTCAAGAAGGATACCGTCAACACGATCACGGACGGAAGCGAGTACACAAATGCAGACGGCGACTCCGGCGCGATCTACTCCTGCGATGACCTGAAATTCAAGGGCAAGGGTACACTGATCGTCAACGGCAAGTGCGCAGACGGCATCGTCTCGAAAGATGATATCAAGATCTGGAACGGCGATATTCAGGTCACGGCTGCTGACGACGGCATCCGCGGCAAGGATTCTGTCCGCATCGGCGATCCGGATGCAACAGATAACTATGAAGCACTCAAGCTGACCGTCAAGGCGGAAAAAGGCGACGGCATCAAGTCCACCAGCACAACCACCGCAAAATCTGACGGCACGGCTGTCAATCAGGGATTTGTCCGCATCAACGGCGGCACGGTCAATATCACATCCTATCTCGACGGCATTCAGGGCGAACAGAGCGTTGAGATCAACGGCGGCGATATCACGATCAAGACCTATGAAGGCTCCTCGTTCGGCGGCACCACAACCGGCGGCGGTCAGGGCGGCTGGGGCGGCATGGGTATGGACGGCAACGCCAGCAAAACCGATGTCTCCGCAAAAGGTATCAAGGCTGTCGGCATCTATGACGAAGCAGGCACCACTTGGCAGAGCGCCGGTGATATCACTATCACAGGCGGTCATATCACGGTCGATTCCTCGGATGACGCGCTCCACTGCGGCGGCAGCATGGCGCTGACCAGCGGTGTGTTCAACATCGCGACTGCAGATGACGGTTTCCATGCAGATCACAATGTCACAATCGGCACGGAGAACGCCGGCACCTATGACGATGTACAGATTTATGTTTCCAAGGCATATGAGGGCATCGAAGGCGTCAATATCTATCAGAACAGCGGCACGGTCTACATCGTCTCCACCGATGACGGCTACAATGCTGCGGGCGGCGCTGACGGCTCCGGCGGCGGCAACAATATGCCGTGGGGTCGCGGCGGCATGAGCAGCTCCTACGGTGAGCTCTGGCTGCGCGGCGGTCTGGTTGTTGTAAACTCTGCAAACGGCGACCATGACGGTCTCGACTCGAACGGTCCGATCAATATCACGGGCGGATATTATCTCTGTAACGGTCAGGAACCGCTTGACGGCGGCGACGGCTACACCATCACCCAGACCGGCGGCACCTATATCACCATGACCGCAGGCAACACGAACCTCGGCACTACCTACACCATCAAGGACAGCTCCGGCAAGGCAGTCGCTACATTCAAGAGCGCAGGCGGCAATGCAGGTATCTCCTCGAAGGATAACTCGACCGCATATTCCGGCACATCCGTGACCGGCGGTACGGAAATCCTCGCGGATTGTCCTTACGGCGTCACGCTCGGCGGCACAGTCTCCGGCGGCACACAGATCACCGGCTCGGCATCTTCGGGCGGCGGGTTTGGCGGTCCGGGCAGAGGCTGGTAACCCATCCGATACACATATACTGAATCAGAACAGGCATCTCCGATCCCCTTCCGGAGATGCCTGTTTTTTGCATGTTCCGCAGTCCTGATACATAGGATTTCAGCAGATGCACATGTACCGAAAATGTCGAAACACGGCGTTTCTTGACATTTTTCCGGTCATGTGCTATAATATAGAGTGGTTTTTTGTGAACAGACGTTTTTCTGTTCGTCCGCTGTTCAATCGGAGGTATCTATGAATCAGCAAAACAACCGTACCGGCGAGATCATCCGTGTCAGCTACCGCGGCATTGCGGTCAATCTGCTGCTCGTGGTATTCAAGGCAATCGTCGGACTCACGGCGCATTCCATTGCCGTTGTGCTCGATGCGGTCAACAATTTGAGCGATGCGCTGTCATCTATTATCACAATCGTCGGTGCAAAGCTTGCCGGAAAAGCCGCAGACCGCAAGCATCCTTACGGTCACGGCAGAATCGAATACATCAGTGCTTCGATCATCGCGCTGCTTGTTCTGCTCGCCGGACTGACGTCCATGAAGGAGTCATTCGCAAAGCTCATTCATCCGGCGGAGACAAAACACACGATCTTTTCGATTATCATTCTCGTTGCGGCTGTTGCAGCGAAGATTCTGCTCGGCAAATACTATCAGAAAAAAGGCGCAGAGCTCAATTCCGATTCGCTCTCCGCATCCGGAACAGATGCGCTCTTTGACGCTGTTCTATCCTTTGCCACTTTGATCGCCGCTGTGATCAGCATGACGGTCGGCTGGAATCTTGAGGGACTGCTCGGCATTGTCATTTCGGTCTTTATCCTGAAAGCAGGCTATGAGATCATTAAGGAGACGCTCAATCACATCATCGGCATCCGCGCCGAGGACGATTTCACCGCACAGATCAAATCCTGCATCTGTGCAAATCCCGATGTTCACGGTGCATATGATCTGATCCTGCACAACTACGGACCGGAAAAATATTTCGGCTCTGTGCATATTGAGGTCGATGACAGCATGACCGCCCGCGAGATCGACGCGCTTTCGCGAACCATTGTCCCGCAGATTTATCAGGAATTCGGCGTGCTGCTGACTATCGGCATCTATGCGACCAACACGCACAGTGAAACAGCCGTGCAGATCCGCGAGACGGTTCGGCATGTTGTCGCGCAGTATCCTGAGATTCTGCAGATGCACGGCTTTTATGTAGAGGAGGCTGCGCGCGCAGTATCCTTTGATATCATGCTCGACTACGAGATCGAAAACGCCTCTGAACTCACCGGCGCAATCAGTGCCGAGCTGACAGAGCGCTTTCCGGATTATCAGTTCTTTATCAACATTGACCACGACTTCAGCGAATAAAATCTAAAGATTAGGAGGCTGCACATGGTTTTCAGCAGCTTTGAATTTTTACTTTGGTTTCTGCCCTTCTGCCTGATCGTCTATATGCTGGCGAGAAAAAAGGCGAAGAATCTGGTGCTGCTGTTTTTCAGCATCGTGTTCTACGCCTACGGTGCAAAGGAAACACCGCTGTATCTCTGGCTGATTCTGCTTTCGGTTGTGATCAACTGGATCTGCGGCATGCTGATCGGCAGGAAGGACGGACACAAAAAACTCTATCTGACGCTCGGTCTGATCTGGGATTTCGGCAATCTGTTCATATTCAAGTACGCGGATTTCTTTATCAAAAATATCAATGTACTGCCCGGTGTGAATCTGCCGCTGACGCATCTGATTCTGCCGCTCGGCATCAGCTTTTTCACGTTCCAGATCGCATCCTATCTGATTGACGTCTACCGCGGCGATGTCAAGATCGAATACAATCTGATCGACCTCGGAACCTATATCCTGATGTTCCCGCAGCTCATTGCCGGACCGATTGTCCGTTTCTCCGATGTGCAGAAGGAGCTGCATGACCGCATCGTCCGCCGCAATGAGTTCAATGACGGAGTTCAGCTGTTCATCATCGGTCTCGGGCGCAAGGTGCTGCTCGCCAACACGCTCGGCGGTCTCTGGACGGATCTGCAGACTGTCGGTTATGATTCGATCTCCACGCGCGCTGCAATTCTCGGCATCATCGCCTACAGCATGCAGCTTTACTTTGATTTTTCCGGTTATTCGCAGATGGCAATCGGCATGGGTCTGATGTTCGGATTCCATTTCCCGCAGAACTTCAATCACCCGTATATCTCCACAACCATGACCGAATTCTGGCGGCGCTGGCACATGACGCTCGGCACATGGTTCCGCGAATATGTTTATATCCCGCTTGGCGGCAACCGCAAGGGACAGCGCAGAATGTATCTCAATATGCTCGCTGTCTGGGCACTGACCGGCTTCTGGCACGGCGCGGACTGGAACTTCATCCTCTGGGGACTGCTCCTGTTCGGACTGATGTCACTGGAAAAGGCGAAAATCGGCAAGGTGCTCAACACGCATAAATGGCTCGGTCACATCTACATGCTGTTCTGGATTCCGGTATCGTGGGCGCTGTTTGCAATCTCCGATATGAAGCAGCTCGGCATGTTTCTGGCAAAGCTCTTCGGATTCGGCGGTCCTGCACTCATGGCGAACGATTACGTCAAATACTTCGGCACCTACGGCAAATGGCTCATCATCGGTCTGATCTTCTGCACGGCGCTGCCGGAGAACCTCTACAAGATGATGAAAAACCGTCACAAGAGCAACTTCGGTCAGTTCTTCTGGCTGATCGAAACCGCCCTGATCATTCTTGTATCCGTGATCTTCCGCAAGTGGCTCTGGCTGCTGTTTATTCTCCCGATTTTCGCGCGCGAAATGCTCTACACCAGAATCCCGAAGAAGAACCGTCCGGTTTTCAATCAGTTCTTCTGGATTCCTGAGCTTGCAGTGATTCTCGGCGCATCCTGCTACTGCATCTATATGGGCATGAACGATCCGTTCCTGTACTTCCGGTTCTGAGAAAGGAGGACATCTGATATGGCTATGACGCAATCGAATAAATCTGTCCTCGCGCTGGTGTTTACAGCGGCGTTCCTGATCACCGGAAAGATTTTCATCTGGAAATCCGGAGACAAAGCGCCGGCTGTCCAGCAAAACGATCCGGCAGAAATTGTCGCAGAGGTCGCGCAGACAACGGACTATATGCCAATCGCCGCAACCGTGACCACCACCACGGAGACAACAACATCCACAACCACCACAACAACCTACGCAAATGGCTTCTCGCTGATTCCGCCGGATTATGTTGTGCCGTATAATCCGGATACCGCTGCACCGACTGAAAGCACGGTCAGCACGGAAACCGTCACCACAACCGTGACGGAGATCACCACGGCGGTAACTGAAGCACCCGTGACGGAAACCGCGCAATCCGATGCGGCGGCTGCCCCTGCGGGTTACTTCAACGATGCACTTTTTATCGGTGATTCGCGCATGGTCGGCATCGCATCCTACGGTCCGATTGACGGCGCAACCTACTTTGCAACCGTCGGACTGAGCACCTATAAAATCGACAGCGCGCTCAGCGAGGTTGAAAGCACCAAGAACCAGACCTTTAATCAGGTTCTCAACGGAAAAAAATACGGCAAGGTCTATATCATGCTCGGCATCAATGAAATCGGTATGGATTTCAACACCACCATGCAGAACATGGATAACATCATCGCGCAGATTCGCACCGCTCAGCCCGGCGCAAAGATCATCCTGATGGCGAACCTGCATGTCTCAGCGGCACGGCATTACAGCGACGCGGTTGTCAATAACACAAAGATCAACAGCTTTAATGCGCTGCTCGCTGCAAAAGCGGATAACAAAACGATCTTCTATCTCGACGTCAATCCGCAGTTCGATGACGCTGAGGGCTGCCTCGGCAGTGAGTACACCAGCGACAACACGCACCCCTATGCGAAATATTATGTCACATGGTCTGAATGGCTGAAAACACAGATTTTCTGAGGAGGCGCCTATGAAAGTCAATATGCCGAAGCTGCCGGAAGAAGCGCAGAATATGAGCAAGGTTGTCGCGCTGATTCAGCTTGTCTGCTTTCTCGTGATCTTCATCGGAATCTATCTGCTGCTGCGCAAGGTTGTGCACGCAACAATTCTGCGCATCCTGATTCTGATTGCGGATTACATTGTCACCGCGCTCGTCACCTATCTCGTGATCCGTCCGGCTGCGCTCAAGCTTGATGCGAAGCTGAAGAAGAAATAAAAGCAAAATCACCGGTGTCTTTGCATCGGTGATTTTTCCAAAAAAGGAGGGCATTATGAATAATATCGCAATCGCACATGAAACGATCAAAATCACCGGTCTGCTCGAATACAGCATCGGTGCGGAAACCATCCATCTCCCGAAAGCGGATTACAATTCGGTGGTTGTCATCACGCCGGATGAAGCGAAGGATCTGCTCACGCAGCCGCTTGCAGGCGATCGCGGTGCTGCCCCCTGCAAGGTTGAGGTCACAACAGAGGATTCCTTCACCGCCGCCAAACGGCTCGGGAATGCGCTGGTGCTGAATTATGCCAATGCACATCATGTCGGCGGCGGATTTATGCTCGGTGCAAACGCACAGGAGGAGGCGCTCTGCCGCTGCAGCACGCTCTATGCTTCGATCAACTCTGATGCAGCTGCGGAAATGTACCGCTATAACAATTCGCATCTGAGCGCAACCGAATCCGATTATATGCTGCTTTCGCAGGAAGTCTGCGTGTTCCGTGATCACAAATGCAATCTGCTGCAGGATCCGTTTCCGACTGCTGTCATTACCGCTCCGGCGCCGAACCGCCGCGGTGCTGCGGTCTTCGCCTCGAAGAAAACAATTGAGGAGACGTTCCTTCGCCGTATTTCCATCATTCTGCGGACGGCGGTGCAGTACGGCTACCGGAATCTCGTGCTCGGCGCGTGGGGCTGCGGCGCATTCGGCAATGACCCGGATATGGTCGCACAATGTTTCAGGCAGGCGCTCGCGCAGGATGATCTCGCGCTGTATTTCAATACCGTATGCTTTGCGGTTTACGGCTCTGAGGACAGCAAAAACTATCGCGCATTTCAGCAGGTATTCGCTTAATTGACAAGGAATCGCTGCACAATAATCTATATTTGGGACGTTGCCCCGCTTGAGATATCATCCCCAGACCCCATGTTTATGTATTTATCAAAGAAAGCCGCTCTAGTCAGCATTGATTAGAGCGGCTGCTTTTTGTCTTTACATAAAAAGTGGGATTCTTAAGGGCTAGCAGCCCTTAAGCAGGAGTTTGAGGGCGGAGCCCTCATTATAAATCCGTCGGAGACACTTTATATGCGGCGTTCTGACTGCTGTCATTTTCCGCATAAAACAAGGACGAAATCCCCCAGTATAATTGCAAGCAATGACAGGCTGATTCCAAACCACAAACCGACCTTTCCCCTGCCGATCAGCTTTTTCAGGCAAGGCAGAAGCAGCTTTGCAAATATCACGGAAAGCAGACCGAATATCAGGCTGCTGATGAGCGAGATGCGGTTCTGCACAGAGAGCGGCCAGCCCTCATATGTCCAGAAGCTGCGGTGAAACAGGAACTCCAGCAGATACGAACAGCCATATTCAAATGCGCTCGCAATGATCACGCTGAACAGAAAATACAGTCCGCTGTTTTTCACCCTGCGCAGCAGCAGATACATCCCCCACGCGCCGAACCCGTAGATCGGGCAGATTGTCAGGTGCAGCATGCCGCGGTTATAGATGTGATGATAAAGCAGCCAGACACAGATTTCCTCATAGCTCCAGCCGCCGAACGCCGCCGCTGTAAATCCGCAGATCAGCAGCGCGAACTTCTGACGCTTGCATAAATCCTGCATAGATTGTCACCTCGTTTCCATATACCTGTATCATATCACATCTATTTGACAGATGCAATCCCTGCCGGAAGATTGTAGCCGGACTGTAAGCAGATTGTAACGCACTGCATATTCGTCAAATCTGCCGGAGATTACTGACACATGGTCAGAGATTGATATACAAAAATCATATTTCGGGAAATCCGGTTGCATTTTCCGCCTGAATATGGTATAATATCTAGATGAAAGATTGTTTGTTTACCGCGCATGTGATGCATACGCACTTGAGAAAGGATGATTTTACGTGATCAATGAATTTGCACCGGAATGGGAAGGTTTTCAGCCCGGAAAATGGAGCAACAGCTCCGTCAATGTCAGAGATTTCATCCAGAAGAACATTACCCCCTATGACGGCGATGCATCGTTCCTCGAGGGTCCGACAGAAGCAACAAAAACGCTCTGGGCACAGGTCATGGATCTCTCCAGACAGGAACGCGAAGCAGGCGGCGTCCTCGATATGGACACCAAAATCATTTCGACAATCACCTCGCACGGCCCCGGCTATCTGAACAAGGATCTTGAAAAGATCGTCGGTTTACAGACGGACAAGCCGTTCAAGCGCGCACTGCAGCCGTTCGGCGGGATCCGCATGGCACAGAATGCCTGCAGAGAATATGGCTACGAGGTTGATCCGGAAGTGGTCGAAATCTTTACCAAGTACAGAAAGACACATAATCAGGGCGTGTTCGATGCCTATACACCCGAGATGCGCCTTGCAAGAAAATCCGCAATTCTCACCGGTCTCCCCGATGCTTACGGCAGAGGCAGAATCATCGGCGACTACCGCAGAGTCGCGCTCTACGGCATTGATATGCTGATCGCCGACAAGGAGCACCAGAAGGCAACGCACTTTGTCCGCATGACATCCAAAAACATCCGGCTGCGTGAGGAACTCTCGGAACAGATCCGCGCACTCGGTGACCTGAAAGAACTCGGACACATCTACGGATTCGATATCTCCCGTCCGGCGAAAAATGCGCAGGAGGCTGTTCAGTGGCTGTATTTCGGCTATCTGGCAGCGGTCAAGGAGCAGAACGGCGCGGCAATGAGCCTCGGCAGAACCTCGACCTTCCTCGATATCTTCATTCAGCGCGATCTCGACCGCGGCATCATCACGGAAAAGGAAGCACAGGAGCTGATCGACCACTTTATCATGAAGCTGCGCATGGTCAAGTTTGCACGTACACCGGAATACAATGCACTGTTCTCCGGCGACCCGACATGGGTCACAGAGTCCATCGGCGGCGTTTCCGTGGACGGTCAGCACATGGTCACGAAAAACTCGTTCCGCTATCTCAATACACTGAACAATCTCGGCACTGCACCGGAACCGAATATGACTGTGCTCTGGTCAAAGAAGCTGCCGATCAATTTCAAGCGCTTCTGCGCGGAAATGTCGATCAAGTCCTCGTCGATTCAGTATGAGAATGACGATCTGATGCGCGTCACGCACGGCGATGATTATGCGATCGCCTGCTGCGTTTCCTCGATGGTTGTCGGCAAGGAGATGCAGTTCTTCGGCGCAAGAGCAAACCTCGCAAAGTGCCTGCTTTACGCAATCAACGGCGGTGTCGATGAGGTCATGAAGGTGCAGGTCGGTCCGAAATACCGCCCTGTCACCGGCGATTATCTCGACTACGATGACGTCATGGACAAGTATGATCAGATGATGGAATGGCTCGCAGGTCTTTATGTCAACACCCTGAACATCATCCACTATATGCACGATAAATACTGCTACGAAAAGGTGCAGATGGCGCTGCATGACAGAGATGTCAAGCGCTACTTTGCAACCGGTATCGCCGGACTCTCTGTTGTCGCGGATTCGCTCAGCGCGATCAAATATGCAAAGGTCAAGTGCATCCGCGATGAAAACGGAATCGTTGTGGATTACGAGGTCGAGGGTGACTTTCCGAAGTACGGCAACGATGATGACAGAGTCGATCAGATCGCCGTCAGCATCGTCAAGACCTTCATGGATAAGATCCGCAAGCACCACACCTACCGCGACAGCATCCCGACCATGAGCATCCTGACCATCACCTCGAATGTTGTCTACGGCAAAAAGACCGGCAACACGCCGGACGGCAGAAAGCACGGTGTTCCGCTTGCGCCGGGCGCAAACCCGATGCACGGCAGAGATACCCACGGCGCGGTCGCATCGCTGACATCCGTCTCGAAGCTGCCGTTCAAGCACGCGCAGGACGGCATCTCCAACACCTTCTCGATCATTCCGGATGCGCTCGGCAAGGATACCAAAATCTTCTCCGGCGACCTCGATCTGGATGCACTACGGAAGGAGTCTGACGATGAGACCGAATGAGCCGCAGCCCGATGCCGATGAACTCGTTGCGATGCTCGATGCGCTGATCGAAAACGGCACACAGCACATCAACCTGACTGTCGGAGACAAAACCCGCGTGCAGACAGTCAACAGCACGGAATGCGGTCCGAAGGGCGCATGCGCAGTCCCGAATTTTGACCTGAATGATGAAGATCCCGAGGCGGCAACGCGGACGGATGAAGCCGAACTGTGAAATGTGAAAGGAGTATTCCTATGGCAAATGAACAGCAGATTGATAACCTCGTAGAGCTGATTGACGGCTATGTCGAAAAGGGCGGCCACCACCTCAATGTCAACGTGTTTACGCGCGAAACGCTGCTGGATGCACAGGCGCATCCGGAGAAATATCCGCAGCTGACGGTTCGCGTCTCCGGCTATGCGGTCAACTTCATCAAGCTGACCAAAGAGCAGCAGGACGATGTCATTTCGCGTACATTCCACGAAAAAATCTGAAACAAAAAGCCCACTCCGATACGGCGTGGGCTTTGCTGCATGAGGTGAAATATGCAAGGCAATATTCATTCAACCGAGAGCTTCGGCACGGTGGACGGTCCCGGCATCCGGTTTGTGGTGTTCTTTCAGGGCTGCCCGATGCGATGTCTCTACTGTCACAATCCGGATACATGGGACACAGCGCCGAATCAGCAGGTCACAGCGGAAGAACTAATTGCGCAGTATCAGCGCAATTCCGAGTTCTACCACAACGGCGGCATCACGGCAACCGGCGGCGAACCGATGCTGCAGCTTGATTTCCTGACGGAGCTGTTCACAAAGGCAAAAGCTGCCGGTATCCACACCTGTCTGGATACATCGGGCATCTGCTTTGATCCGCAGCATCCGGAAAAATGTGATGCGCTGCTTAAAGTCACAGACCTTGTCATGCTCGATATCAAGCACATAGATGATGCTGCACACAGGCGGCTCACCGGACACTCCAATCAAAGAATCCTCGCATTTGCGGAATATCTGAGCAAAAATGGCGTACCGCTCTGGGTGCGGCATGTGATTGTTCCCGAATGGACGGATGATCCGGACGAGCAGTTCCGGCTCGGCGAATTCATCGGCGGACTGCGCACGCTGAAAGGGCTCGATGTCCTCCCCTATCACGATTTCGGCAAGCAGAAATATGCATCGCTCGGCATTGCATATCCGCTTGCTGACACAAAACCTGTCTCCGTCGAAACCGCCGCCGAAGCGAGAAAGCAGATTCTGCGCGGGATCAAACACCGCCTGCACAGTCAGTAAAACAGCGAGCCAATCAGAAGATGACTCGCTGCTTTCAGATCAAATGCCGCCGCTCTGCATCCAGAATCTTGGGCGCAGATATCAGAGACAGCAGATAGATATTCCGGTCCGTCACGGCTTTCCGGATCAGCTCTTTCAGGTTATCCACCTTTGCCGCTTCAAAACGCTCATCGAGCTGGCGCATGGAAAAGCATTCCGTAAAAAACTCCTGCAGTTCGACCGCGCAGGCATTGAGTTTTTCATAACGCAGCGCCTTTGCAGCCGCAATCTCCTCCGGAGTGCCTTCTTCCAGAACCAGAACGTGCATATCCACTCTGCCGTCCATGTACTTTTTATCATAGGAGCAGGAAGTCCCGATCCGAACAATCTCAGTTTTCATAGAATCCCTCCACTCATATTATACATTTTTCCGGAAAATTTGTCAAGCAAAAGCCTGTGCACCGCGGGATGCACAGGCTTTTTTTGTTATGCAGGTGTCACTGCAAGATAATCAATATTCGGACCGCCCTGATCGGTATCAGAGGTCAGGCGGACGGTGTTCATGCCGGGTTTCAGGGTCAGTGTCAGCTTGGTATCCTCCCATGTTGTCCATGCACCGGTACCGTTGAAGTCCACTGCCTGACCGGCGCCGCCGTTGACCGAAACCTTCATGATGCGGTTCGCCGTGCTGCCGTTTGCCGTGCGCAGAACGCAGGAGTAGCTGCCGGATTTCGGCGCATATACGCGGAATTCGATAAAGCTGCCGGAGACATTGTCCAGATTCACATACGCTGCATCCTTAAAGCCTGCGTTGGTCGATTCCTCGATGCCCTGCGAAAAACCGGCGTCAATCGCATAGTAGAAGCCGCCTGCGTAAATCTCACCGGTCAGCAGATACTTCTGCATTGCGACTGCATCCGCGATTGTCACGGCGGCATCACCGTTGAGGTCTGCCGGACGCTTTTCAACGCGGCTGCGTGCGGGCTTGAGAATCTCCTGTTTGAGCAGCGAGAAATCAGCGGCATTCACAACGCGGTTTCCGTCCAGATCGCCGGGGATGAAGTCCGGTGCTGCCGGATAATATGCGACTGCCTCGAGCACCCATGTCTGGCACTTGTGCCCGTTGCGCTCCCATGTCTGGACATTTGCACCTGCATCGGTGGAAGCACCGCCGACCTCGACAAACGCCTCATTCTCAAGCGCTGCCGGACGGATCAGGAATCCGCCGTTGGTGCGCCAGATCACCATTTCCTGTGCCTCTTTGCTGCTCGAAGGATCAACCGTCACATTGCTGCCGTCCGCACTGACTGCAAGGATTTCGCCTGCCGCATTGACAAGCTGATAGCCGGTATCACTGGTCTTTACAAAATGCCAGATCGTGTTCGCGTCCATGCTCTCGGGCGCCTGAACCGCATTGCCGTCAGAGGTGCTGAGGCACTGCTGGCTGTTTGCATTGCGCAGATGATATGCCTTGGTGGTGTCCATGACCGCCGGATCATTGGAGCCGGTCAGCTGACCGTTGATCGTCAGTGCAGGACGATCCGGCAGCGGCTGATCGGAACCGAGATAGAAGCTCGGATGCGGCGGCTGGTTGTAGCAGTTCTGCTCGGTTGCAACCTGCATTCTGTACTGCATGTCATGCATCAGCGTGGTGATGCGGTACTCGGTTTCATACGGTGTGCAGAAAATGCGCAGATACTTGCTGTCCGTGGTGTGCAGAATCAGCTCCTCACGCCAGTCGCCGAAGATATCCGCAGAAAGGTTCGGTGTCGCCTTTGTACCGTTGCAGGATGCGCATCCCGCTGCTTCAAACAGCGAAACGATCTTGCCTGCCTGATTGATCTTTGTGATGCCGACATTATCCAGAAGCTCGCGCTCGAGATCGCCGTCCCACCAGATCAGGAAGTTCATCGACGGGCAATCCATCGCGACTGACTGACCGGCACCGTTAAAGACCGCCTCGGAATATGAACCCCAGAACTCACCGCCCGGATTGCCTGCCCAGACATTGCCTGCGCAGCATCTTCCGGTATCCTTGCGGCGATTCTCGTGAATCAGAATCTTACCGGTTGCAGCGTCGATCAGCGAGACGCCCCACGGCTCATGCTCGTGACAGACCCAGAATTCCTGACCGGGATGATCCGGCAGGAAATCACTCAGATGCATCGCGTCGCCGTGGCCGAGGTTTGTGGACCACAGCACCTTGCCGTTGTCATCGAATGCAACTGCACCGACGAGGATTTCATCCTTGCCGTCGCCGTCAACATCGGCGGGCATGCAGTTGTGGTTGCCGTTGCCCCAGCCGGTGTAGTTGGTCTGTGCAACACCGGAGTCATATGCCCAGCGCTTGACCAGTTTCTTGTTGACAACATCGTATGCGACCGCCGTCATGCGGGTGTAGTATCCGCGGAACGAGACTGCGCTCGGATGAACGCCGTCCAGATAAGCCACGCAGCCGAGGAAACGGTCGCAGCGGTTGCCGTAATCGTCGCCCCATGTTGATTTGAGACTGTTGCCGCGCGGATACTCGTAGCTGACGGTATCGAGCAGTGTACCGGTCGCGCCGTCAAAGAGCGAATAGTATTCCGGACCGGAGAGGATATAACCGCCGGAGTTGCGGTAATCCTTTGATGCATCACCGACGATTTTGCCCTTTGCATCAACGGTGCCGTCTGCGGTTTTGCAGGTCATCTCGCACTTGCCGTCATTGTCAAAATCCGCAACAAGGAACTGCGTATAGTGTGCGCCTGCGCGGATATTGCGCCCGAGGTCAATGCGCCAGAGCTTTTCGCCGGTCAGCCGGTAGCAGTCGATATAGACATTGCCTGTGTATCCGGACTGCGAGTTATCCTTCGCGTTCGTCGGATTCCATTTCAGAAAAATCTCGTAGACACCGTCGCCGTCAACGTCACCGACCGAGCAGTCATTTGCCTCGTAGGTGTACGCCACGCCGTCCGGCGTTGTGCCGCCGCGCGGGATATCCAGCGCGATATCGAAATAGGACTGATTCGAGATCATCGTGCATGAATCGGAGCCGACCACCTTGCCGCTGACCACGGTATCCACGCGGTATTTTGAGGAGGCATTGCCGCCTTTGTCAAGATAGCTCGTTGCCATGCCCGCCTCACTTGTATAGATCAGCGTGTCATCGCGATAGAGCTGAAATTCCGCTCTGTCGCTGTCATCTGCAAGAAAGCGCCAGCTCACGAGCATACCGGAGCCGGTGTTGACCGCAGAAATGCCGCGGTCAAGCGATTCCGCGACATTCTGTCCGGAACCGTATGCAGCCGATGCGGTCTGACTTGCAGCTGGCGGCAGCATCGCGGCTGCCATGACAATCGCTGTCATGACCGTACAACTTTTCTTGATTTTCATAGTTTCCACCCTTTCCAATAATCAAAAAGTATCTACGAGCGCACTTTTCCATATACTTTTTATCTATTATATCATACTTGATACAAAAAAAGAAAGTGAATATTTCACAGTATACTGGATAAAACAAAGATTTTGTCCGTATTTCTGTTTTCACTTGTACAACCATTTCCGTACATGTGAAAAACACCGGATCGCGATTGATCCGGTGCTTTTCTGTTCCGATTCTCTTTCTATCTGTCGCAAAATGGATTTGGAAATGTCAGATTTATCCTGCGGGCGGAACCGGAATCTGACTGCTCAGATTCACCTGCCACTCCACCACATTGGATTTGTAGGTTTTATTCGTTCCGTCTCTTGCATCCACACCAGGAACCGTGACGTAATAGTGCCGGATTTCGGATTCAGAAAGCTTCATCGTGACTGTCAACTTAAATTTACCGGCTGCGCCTGCGCTTTCAAATTTGTCAATCTTGACTTCCTCACCGGTATCAGCATTATAAAGCGTCGGTGCAAATACAGCATTCTTCGGCACAATGCCATCCGGAATCGTAAGGTAGAATTGATACGGCACTTCAATACTTTCATTCTTTGGGCAGTAATACCAGCTTGCATCCTGTTCGGCTTTGAGCGTGACAGCCGGTTCGGATTCCTGTTTCTGTGCATACACTTTCAAGAGCGCCTGCTTCATCAGGCTGAGATCAACGGCGTTGAGAATATTGTTTTCGTCGATATCCGCGTTTGCCCAGAGATAGATCTCGCCGCTGCCGAGCAGATACTTCTGCAGCATGACAACATCCGCGATTGTGAATTCGTTATCTGCATTGCAGTCATAGGGAACCGGCTCCTGAAACTGTCCCGGATCAATTGTGATGATCTCTGTCGGGGACGCCACACCGAAATACTCCGTTGTTTCCTCTCTATGCTGCTTCTCGGGATCATCCGTGTAGCCCAGATAGGTTGCCGCGGTGAGTTTGACAAGACCGTTGTTCAGTGCGCGATACACCCGAATCATACGCGTGGACCCGCCTGCCATGAGAAGCAGCGTTTCCGGATACAGATTTCTCGAAGCAATCAGCTCCAGACGCGCAGTTCCGCACTGGGAAATCTCAAATTCCTCACCGGTGCCGTTGCCGATATTTCCGCAGTACACAATCAGATTATCCAGCAGCGTGATGCCGTTATGCTCCTTTTTGAACGTGTCATACTCGTCAATGCAGTCCGGCAGCCACCCGCTGATATCGGTTTCGGTCATGTTGTTGTCCTTGTCGCAGGCGAATGTATAGGTTGTTGTACCGAAATTCTTTTCACCGTATTTCACATGCTTGTCGATTGTCAGTGTTGTATCGCGCTGCATTTCATAGACGGTCATATGAAATTTGAACGGCGTGATGTAGGCATTTTTTTCTTCATCAAACTGCAGGTATTCCAGTTCGCGTATCTGACGCTCGTATTCAGAATACTCCTTTGAACCCTCCTCCGGTTTCTCCGGCTTCGGGATCGAATCGAAGACAACATCGCGGTAGACACCGTAAGGATTCTCGACCTCACCGGTCGCAGAAACATCCTCGGAATAGACGTATTTCTCGTCATTCTCCTGCTTTTCCAGAACGCACAGCCTGTCATCCTCGATATGCGTTGCGCCGTATTTGTTGCAGAATTCCAGCGCACTGTAGAAATCCGTCGGTACCCAGTCCGGCACCGGCGCATCAGGCGGAATCGCCTCGGCACCTGCCGGCAGTCCGCTCAGGACTGTGCCTGCAAGCATCATTGCAGCGATACTCCATGTCAGCATTTTCTTTTTCATTGAAATCCTCCTTTGTGTTTTTGAATTACGGGTTCAGTTGCGTTTCAGTGTGAACAGCTTTGCTTGATTGTAAGTGTCAATATTTCTGTGCTCGGGCAGCTGCCGAAACAACAGCCTTCACTATTTATGACCGGATTGATCAAAGAAGGTTACGCCTGTTTCTAAAAAATGCAGAAAAACAGCATTATCTATATATAGGATACTACAAAATCATAAGAATGTCAACACGGTACGTAAATAATTCACATATTTTCTTAGCAGTCCGAATGCCGCATCAATCACGTTTCTCTCATCTTGCATTTTGTTTCATATTGTGTTATAAGCGGGCAGCGCCCGCCTGCATTGATCTAAAGTTCTCCGGCAGGTCATTTTCTAAATAGATCAGAACACTCTCATCTTGCATTTTGATTCATATTGTGCTATAATAATACGGTAAAGCATATAGATTATCAGTGCGGCAGAGCAAACATCCGCACAGAACGGAGTATCGCAATGATTCAACTGAAAACCTACCGCGGGCACATCCGCAACTGGGAGGCACTCTGCACGGAGCTCTCCCTCGAAAAATCCCTGTCCCGCGCAGACCGCGAGCAGGCAATCCTCATCAAAGGCTATGAGAAATGGGGCAATGCACTGCCGGACCATCTCTACGGCATGTTCGCCTTCGCACTCTATGATACCGAAGCGGAAAAGCTGATCTGCGTCCGCGACCAGTTCGGAACCAAACCGTTCTATTACTATCAGACAGCGGACGGCAGACTGCTCTACGGCACGATGATCCGCGATATCATCTCGCAAGATGGCTTTGTCAAGGAGCTCAACGAAAGCATGCTCCAGATTTATCTGACGCTGACCTATGTCGCAGGCGAAGACACCTTCTTCAAGGGGCTCAAAAAACTGATGCCGGGCTGCCTGCTCGAGTTCAGCAACGGAAAGATCAATGTGACGCGCTACTGGAAACCCGAATTTCATCCGGATGACAGCAAGTCGCTCAATGAATATGCGGATGAGATTCATGCAACACTCCAGCAGATGATGAAAGAGGTCAAGACGGCGGATGAGACAGCGGAATCGTTCCTCTCCGGCGGCGTAGATTCCTCCTATGTGCTCGCGATGTCCGACGCAAAGCGCGCGGATTCCTGCGGCTATGATGAGGAGCGCTTCGATGAATCGCGCATTGCTGCGAAAACCGCTGAACTGCTCGGCGTTGAACATTCCGTCGCAAAGATCACGCCCAAGCAGTATTTTGATATCGTCCCCTACGTCATGTACAACATGGAGCAGCCGCTCGGCGATGCCTCTGCAATCGTCTTTACACTCGGCTGCCTCGCAACCGCAGAGCATACAAAACTCTGCTACTCCGGCGAGGGCGCTGACGAATTCTTCGGCGGCTACAACATGTACCACAATGCTGAGCGCTACGGCGAGAATCTCAAGACCTTCTATGTCGGCAACACCAACATCATGAAGGAGGACGAAAAAGAACGCATCCTGCAGCATTATGATCCCGAGGTGCTGCCGATCAAACTGGTGCAGCATATCTATGAGGAGACCGAGGGGCTCGATCCGCTGACCAAAATGTCCGACGTCGATATCCAGATCTGGCTCGAGGGCGATATCTATCTCAATGTCGATAAGATGAGCACCGCCGCAGGGCTTGAAATCCGCATGCCGCTGACCGACCGCCGCATCTTTGACATCGCATCGCGGATGCCTTCAAAGTACAAGGTCAACGAGGAACAGAATAAGGTTGCATTCCGCACCGCGGCTGCAAAGGTTCTTCCGGAGGAAATCGCATTCCGCAAGAAGCTCGGCTTCATCGTGCCGATCCGCCTGTGGCTTGCCGATGAACAGTACAACGGCGATGTCCGCAGACTGCTCGAAAGCGATCTCTGCGCGAAATTCTTTAAGCCGGATGAGATCAAGGCGATCTATGATGAATATGTCGGCGGGAACTCTGATCTCTGGCGCAAGATCTGGACGATCTACACCTTCCTTGTCTGGTACGAGGAGTATTTTGTCAAGCGCTGAGCAATATCAAAGGGGTAACGCAAATGAACGAATGTGACACATGTGCCTACAACACCTACGATGAGGACTGGGAGTGCTATGTCTGCGAGATGAATCTCGATGAAGATGAATACGCGAGATTCATGCAGGATTCGCATGCACACTGCCCCTATTACCGCGACGGCGACGAATATCAGATCGCCCGCAAACAATAATCCTGAGCCCGTATGCAATTACGGGCTCTTTTTTGGAAAATACTTGCTTTTTCTCCGGTTTCATGTTATAATATAGCCGTTACTGTCATATAGAAACGGAGCTTATCATGATCTATCAAAATATACTTGAAGCAATGGGACACACCCCCATGATCCGACTCAACCGGATGAACAAACCCGGCAATGCACAGATCCTTGTCAAATTCGAGGGACTGAATGTCGGCGGCTCGATTAAAACGCGAACTGCTTACAATATGATCCTCAAAGCAGAAAAGGAAGGCAGAATCAAGCCGGATACCATCATCGTCGAGCCGACCAGCGGCAATCAGGGCATCGGGCTTGCACTTGTCGGTGCAGTCCGCGGCTATCAGACGATCATCATCATGCCGGATTCGGTCAGTGAAGAACGCCGCAAGCTCGTCAAGCATTACGGTGCGCGCGTCATTCTGATTCACGATGACGGTGATATCGGAAAATGCATCCAGACCTGCCTCGATACCGCGCTCGAAATGCAGGCAAATGATCCGCGCGTCTTTGTTCCGCAGCAGTTCGAGAACCCGAACAACACCGCCGCACACAAATACTATACGGCGCTTGAAATTCTCGAACAGACCGCCTGCCCGATCGACGGTTTCTGCTCCGGCATCGGTACCGGCGGCACGATCACCGGCATCGGCGAGACGCTGAAATCGCAGAATCCGGATATGGAAATCTGGGCAGTTGAACCGGAACACGCTGCCATTCTCGCAGGCGGTACAGTCGGCACACATCTGCAGATGGGAATCGGCGACGGCATCATCCCGACCATTCTCAACCGCCAGATCTACGATCACATTCACATCGTCACCGATGAGGACGCGATCAAAACCGCACAGCAGCTCGCTTCGATGGAAGGCATCATGTGCGGCATTTCCAGCGGCACAAATGTCGCCGCGGCACTCAAACTCGCGGAAAAACTCGGCGAAGGCAAGACCGTTGTCACAATCCTGCCTGATACCGCAGAGCGCTATTTCTCGACCCCGCTGTTCAATCACGGCACCGAATAAAAACCAAACCGGAGACAGTCTGCATGGCTGCCTCCGGTTTTCTTCTATTATAATAGTCTGCGGTACTGCCCCGGCGTCAATCCGGTGATTTTCTGGAACTGCCGTAGGAAGTAGTTGCAGTCCTCATAGCCGCACTGCTCGGAGATGCTGGCAATGCTCTGCACAGTTGTTGTCAGCAGATAGATCGCGCAGAGAATGCGGGCGCGGATCACATCCTGATGGAAACTGATGCCGAACATTTCCTTGTAGATCTGGCGGAAATAGCCGGTGCTGAACGAATACTTCCGGCAAATGCTGTCCGCAGAGCTGATCACCATATTATAGATGTGATTCCGGACAGAGAACAGCGTATCTGCGTGCGGCTGCATTTTCTGATCGGCAAGCTTCGCTGTCGCCGTTTCCAGATTCGCGTGCAGCTGACTGATATTTTCCGCTGCGGAGAGCTCCTGCGCAAACCGGATGCTCTCGACCAGCACACTCTCCATGCCGACCGACTCACAGACGCCGGTATGGTGCAGGAGAACCGCAGTCAGCTTATCCTCCATGCGTGCACACTGCTCCTTGGATTCACATGTAAAGCCCGCGCAGACAAATGTCTGGACGCTGGTTCGTGCAATCAAAGCATTCTCGAAGTTCAGCAGACGAAGTGCCTCGGCTGTTTTCTGAATCAGCGCACTCTGCTCCGCCTGTGCCTCCGGACTGATATCACTGCGCAGCGCACCGACACGCACCGCAATCGCATAGACCGGCTTGGTTTCGGTCTCGATCCTTGCACCGAGGACAGATTCCAGACCGCGCAGATTATAAAGACCGGTCAGCGAATCATGCTGTTCCGAGAGATTCTGACACTGCAGCAGATAGCGGATATCGTTCTTCATGCAGAGGAAGGTCAGTCCGATTGTGATGGACTTCATCCAGTTGCGGAAAATGTCGTCATATGTATCCGCTTGATGATACTCGAGCACAAAATATCCGAAGAAATGCCGCTCAAAAAACAACGGCAGATAATAATGCACAGCCGTATCCGGCGCATTCTGATAGAGCGAATGGAAATCAAAACGCGAGCACATAATCGCAGGCTCGTGCATATGCCACGGCATCACACTGCGGCAGCTCATCAGATCACTCGGCGTTTCGGCACCGGTATCATACCAGTTATCGCAAAGGCAAAGATACATATTCTGCACCGAGCGCACCCAGTAATGCCGCTCGCTCATCACACGGATCAGTTCATCCAGCGTGCTGCAGAGCGTGAGCTGCTGTTCCATTGTGCCGAGCACATTCCATTTTTCAAATTGCTGCTTTTCACGCAGACTTTGCAGTTCGCCGTGCATCTGTTCGTGCATGATGCCGCACGGACATGTCTCGCCGCAGATCAGCGTGCCCTTCGGCGGATAAAATGCAGGCGGCTCCTCACCGTGCGCAATCGCATAGATGATCCGCACCGCATCCACGCCGAGTTCTCTGCGCCCGCGCTGATAGGTTGTCAGGATCGGCGAATGGAAAATGCGCTCGTGAATGAACTCATAGCCGATGACAGAGACATCATCTGGAATGCTGATGCCATTTTCAAGAAATGTATCCAGCAGACCGTATGCCATATAGTCATTCGCGCAGATGATCGCATCCGGCAGCTCCAGCTCGCCGCTGATATAGCGTTTTGCGAGCGCAACTCCGGAAGGCATCCAGAAATCGCCCCAGTAAACGCGCGACGCCTCGAATGTAATGCCGTGCTGTTCCAGCGATTTGCGGTATCCGGTCACGCGCTGAATGGCAGCTTCATTGCCCTCGAATCCCGTGAGGATATCAATTTTCTGAAATCCGTGATCCTCAATCAGATGCGAGGTGATGCACTCCATATCCAGCGAATCGTTGGCGTTGATAAACCGGACGTTCGGAAATGACAGTGACGGAATATAGATCCCGATGATCACCACCGGAATATCCTGCCGTTTTTCAAGCAGATCCCGTACTCTGTCCCGCAGCTTCTCATTGGTGAAGGACTCCGCGATCATGATCAGACCGCAAAGCTCCTGAGAAAACATCAGCTCATATATATTGTTTTCTAAATCGAGTGACTGATCGTATTCATAGGAATTATAAATATTGGAAAAAACAACAATTCTCTGTCTGAGCTCCTGTCCCTCAGCAATGACGCCTTTCATGATCTGGCGCTGTTCGATGCTGTTGACTTCAGCAGCGATGACGCCGATAAACCGTTTCTCAGTCATGCTCATGGGAACTCCCCCCTTATTTTCTGATTCTATTATAGAATAGTTTTTTGCATTTGTCAAGTGAAAAATCATCATTTCGTCAATAAAATATTCATTTTTTACATTGTGCCGCAAAAAAACCGCGTACAGCATGCAGCTGCACGCGGATGATCGTCAAATCAACTTAAAAAATCATTCAGAGAGGGTTTCAATTCGAGTACATCAAGGCATCAAGCCAAAAACTTATGCCTTTTCAAAATCGGTCACCTGACCGGTCAGATACTTCGTGTACCAGACAATGTCGGCAACGGTCACATTGCCGTCCTGATTGACATCGGCTGCAAGCTCTGCTGCCTCAGAGTCAAACTTCTCAGTCAGGACACCGCGCTTTGCAAGGACAAGATCCACTGCGTTGATGATGCCGTCATCGTTGATATCGCCGAGCGTGAACTTCACTTCCGCCTTTGCAGGACCGTCGATCTTTGTGCCTTCCGGCGCACCGATCATCTCGTCCACAAAGAAGCTCGTGGTGCTGTCATCGGTCTCGATGTAAATGGTCATGTTGGAAGCGCCTTCCGGAATCTGGAACGCCTCGTTCTTGAGCTGTGTCCACTCGCCCTTCTTGACGGTCTCCGTTGCGATCTTGGTATACTGCACTTCACCGGCTGCATCGTTATACTGCAGGGTAAAGTGGAATTTGTCGGTCGGTTCGCCTTCGGTATAGAGGACATCCGTGCTGAAGCTGTAGGTCTCGCCGGGCTTGAACTTGGAGGCGCTCAGCGAATGCATGGCGCCATGCCACGATGCTTCACGGGCATAGCAGGAAAGCGATTTTTCGCCCTCATACTTTTCGGCGGTCGCGGTCGAAACAGAGCAGCCGCCTCTGCCGGAGAAGCCTTCCGTATTCTTTTCAAAAGTATAGTGGAAGATGTAGCCGTTCGGATCCGGCTCTTCCGGTACGAAAGAAGCGTTCGGCGTGTTGTAGTCCGCGCGCTCATAATCGAAGTAGTCGATATCCGCATAACCGCCGGTCGATTTGGTCGGATAGCTGTAGATTGCGCTGCGGTAGCCGGTGAACAGCTTGAGATCATAGCTCATGCTGAGCGTATCACCGATCTTCTTCCAGTTGCTGCCGTCCGTCGAATAGAAGAAGTTTGCCTTGTCAATGTTATTGGAAACATTGTAGTTGCTGACTGTTGCAAAGGTGAACTCGACCTTGAGGTAAACCTCTTTGCCGTTGAGATTTTCCTGCGCAATGATCTGATCCTTGCTGTTGCCGACTTCGCTGCCGCTGTTGCGTGCCATATAGACCTTGCGGCTGCCGTCATCTGCAACATACACGCCGACATTGCCGTACTTGAGCTGGAATGCAGAAAGTCCTGCATAATCGCCGACCTTCATGCCGGATGTGTCGAGCTTAATCACGCTGGAGCAGGCAGGTCCCTCTGTACGCATCGTCAGAGAATTACGCGCCCACAGGATATTGCTCGCGATCGTCGAATTGTGCAGACGCAGATAACCCGGGCGCTCTGTCACAGACCAAGATTTATTATCCGGATTGTGGTTCCATTGCCACTCAAGCATCAGATCGTTGGAATCATATTCAAATTCGTCATCCTTTGCAAGGACGGCGCCCATGTACTCATCCGGACCTTCCAGTGTGGTCGGTGCCTTGCCGTTGACGCCGAGGATCGGCCAGTCATTCTGCCAGGTACACGGCACGAGAACCGGCACACGTCCGACAGCGCCGTGATCCTGGAACATCAGACCGTACCACTTGCCGTCAGGCGTATCGACAATGCCGCCCTGTGCAACACCTGCGCCGTAAGTGCCGAGACCGGAGTTGAGAATCTCCTTGCCCTCGTAGCTGCCGGTCAGGTTCTTGGAGCGGTAGCAGAGCTCGATACGCGGCTTGCCGCCCGGCCATGCGATGACAAATACATAGTACCAGCCGTTGATCTTCTGGATGTGCGAACCCTCACCTGCAAGGCCGCTCAGACCGGTCTTGAACAGCGTCTTGTCCACGCCGCCCTGCTTGAAATTCGTCATCTCGGAATTCAGTTCCTTGATCTTGATCTCACCGCCGCCGCCGTAGACGAGATAGTTTCTGCCGTCATCGTCAAACAGCATCGACGCATCGTGATACATGCCGTTGATCTCGCTGCGGGTCCAGTCGCCGCTTTCGATATCAGATGTTTTATAGATGTAGGATTTGCCAGAGCCGTAGCTGCCGAAGAACACATAGAACATGCCGTCATGGTAGCGCAGACTCGTCGCCCACTGTCCGTGTGAGTAGTCATGCTTGCCGTTGCGCAGGTTCTGCACATCGCCGTCCGCGTATTTGTCAAAGACATAACCGCAGAGCTCCCACGAGAACAGATCCTTCGATTTCATAATCGGGGCACCCGGCGAGAAGAACATCGTTGTGCTGACCATATAATATGTATCGTCAACGCGGATAATGTCATCATCCGGAACATCCGAATAGATGAACGGGTTTGCGATGGTTGTTGCCGCCGCAGCAGGCAGTGCCTGGAACAGGTTTGATACAGCTGTTGCCATGGAAAGCATACAAGCTGACGCCGTCAGTGCGGAAATCAAGCGCTTTTTTTTCATGATTATCAATCCCCTTAAAATAAAATAGCCCAATTGTGGATGTTTTTCGGCAGAATACACTGCTCTTTTTTATTTATCATATCAAAAAATATATAGTATCGCAATATCAAATCTGCATATTCTATGGACAAAATACAGCTTTCTGACAACTTTCCGGCTCTAACCGTACATGATACAGGTCAAAAGCAGACAAGTTGTCAGTACAAACAGGACAGATTAAACGGAATCTGATTGTGCAAGTATAGCGAAAATGGCCATTTATTTCTTTGTTTTATCCATATAATCTGCAAAATGTGTATTGTTTTTTGTCCGCACATCCGGTACAATAAAGACAACGGATACCATATTTCTGCGGTGTGAGCTGTATTGGAATTTGCACTCCCCTTCGTGCGGATACCGTACAGACTCACCGTGAATATGGCATCAGTGTTCGGCAAGTTGAATTGAAAAAATCATGCTTAGGGGGAAACTTATGAAACGCAAACGTTTATGTGCGGCACTGACCGCAGTGGTTTGTACTGCTGCAATGATGTCAGTCATGCCGATGCAGGGCGTACAGGCAGCTGCGCTTGTACAAAACGATTTCGAAGTCACCTTCGGCGGCTGGTATGCTGAGTCTGCGGAATACTCTGCAGAACTGACTGCCGCAGAGGGCAACGGCTTCGACGGATCCCGTGCTTTGAAGATCGTCTGCAGAACCTCTCCGGCAGACGGTGCAGTCTCCGAAAAGGATCTCTACCTCACCGGCGGAAAACGCTATGACTATTCTGTCCGCGTTTTTGCTGAGAACGATCAGCACTTCAAACTCTCGCTCCTCGTTGAGGACATCAAGACCGGCGAACAGACGATCAAGGTACTCGATGAGAAAGACGTCAAGGGCGGCGAGTGGGCAACGCTCAGCGCATCCTACAAGGCACCGGAAAATTCCAAGTCTTTCAAACTGACAATTACGTCCGATACCACCGATGACTTCTATTTTGATGATGTCAAGGTTACCGGCAGGCAGGAGCTGGTCGCATCCGCTGCGGATCAAGGTCTGAAGGATATGCTCGTGAACTACGGCATCCGTTCGGGCAACATTCTCAACGGCTCTACGATCAACGATTCCGGCATCAAGAACATTCTCCTGAAAGACTGCAACGCAATCGAGTGCGAGAATGAGACCAAGCCGGATGCAACGCTCGCCTGGAACGGCAAGGGCTGCACCAATACCGACATTAAGGTTCGAGATGACGGCTTTGCAAAGATCGCTGACTGGTGTGCAACAAACGGACTGGGCTTCCGCGGCCATACAATGGTCTGGCATTCCCAGACGCCGGAATGGTTCTTCAAGCAGAATATGGAGGGCAACTCCGGCAGCTATGTCGATGAGAACACCATGAACCAGCGTCTTGAGAGTTACATCAAGAACATGTTTAACCTCTACAAGACCAAGTATCCGACCCTGAACCTTTACGCATATGACGTCTGCAACGAGTGTATGAACGACTCGAACGGCGGTCCGCGCAACAAGGGCTACGGCAACGGCGCTTCTCCGTGGGTTTCCATTTACGGCGATAACCACTTTATTGATCAGGCTTTCAAGTATGCAAGAATGTATGCTCCGAAAAACTGCCACCTGTTCTACAACGATTATAATGAGTATGCAGGCTTCAAGCGTGACGCGATCCTGACGACCGCAAAGCGCATCAAGGCTGCCGGCAACCTCGACGGCGTCGGCATGCAGTCTCATATCAATGCGAACGCAAATGACGGCTGGTCCGGTGAGAATGCTTACCTGACCGCTCTGAAGATGTACCTGCAGGCAGGTCTGGAAGTTCAGATCACTGAGCTCGATATCAGCACCGACGGCGGCAAGTACTCTCTCGATCAGCAGGCAAACAGATACAAGAATATCCTGAAGGCTTGTATCGACTGGAACTCTGATGCTTCCCATCAGTCAAGAGTCACGTTGTTCCAGGTCTGGGGTCCGAATGACGGTCACTCCTGGGTCGGCACAGACAAGAATAGCGGCAGATCGAATGCTCCGCTGCTTTACACCAGCAACAATCAGCCGAAGGCAGCTTACACTGCTCTGACTTCTCTCGTTCCGAAGCCCTGGGGCGACGGCACAAAGTTCCCGGATTCATTTGAAATCAAGGAGCCGGAGCTCGATGCAGACGGCTACTGGTTCCACTACACCTTTGAGAACGGTGTTGATGGTTTCGCAGGCCGTGCTGCTACTGCGGAATCCTCCAGTGCAGAAGCTTACAAGGGCAGCAAGTCCCTTGCAGTCACCGGCAGAACCGATACATGGAACGGCGCTGAGATGTCCCTCCCGTCCAACATCTTCAAGGCAGGCGAGGCATACAGCTTCAGTGCAGTTGTCAAGTACACCAGCGGCGGCGATTCCGAGCCGTTCCACTTCACAATCTCTTACAATGACGGCACCGAGACCAAGTATGTGAAGGTCGATGAAGGTCACGAAGTTGCAAAGGATTCCTGGACACAGCTCGCAAACACCTCGTTCACGATTCCGGCAGGCGCATCCGATGTCAAGCTCTATGTTGAGACCAATGACACCACGATCGACTTCTACATCGACGAAGTCATCGGCGCTCCGAAGGGCACCGCAATCGACGGCCCGAAGGGTGCAACGGTTTCCAACTCCAAGATCCTCGGCGATGTCAACTGCGACGGCGTAATCTCCTCCGCAGACCTCTCCGCACTCAAGACTGCTCTCAAGAGCGGCACATTCATCTCCTCTTCTTCCAAGAAGAACGCAGATGTCAACTCGAGCCTGAAGGTCACCGATGAGGACGCAAAAGTTCTGCTCGATTACCTGCTCACCAAGATCACCAAGTTCCCGGTCGCTGAGCCGGAAGTCACCCAGCTTGATTTCTCCCAGATGGAAAAGGCATTCAGCGGTGCAAACATCGCTACTTCTACCAAGAAGTATAACGAAAACAACCCGTGTACCACCCAGCGCTTCGGCGCAGACCCGGGCTGGATGGTCTACGAAGACAGACTGTATCTCTACACCACCAACGATGCATTTGAGTACAACGGCAACCAGATGAAGGAGAACTCCTACAACTCCGGTACCATCAACTGCATCTCCTCTGAAGACCTCGTCAACTGGACTGACCACGGCGCAATTCCGGTCGCTGCAAGAAACGGCAGAACCACCGGCGGCGTTGCAAAATGGGCAGCAAATGCATGGGCACCGGATGCTCTGCATAAGAAGATCAACGGCAAGGAAAAGTTCTTCCTGTACTTCGCAAACAACGGTTCCGGCGTCGGCGTGCTGTCTTCTGACAGCCCGACAAGCGGATTCGTAGATCCGATCGGCAGCGAGCTCGTTTCCAAGTCCAAGGTTGCGAACATGAATGACGTTGTCTGGATGTTCGACCCGGGCGTCTACTACGATGAGAAGACCGACGAAGCTTACCTGTTCATGGGCGGCGGCGTTGACGGCAGAGACAAGGCAAACCCGAAGACCGGCCGCTGTATGAAGCTCGGCAATGACATGATCTCTATTTCCGGTCAGGCAAAGACACTGGAGAACCCGTATCTGTTCGAGGACTCCAGCCTGATCAAGATCGGCAACCTCTGGTATTACTCCTACTGCGCAAACTGGAACGTTCCGGGCGGATGCAACATCAACGGTGTTTCCTTCGGCAGCGCAGATATCCTCTACATGACCAACAGCAACCCGATGGGTCCGTGGACTTCCAGCCAGCTCGCCGGTATGGTCTTCCAGAACACCGGCACACAGCGCATCGACAACGGCGGCAACAACCACCACTCGATCGTTGAGTTCAAGGGTAAGTACTACCTCGCATACCACTGCAGACAGACCGAGATGCGTATGGGCGTCAACGGCGGCAAGGGTCTCAACTACCGCTCCACCTGCATCGATCCGGCTGACTACAATCCTTCTACCGGCAAGATCTCTGCAAAGGGTACACATACCGGCTGCACGCAGCTCCAGAAGCTCAACCCGTTCACCACTGTTCAGGCTGAGACAATGGCAAACCAGGGCGGCATCCAGATCAAGGGCGTTGGCGATACTGTCGTTACCGATATCCAGAAGGGCGACTGGACCATGCTCAAGGGTGTTGACTTCAAGGACGGCTGCAAGACATTCTCCGCACGCGCTTCTTCCAAGAACGGCGCTGTGATCAAGGTCTGCAAGGCCAACTCTTCCGGCGGCATCGGTGATGCATTTGCATACATCGAGGTTCCGGCAGGCGGCACCATGACCGATATCGCTCCGGTTGCTTGCAACAGCATCGAGGGCGTGAACGACATTTACTTCGTATTCAGCGGTGAGCTCGAATTCGATAGCTGGTCGTTCAAGTAATTACGCTCCCCCCAAAATCTGGCTGTGTGAATTCGCTTCGGTGAATTCACACAGCCATTTTCTTTATCCGGAATCCACTATATTCATTGATATTCTATTGACATGTCATATATGAGAAACGAATGCCCCGAGGCGCTGCAGCGCTTCGGGGCTGATTTGATTATGCATAAAAGCCGAACGGCAGACATCCGGCGCCGAGATTCTCCTCCATTGCAACCTGCCGCAGTCTGCTGCGCGTGACAAAGCCCAGCCGCACCACCCACGCATCCGCGAGCTGACAGGCAATCACTCGACCCTGCACCAGCGCATAAAGGCGCAGCTCCTTCGGATGGCTGAGATCAAGCGACTGCTGCACAAATTTCGCATAGCGCATGTAGTGTGCATAGTCGGTTTGCTCGGTGTTCCAGTGATTGCGTTCTCTCGTCAGCGGACGGGATTTCGGGTCCGGATAGGAATAATTGCGAAAGAGCGCCTTGTCGCGGTCATCCAGCCGGAACATCTCCTCGATCTCATCCGCCGCGTAAAATGCGTAGCTGAACATCACCTGCCGGACATTTCCGGCGCGCAGAAACCGCAGATATTCATCGAGATTCCCTGTCACAAAATCGGCAAACCGCTGCTGCGCAACCTGCATCGGGATCATTTTTCGCTCCCGCAGACGGCTCAGCAGATCATCCCGCTTCGGCAGACAGTATTCTGCATGCGCAATGATCTCCCTGATTTCTTCTTCCCGATACATCATATGGATCCCCCTTTTCTATTCCCGTTTCGATATAAACTGCTTGAATCGCTTTTGTTTCTGACCTTATTATAGCACGCAATTCACATCTTGTCAATCTTTTGTTCATATTTTGTTCACACTTACAAATACGGAACGATGGTTTTATGCAAATGAGCGGAGATGCAAACATTCCCGCTGTAAATTCCGCCTGATTTCAGTCGATTGCGCTCGAAATCTGTATTGAATCAACAATCGCCACTTGACAAATCTGATTAAAAATGTATAATAGTATTATACCCATTGTCATGCCGGGACCCGGCAAATACACTGACAGAATGAAAGAGAAATGCCTATGTATGATGTAGTTATCATCGGAGCCGGCATTACCGGCACCATGCTGTGCAGGAAGCTGTCACAGTACCGCCTGAAAATAGCCGTCCTCGAAAAAGCGAACGATATTGCTGAGGGCGCAACAATGGCGAATTCCGCGATCATCCATGTCGGATACGATCCGGAGGACGGCACAAACAAAGCGGAACTCAATGTCAAGGGCGCGCTGCAGTACGAGCAGATCTGCAAGGAGCTGCACTGTGCGCGCAAAGTGACCGGCGCATATATTGCCGCCTGCGGTCCGGAGGAGGAGGCAGCGCTCGATGTTCTCGCAGCGCGCGCAGATGCGAGAGGCATCCCCTATCACGATTTGAACCGTGATGAAGCGCTGAAGGATGAGCCGAATCTCTCGGAAAAAGTCACGCGCGTGCTTGATTTTTACACTACGGCAGTTGTATATCCGTGGGAAATCGCGAACGCATGCATGGAGGTCGCATGTCAGAACGGCGCGGAGCTGCATCTCAATGCGCCGTGCACCGCAATTGCGAAAGAGGGCGACTGCTGGCGCATCACAACGCCCGCCGGTGATTTTGTCACGCGATATGTGGTCAATGCAGCCGGTGTTCACGCGGAGGAGATTCACAATATGGTCGGCAAAGCGGAATGGCACGCAACACCGCGCCGCGGCGAGTATTATGTCCTCGATCAGGATGTGCAGCCGGTCCGGCACATCATCTTCCCTGTTCCCTCAAAGGAAAAGGGCAAGGGCGTTCTCGCAATCCCGACGGTTTACGGCAATACGCTGATCGGTCCGAACAGCGATTTCCTCGACGATCCGGACGATAACGGCACCTCGGACGCAGGTCTTGCCTATGTCCGCGCGAATATCAGCAAAACGCTGAACAATATTCCGCTGAACCGCTCGATCCGCACATTTGCCGGCATCCGCCCGACAACCACATCCCCTGATTTCATCATCGAGGAAGTTGCAGGCGCGCCGCACTTCATCGACGCGGTTTCGATCGAGTCTCCCGGTCTGGCGTCTTCTCCGGCGATTGCTGACCGGATTATTGAAATCCTTGCGCAGTCTCTGCCGCTCGAACAGAATCCGGATGCGGTTATGACGCGCAAAAAGCCTGTTGTGCTGGCTGATCTTTCCGTTGAGGAGCGCAACGAGCTGATTCGTGAGAATCCGGCATACGGCAAAATCATCTGCCGCTGTGAACAGATCTCCGAGGGCGAGATCATCGACTGCATCCGCAGACCCTGCGGCGCACGGACGGTCAAGGGCGTGAAAAAGCGCGTGCGTCCGGGCATGGGCAGATGTCAGGGCGGCTTCTGCGAGCCGAAGGTCGTGCACATCCTTGCACGCGAGCTCGGCATCTCGCCGCTCGACGTTGTCTATGACTCCCCCGACTCTAAAATTCTGCAAAGTGAGAATCGTATATGAAGAACGTACAGGCTATTATCATCGGCGGCGGCAGTGCCGGCCTTTCCGCCGCTGTGACACTCAAGAAAAACGGCATTGAAGATGTCCTCGTCATCGAGAAGGACGAGGAACCGGGCGGCATTCTGGAGCAATGTATCCACAACGGCTTCGGTCTGCACACCTTCAAAGAACAGCTTTCCGGTCCGGCTTATGCAGAGCGCTTCATCCGCATGGCTGAGGAGCAGAATGTCAAAATTCTGCTGAACACGATGGTCACCAAACTGACGCCTGACCGCATTGTCGAGTATGTCAACGCGGAGGAAGGCACGGTACAGGTGCAGGCAGATGCCGTCATCCTTGCGGTCGGCTGCTATGAGCGCCCGCGCGGCGGCATCAACATCACCGGAACACGCCCTGCAGGCATCTACACCGCAGGTCAGGCGCAGCGTTACCTTAATATCGACGGCTACATGGTCGGCAAGCGCGTGTTTATCCTCGGATCCGGCGACATCGGTCTGATCATGGCTCGCCGCATGACGCTCGAGGGCGCACAGGTTGTCGGTGTGGCAGAGCTCATGCCGTATTCAAACGGACTGCCGCGCAATATGAAGCAATGTCTCGAGGATTTCAACATCCCGCTGTATCTCTCGCATACAGTCACAGAGGTCTTCGGCAGGGATCGTCTCGAGAAAATCGAGATGATGGAGGTCGATGAGAACCGAAATCCGATTCCCGGCACGGAGCAGTATATAGATGTGGACACGCTGCTGCTGTCTGTCGGTCTGATTCCGGAGAATCATCTTGCAGATCAGGCAGGCATTCAGATGGACCCGAGCACGAAAGGTCCGGTTGTCGATGACCGCTATATGACAAGTGCCGAGGGCATTTTCGCTTGCGGCAACGGTCTGCATGTGCATGATCTTGTTGATTACGTCACGCTGCAGGCGGCAAAGGCTGCGGAGGGCGCTGTCAATTATCTGCAGAACGGCAAGCCGCAGGGCGAGCCGCTCCGCATTCAGAACGGCAATCAGGTCAGCTATTGTGTGCCGTCGCAGTTTTATCCGCATGATCCCGCCGAAAAGCTGACGGTCTACTTCCGCGTCCGGACACCGCTGGACAAGGGCACACTGGTTATACGCTCCGGCGAGAAAATCATCCGCTCGGTCAAAAAGCGCAAGCTGGTCCCCTCTGTGATGGAGGAGGCATTGCTGCTGAAAAAGGACATGGACGGACTGACCGAGCCGATTACAATCGAGATTGCGGAGGAATGAGATATGGTAAAAGAGCTGATTTGTGTCAACTGTCCGGTCGGCTGCCGTCTGACAGTTGAAGTCGAAAACGATCAGGTGATCTCGGTCAGTGGCAACAGCTGCCCGCGCGGCGAGGAATACGCAAAGAGCGAATGTATCCGTCCGGCGCGCATCCTGACAACAACCGTCGGCATCACCGGCGCGATTCACCGCGTGCTGCCGGTCATCACGGAGCGTGAGATTCCGCTGGATATGATCATGGCCGCAATGGACGCTGTCCGCGGCATCAAAGTTGAGGCGCCCGTCAAAGTCGGGGATGTCATCGCTGCCGACCTCCTCGGAACAGGTGTCAATCTGGTTGCTTCCCGTTCGATGGAGCACATCTGATTGCACAAATATGCATAAAGTTGTACAGCCGGAGTGATTGTCTCCGGCTGTATTTGTCTGTACAGAAACATCAAGAATATTCACATTGATGTTTGCTTTATTATGCTAACATACTAGCAAATTAGAATAATGCACAATTGAAGCGTATCCAAATTGTGCGTTTTGGAGAATCTATATGATAATCCTTGCTTTTTTGCTCCGTTTATGATATAATATCATCATATTTAGCGCCTCACCATAACATTTAAGTACACAAAGAATTGACAGAAAAAGAGGTATATTTGTATGAACAGATCTAATATTCGGTCGCAGTTTTTTAAGTACATTGTCTTTAATATCATCAGCACGTTAGGCATTTCCGTCTATATCCTGATTGATACATATTTCATAGCGAAAGGTATGGGAGCAGACGGTCTTGCCGCGCTGAACCTGTGCCTTCCTGTTTTTAATTTCATAAATGGATTCGGTCTGATGCTCGGCATCGGCGGCGGCAGCAAGTTCTCCATGCTCTATTGTCATGTGGAACGCCGCGAAACGGATAAAATCTTTACAAACGCCTTCTACGCAGCGTTGATGATATCGGCTGTATTTGAACTGACCGGTATTTTCTTCTCGCGGCAGGTCACGATGCTTCTCGGCGCAGACAGCAGCATCTTTGATATGGCGCACAGCTATCTGCGCACCGTTCTGCTGTTCTCCCCTGCCTTTATCCTGAATCAGCTGCTTGTCAACTTCATGCGCAATGACTGCGCGCCCAAGCTTGCAATGGCAGGCGTGCTCGGCAGCAGCGCGGCAAATGTTGTGCTGGATTATGTTTTCATTTTCCAGTACAATATGGGTATGCGCGGCGCGGCGCTTGCAACATGCATCGCACCGTTCATCAGCATGGCAATCATGAGCATTCACTTCCTGACGGGCTGGAATGCATTTCAGCTGCGCAGAATCCGCCCTTCCAAAGAGATTACCAAAAACATTGTGTCTCTCGGTCTCTATTCGCTCCTGACGGAGTGCTCCGGCGGCATCGTGATTCTCGTGTTCAACTTCGTCATCTACAGACTGCTCGGCAATACCGGCATCGCTGCATACGGCATTATCGCAAATCTTGCGATTGTCTTTACAGCGATCTTCACCGGACTCTCGGGCGGTGTGCAGCCGCTGATGTGCTCCCTGCGCGGCGAGCATGACGAAAAGGGCATCCGTTATCTCTGCCGCATTTCCGTCATCACCGCTGTGATTCTTGCAGCAGGCGCATACATTGCACTTTATCTCAAGACCGGCACACAGGTTGCGCTGTTCAACAGTGATGCACAGACACAGCTTCAGTCGGTTGCTGAGCACGGTCTGCGGCTTTATTTCCTGTTCATGCCGTTCATGGGCATCAACTCGATTTTCACCGTGTACTTCACCGCATGCGAGCTCCCGACGGCTGCTCAGGTTGTCTCCCTGCTGCGCGGCGCACTGCTTGTAGTGCCGCTCGCATTCGTGTTCTACTTCACACGCTCGATCAACGGCATCTGGCTGACAATCCCGATCGCGGAACTCCTGACGCTTGGCGTCAGCAGCGTAATCAGCTTTTATATCGCAAAGCCCTACGGCGTTTATGTCTACCGCTATCAGCCGAAGGAGCGGACAATCCCGACCAGCAACAAAAATCTGACTTAACACAGAGCACCGTACCGAAACAGTACGGTGCTTTTCTGTACCAAGCGCAGGAATTGAAGGTTGACATTTTCAGCGCAATATGATATGATAATAATAATGATTTTCGTACAAAAGGAGATCAACTATGAGAAAACAATTCATGCTTTGCGCTGCTGCACTCATACTCTGCACCTCCGCAGCGGGCACACTGACAGCCTGCGGCGACCGCGATGCAGCTGCTGCTCCGCTTGATCCGGCGGAATGCGGCACGATCACCGGCAGCGTCCATAAGCGTAAAAACGGCGAACTTGTCTCCGGCGCCCGGATCACCGCAGAGGAGGTCACCACAGCCGCAAAATACGAAACCTCGACCGACCAGAAAGGCTACTTTGAGCTCATGGTACCGGAGGGCACATATACCATCACGATTACGAAAAGCGATTTTTACGGTCTCAGCACCGATGAATACAGCGTCACGAAGGGCAATGTATGCGCTGTCACGGAAAAGCTCGAGCTGATCGGCACAAACGAAAGCCTGAGCGGTGAACCCGCTGTGGAATCAAGTCCCGATCCTGCACCGGTGTTCGATTATCACGCCGCGTATGAGGCATACATCGAGGAGCTGAAGGCGCGGCGTGAGTACCGCGGTCTGGACGGCAATCCGGTCACAAACTTTGCCAACCTGCTCGACTACGTCTATTTCGATATGGACAGGGACGGCACAGACGAACTGATTGTCAACACCGGCTCCTGCGAGGCAGACCGTTCCATCTGCTTCTATACCTTCAAGAACAACACCGTCATGCTGATTGGCAGCAGTTTCAGCGGGTTACACGTCTATGGCTACTATCGCGATGAGGAAACGCGCATGATCGTTACGCAGTGGGCACACATGGGCAGCGGCGGCGCAACATGGTACCAATATAACGGCGAGCTGCTCTCAGTTGTCAATGAGGTCGGACCGATCACCTATGAAGGAAGCGATCCCCCGCAGTTTGCTGAGAATCTCACACCGCTTGATTACCATGTCGGCGTGCTGCTCGATGACGGCTGGCACTTCACATAAAAACAATCCGCGAAATCAGTTCACTCTGATTTCGCGGATTTTCTGTTCTGTTGAATCAGGCGTTCAGCATTTCGACAACCTTGTCGCGCAGCCAGACTGCTGCCTCAGCTGCCGGAATGGTCTCGCGGAAGGACTTGTCACGCGCAGAGATCTCGATACCGCCTGCTGCCAGCGACTTCGGGCTGATCACGGCACGCAGCGGAATACCGAACAGATCGGCATCTGCGAACATGGCACCCGGACGGATGTCTCTGTCATCATAGAGCACCTCGACGCCGAGCGAAAGCAGCTCTGCATAGAGACGGTCAGCCGCCTCCTTGACTGCCGGATCATCCACGCGCAGGTTGCAGACCTCAACCTGCCACGGTGCGATGCTGATCGGCCAGATCGGGCCGTAATCATCGTGGCTCTCCTGGCAGACGGAAGCACACAGTCTGCCGACACCAATGCCGTAGCAGCCCATGATCGGAACCTGACGCTCGCCGTTCTCGTCGAGATAGGTCATGCCCATGGATTCGGTATACTTCTTGCCGAGCTGGAAGATGTTGCCGATCTCGATACCCTTTTCAATGTGGATATGTGGCTTGCCGCACTCCGGACAGATCGCGCCGGCAAAGCTCTTTGCGACGTCAACATAGTGAACATCGCCGAGATCGCGCTGCACGTTCAGACCGGTATAGTGTGTATCAAGCTCGTTTGCGCCGCAGACAAGTGCCTCAATGCCCTTGAGCGATGCATCGTAAACAACCGTGATATTCTTCGGCAGACCGACCGGACCGATGAAGCCCGGCACGATGCCGCTCTCCTCCGGAATCTCAACAGCCGGATGAATCTCATAGCCGAGGAAGTTGCGCAGCTTGGTCTCGTTGACCTCGAGGTCGCCGCGGATGAACGCGATGATAAAGCTGTCATCCGCGTTCTTCTGATAGACAACCGCCTTTGCAAGCTGCTTCTCATCCATCTTGAGGAAGTTCTTGAGATCGTCGATCGTCTTGATATTCGGTGTTGCAACCTTGGTGAGCGGTGCGATCTCGCCCGGCTCATTGGTCACGCTGACAACCGCTGCCTCCATATTGGCACGGTAGCCGCAGTCGCAGATTGCAAGCGTATCCTCGCCGACCTCGGTCAGCAGCATGAACTCATGTGAGATGCTGCCGCCCATCATGCCGGAATCGGACTGCACGGAAATGAAGTTCTTGCAGCCGCAGCGCTCAAAGATGCGGTTGTAGGCATCATAGACGCGCGCATAGTAGCGCTCAAGGTCAGCCTGCGAGGTGTGGAAGGAGTATGCGTCCTTCATCGTGAACTCACGGACACGGATCAGACCGCCTCTTGCACGCGGCTCATCACGGAACTTGGTCTGAATCTGATAGATCATGAACGGGAAATCCGCATAGGACTGCGCGGTGTCTCTTGCAAGGTGGACAGCCGCCTCCTCGTGCGTCATACCGAGCACCATCGGATTGCCGGAGCGATCCTTCCAGCGTGCCATCTCGCTGCCGATGCTGGTGTATCTGCCGGACTCCTCCCAGAGCGATGCGGGCATGACAACCGGGAACATAACCTCCTGACCGTCAACCGCATCCATCTCCTCACGGATGATCTGCTCGATCTTGCGCATAATGCGCTTTGCCGGTGTAAAAAGCGAGAAAATGCCGTTTGCCATATATTTCATATAGCCGCCGCGCATCATCAGCGCATGGCTCTCGATCACACAGTCCTTCGGCGCGTTCTTGAAACGCTCTCCGAGCATATTTGCAACCTTCATGTAAGTTCTTCCTTTCTGTACTTTCTGCGCGCATGACAGCGTGCTCCAAACTCTTTTATTTTACCATATTTTTTCGGAAAAGCAAGGCATTTTCGCCTGATTATTTGGATTTTTACAAGAAAGATTGCGCTTTTCCGTTTCATGCTTGACTTATCTGCAAAAATATGCTATAATACAAAGGAGTAAATGTGCCTTTCGGCACCCTCACGCTGCGGTTTTCCGCGGACATTCCGATGAAGGAGGGACTTTATCATGCGTCATATCCAGACCATCGAGACTCGCAGCCTCTGCGAGAGCGCAAAGAACGGCGGCTGCGGCGAATGCCAGACTTCCTGCCAGTCTGCGTGCAAGACGAGCTGCGGCATTGCAAATCAGCAGTGCGAGAGCAAGCAGCAGAAGAAGCAGTAATTGCAGATACGATATACGCCGTCCGGCTTTCGGGCGGCGTTTTTCGTTTATATGGATATTATGTGACCGAATCACGCGGTTCGGGACTACATATACAGAGGGAGGTGAGCAAATGCCGGAAGACAGCATCATCATTTCGCTGCTGCAGAAGCGGGATGAACAGGCTTTGGAACACATCAGGGCGCAATACGGTGCGCTGTGCTATCAGATTGCATACCGCATGACGGGCAGCCGTCAGGACGCCGAGGAGGTTCTCAATGACCTTCTGCTCAGCGTGTGGAATTCGATTCCGCCGCAGCAGCCTGACAATCTGCGCGCCTATCTGACCGCGCTCGCAGGCAGAATCGCAATCAAAAAATATGAACACACACACCGTCTCAAGCGCGGCGGCACGCAGCTCACAGAAGCGCTCGATGAGCTCAGCGAGATCATCCCCTCGGAAACCCATGTGGAGCGGGAGATCGAACAGCGTGAGCTGACCGAAGCCCTGACCGCATGGCTCCGCACACTGCCGCCCGAACACAGGCGCATGTTTATGCAGCGGTATTATCTTTCAGAACCGGTGCAGCAGATCGCGGAGCAGAATCAAATGGGCGTCAGCGCCGTCAAAATGACGCTGCTGCGCCTACGCAAAAAACTGAAAGAATACCTCAGAAAGGAGGAGCTCTTATGAAGGCACTGGATATCATGCAGGCACTGCGCGATGTGCCCGATGATCTGATCGACGAATGCTTTGCATCTGCGCAGGAAGCCGGGCAGCATGCATCCCGCAGCGAGGCGGCTCCGGCTTTCCGGATGCAGCAGACAATCCCGCAGAAAAAGCGCGCAGAGCGTCCCTATGCGTTCTCCGGCATTGTTGCGGCGGCGTGTCTGCTGTTTGCGGCAGGCTTCGGCGGCGTGATCCTGCACGAAAGCCGGAAGAATCAGCCGGTTCTGACATCCGGAGAGCAGCAGGCAGCGGTCACGGAAGTGGAGGAAGAATCGTCCGCTCCCCTGCCCGAATATGTCCCGCTGGAGCTTCACGAACCGCCGCGCATCGGTACGCATGAGGAGGCGGAAAACGTCAGAATCGCCGGAAATCAGCGCTTCATTGAGAACGGCAGCAAGCCCGCAGTCATCGACAAGCAAATCTATATTGACAAATATTTTTCGGCGGATTCCGATGCGGACTGTAACGACCCCGAAGCGAAAAGCTATCTCTATCACATGATGCTCAACAGCATTGACTATTACCGCACCGCAGAGGGCACCATGAATTATGCGATCCCGGTCGGCGAGACCGAAGATACGTTTCAGCTTGATCTGGTGAACGGTATATCCTATGAACGGCAGGATTCGCCCGGACAGAATCCCTGTGAGATTTTTCTAGTCGGCGACACGGAATATATTGTGTATTCAGAAACCAAAACCTATATGACGCGAGAGAACCCGATGCTCACAAATCACCAGAATGATCTGATCGTCAGCGACAATAACCGCGCATGGGTGGATAAAAACGGCGAATCTTTCTGCATAACCAGACCTGTTTCATTGTCTCCCGGCATTTGCAGCAGCTGTCTGTTTCCGCAGGTTTATGCAATGTCAGTACTCGGTAATTTTGAAAAATGGCAGGTCACAGGCACGGAGATCCGGCTCGGCAGAAACTGCGCTGTCCTTGAGGGCAGTTTTCAGGAGGTCAGTTTCAGGCTCAGTACCGATGTGGAAACCGGCATTCTGCTCAGCTATGAGACATTCGATCCGGACGGCACACGCAACGGCTATTTCGAGCTGACCTCGCTGACTGTCGATGCTGAGATTGACGTCAAGCGCTTTAATCCGGATGGATACACCTGCATAGATCCGGACGGCGTATATCTCGACCCGGAGCACACCGTCAAAGCACCACATGTCACGGGCAATTATGAGATCAACGAGAACGGTCAGACCTACGGGACAACACCGGACAGTGTCTATCTGGAAGACTATCCGGATCTGATCTCCGTGATCGGTGACAACGGCAAACAGGGATATATCTACAAAGAAGATTATATCGGCGATTTGCCGGATTCACCGGAAGATGCAGAAAAAATCGCAGAGGCGCAGCACAACGGCACCTATGAACCGCGAACTGTCAATGTCTATGCATCTGACGGCAAGACAGTCATTGATACGTTTACCGAGAAGCCATAAAAAATCAGCGCACGATCAAAACGGTCGTGCGCTGTGTTTTTTATCAGTCGGGAATGATCTCGACCTTTTTCATGATCTGCGGCTGGAGCGGGCGATCCATCGGATTCGTCTGCACACCTGCGATCTCATCGACAACATCCAGTCCCTCGATAATCTCGCCGAATGCCGCATAATTGCCGTCAAGATACGGCGCGTCTGCATGCATGATGAAGAACTGCGAACCGGCGCTGTCCGGATGACCTGCGCGCGCCATCGAAAGCACACCGCGGGTATGCTTGAGCGGATTGTTCACGCCGTTTGCAAGGAACTCACCCTTGATATTCCAGCCCGGACCGCCCATGCCGGTACCGTCGGGGCAGCCGCCCTGAATCATAAAGCCGGAAATGACTCTGTGAAAGCACAGACCGTCATAAAAGCCCAGATTGACGAGCTTCTCAAAGTTTTCGCAGGAGATCGGTGCGCAGTCGGGGCGCAGCTTGAACTTCATCTGCTTGCCGTTTTCCATTGTGATAACTACCATAATCATAATCCTTTCTGTATCAGTTCAGCTCGATGCCGGTGACATCGTCGATTGTCAGCGTGGTGAGCTGACCGTTTGTCGGGGACTCAATCGCCGCCAGACGGTTCGCCTGATTCGTGATCGCGCGCTCATAGAAGTTGCGGATATCACGCGCATTTGCGAATGTTTTGAGGTTCAGACCGCAGCGCTCGATAAAGAACTGCAGCACTGCATCCTCGGCTTCCTTCGTAATCGTCATACCGGATTTTGTGCAGATGCTCTTGAAAATATCAAGCAGTTCATCCGGCATGTAGTCCTCAAATGTGATGATCTTGTTGAAGCGCGAACGCAGACCGGGGTTGCTGTCGAGGAATTCCATCATCAGATCGGAATAGCCTGCGACAATGACGATCAGGTCATCGCGGTTGTCCTCCATTGCTTTCAGCAGCGTATTGACAGCCTCCTGACCGAAATCGCCCTTGCCGGTGTTCGCGGTCAGCGCATAGGCCTCGTCGATGAACAGCACGCCGCCCATCGCGGAATCAATGACCTCTTTCGTCTTGATCGCGGTCTGACCGACATAGCCGGAGACCAGACCGGAGCGGTCCACTTCGACAAGCTGACCTTTCGACAGCACGCCGAGCGATTTATAGATACCTGCAAGGATACGGGCGACCGTTGTCTTACCGGTACCCGGATTGCCGAGGAACGCCATATGCAGCGTCATCGCAGACTGCGGCATGCCTCTGTCCTCACGCATCTTGCGGACGCGGATCAGGTTGATCAGGCTCTTGAGATCCTCCTTGACCGCCTGCAGACCGGTGAGGTCTTCCAGCTTTGCGAGCTGCTCGTCAAGCGTCAGTTCCTTTTCTTCCTTCTTGGGCTGCTGCGCATTCTGGTTCTGCTGATTCTGCTGCTGGAACGGGTTGACCGGCGCACCGTTGTTCTGCTGCGGTGCGTTGTTGTTCACAACCGGCTGACCGTTCGGCGCAATCGGTGTCAGATTCGTCGGTGGAACCTGCGGCGCACCCCACGGAGAATTGCCGCTGCCCGGCACATAGGGCGGACGGTTTGCCATTTCCTCGCGGCGCTTCTGCTCGCGGATCATGTTCTCCCAGTTTGTGATGTACTCAATGCGGAAATTGCGCAGCGCAAGCACCAGTGCTCCGAGATCACGCATGATAAACGGATCGGTTCTGCCGTTATCCACGGTCATGAAATCGAGACCCGCCTGATTGATGAACTCAATGAACGCAAGGCTCATCGGGCCGATCGGAGAAGTCTCCAGATCCATTTTGAGGAACGGCATCATCATCGTGATCATGCTGTCCTTGAGACTGTATTTCGTGATCTTGCTGCTGACATTGAAGCGGTCGATCTGATCCGCAGACATCGAATAGCCGAGCGCATCATTGAGATACGCGATCTCCGCCATCGAAATATTGCCGTTGCTGCTGCTCAGATAAACATAGAATTTCAGCAGTGTAAAGCGCAGGTAATCCTGCATGGATTTGCCCTGTACGCCGACATGGTACCCTTTTTCTTCGCATTTCGCGCAGTTGTCATAAACCTGTGAAAGCTGCTTTGCAACTCCGTCCTGCATGACATGAATCCTCCCTGTGATTTTTTACGGTGTTCAGCACCGGAATCCTTGTCAGAAAATCGCTCAGGCTCAAGCCTTTGTGACCTTATGGAACACCTTTTTGCCCTTCTTGATGATAAGGTCTTCATCAAGCGTATACATCGTTTTCGGATCGGTGACCTTTTCGTCATTGACCGTGACGCCGCCCTGCTGAACCAGTCTGCGTGCCTCGGAGATCGAGGGGCAGAGCTTGGTCTTGACGAGAATCGTCAGCAGACCGATCTGTCCGTCGGTGAAATCGTCAGCGGTGAGCGCAGTGGTCGGCATATCTGCGGAGACGCCGCCGCCAGCAAAGATCGCTCTTGCGGCTTCGCGCTGCTTGGCAGCCTCCTCCTCGCCGTGTACAAGCGCGGTCAGCTCATATGCGAGAATCTCTTTTGCGTTGTTATATGCTGCGCCGGAATCGAGATGCTGTTCCATTTCCTCGATCTGCTCGATCGGCAGGAAGGTCAGCATCTTCAGGCACTTGATGACGTCCGCATCGCCGACATTTCTCCAGTACTGGAAGAAATCGTAGGGAGAGGTCTTTTCTGCATCGAGCCAGACAGCACCCTTTTCAGTCTTGCCCATCTTTTTGCCCTCGGAATTGAGCAGCAGCGTGATGGTCATCGCGTAGGCATCCTTGCCGAGCTTCTTGCGGATCAGCTCAGTGCCGCCGAGCATGTTCGCCCACTGGTCATCGCCGCCGAACTGCATGTTGCAGCCGTAATCCTGATAGAGCTTGTAGAAATCGTAGCTCTGCATAATCATGTAGTTGAATTCCAGGAAGGTCAGACCGCGCTCCCAGCGCTGCTTGTAACACTCGAAGGAAAGCATCTTGTTGACCGAGAAGCATGCGCCGACTTCGCGCAGGACATCGACATAGTTGAGCTTCAGGAGCCAGTCGCCGTTGTTGACCATCAGTGCCTTGCCCTCAGAGAAGTCGATGAAGCGGCTCATCTGCTTTTTGAAGCAGTCGCAGTTGTGCTGAATGGTCTCCGGTGTCAGCATCTTGCGCATATCGGATTTGCCGGAGGGGTCGCCGATCATGCCGGTGCCGCCGCCGACCAGTGCGATCGGCTTGTTGCCTGCCATCTGCATGCGCTTCATCAGGCAAAGTGCCATGAAGTGACCGACATGCAGCGAATCGGCAGTCGGGTCAAAGCCGATGTAGAATGTCGCTTTGCCGTTGTTGATGAGATCTGCGATCTCTTTTTCGTCAGTGGTCTGCGCAATCAGTCCTCTGCGCTGAAGTTCCTCGTATAAGGTCATAATATTAACTCCTTTTATAAAGAAAATAAATTTACATTAATCATTCCCGATCAGGAATCGAGTTCTGCCTGTAACTGCTCCCGCGCCGCCTTTCGCCGCACCTTTTCCGCCTCGATAAAATCCTGAGCCGGAATCACGGAGAAATCCGCGCTGACACCAGCTATCGTCAGTGTATATGTCCCCTGCCTGAGCGGCGTTTCGGTCAAAATCGTAAACGAGCGCATCGGGTCATCGTTATAAAAATCCGCCATTTCCTCCGCGATCATCATCGGAATTTCATTTCCGCTGCTGTCCGTCAGTTGAGAGGGAGCACGATTGAGATGCTCAGCAGATTGAAACAGGAAATCGAAGAAGTACGAGCCCTCGGGTATCTCACAGGTTTCCAATTTAAGCCCGTGATCCGAAAACGGTTCGTCGTCAGAAAGGTCCGCATCATTCTTTGACAGTTCAAACTGCTTTTTGCAGATCCGCTGCATAACGTCCTCCGGCGCTTTGTAATACTTGTCGCCGATTGTGTAAAGCCACCCGTACTGCTCATACAGATCCAGAATAATGTTGCCGGGATCGGTATCCGGCAGAAACGGGTGCAAAAACATATTCTGCGCATAGAATTGCAAAAGCAGGTCCATCTGCTTATAGTAAATCTCCGCAGGCTGGTCAGCATCCGGCATCGGAACTTCCTCCTGCGCACGGGTTTCCGAAATGATCGCCTCCGCATCCTGATCAGAAATGTATCCGGACATATAAAACCCGAACCTCATTTGCAGATCGTATGTGGCATTTTCCGTTGTATCGGTGGACTCGGTTACAGCGGTTTCAGGCGGCAGAGTCGCTGTGTCAATCGGAACCGGCGGCACATGATCGCCGCAGCCTGTCAGCAGCACAGCCGCAAGCAGCATCACTGCCGCAGAGTGTTTTTTCATGCAGACAGTTCCTTTCTGCAATATCGCACATCTCCGTTCTGCGGAAGATGCAGCCAGTACCAGATCGCGGCAAAGCTGCGAAAATCTCGTATCTGCATGCAAACTCACCTCATCAGGATGCCCTTGCTGCGGCAGTCTTCCTTGACCTGCGGAATCGTCAGCTCGCCGAAATGAAACAGCGATGCAGCAAGCGCTGCCGTCGCATCGGTCTGCTCAAAGACCGTTGCGAAATCGCTGAGTTTTCCCGCACCGCCCGAGGCGATCACCGGAATCCGCACGCGCGCACAGACATCCTTGAGCATTTCGAGATCAAACCCGCCGCGCACGCCGTCTGTATCAATCGAGTTGAGGCAGATTTCGCCGGCACCGCGCTGCTCGATCTCCTGCACCCATTCCAGCAGATCAACATGCATGTCGATTCTGCCGCCGTTTGCATAGACCGTGTAGCCGCCCTTGCCGTCACGCTTTGCATCAATGCCGACCACGATGCACTGGGAACCGAAAATCTCAGCGCCCTCGGAAATCAGCTTCGGATTCTTGACAGCCGAGGAGTTGATGCTGATTTTATCCGCACCGGCGCGCAGTGTCTCGCGCATATCCGCAACTGAGGAGATGCCGCCGCCGACTGTCAGCGGAACGAACACCTGCTTTGCAGTCTCGCGGACAACATCGAGGAATGTGCCGCGCCCCTCATGGGACGCAACAATGTCATAAAACACGATCTCATCCGCGCCCTGGCGGTTATATTCCGCAGCACACGCAACCGGATCGCCGACATCCTTGACGCCCTCAAAGTTGACGCCCTTGACAACCTTCCCGTGCCGGACATCCAGACAGGGAATGATTCTTTTTGCAAGCATATTGCTCTCCTTTATCAAAATTCCGGATCAATCCGGATCATATCTGTCAGCGCAAGATTCCGGTAGTTGAGGTCCTCACGCAGCGTGAAGCCCTCAGCCTCCCAGAAGGCATTGCCGAGCGCATTCGCCTTGAACGCAACCAGCAGTACCTTGTTGATGCCCTCCGCTTTCAGTGCTGCGAGTGCACGCGCAACAAGCTTGTGCCCGATGCCTCTGCGGCGGAACTGCGGAGACACGCACATATGCTGAATGATGCCGCGGCGGCCGTCATGGCCGCAGAGGATTGCGCCAGTAATCACGCCGTTTTCCTCCGCGACAAAGGATGTTTCCGGATTGCGCTTCAAATATTTTTCGATGCCCTCGCGCGAATCATCGAGATTGTTCAGTCCGTTTCCGCAGGCAATCCACATCTCATAGAGCGCATCGTAGTCTTCGATTTTCATGGTGCGGATCGTCATGGTATCCGCTTTCTGAATCGCCTCCGCCAGATCAAGTGTACCCTGATAAAGCGACTTACCCGCGATCGTGCCGTAGAGTCCGAGATCGCGGCAGGCGATGATATCATCAATCGTGTGAACGCCGCCGGATGCAACAATATTGCACTTGCCCTCTGTCGCATCGCGGAGTTTGCGGAGCTGTTCGACATTGACACCGGACAGCGTGCCGTCCTTGGAGATATCTGTAAAGATGAAAGTCTTGACACCGACCTTCATCATTTCTTTCGCAAGATCAATATAATTTACTTCACTCGTTTCGAGCCAGCCCTCGGTCGCGACCATTTCTTTCTTTGCGTCGATCCCGACAACGATCCTGTCCGCGCCGAATTTTGTGATTGCATCCGCAACGAGCTGCGGATTTTTCAGCGCGACCGAACCGAGAATCACGCGCGTAATCCCGAGATCGAGATACGCCTGAATGGTCTCCAGCGTGCGGATGCCGCCGCCGACCTCGACCTTGAGGTTCGTGTTTTGCGCAATATTCTGATAAATTTCCGTGTTGACCGGATACCCTGCCTTTGCGCCGTCGAGGTCAACCATGTGAATCCACTCGGCACCGGCAGCTTCAAATTTTCTTGCAGTTTCAAGCGGATCCTCTGCGACCTTTGATGCGGTCGCGTAGTCGCCTTTCACCAGCCGGACGCACTGTCCGCCGATGATGTCAATCGCCGGAAATATAATCATTTTGCCAACTCCTCAAAATTGCGCAGCATCTGCAGACCCTTTTCGCCGGATTTTTCCGGATGATACTGCGCGCCGAATACAAATTTGCCGTCTGTCACAAGTGCCGGAATCTTCCCGTCATACTCACAGTACGCGATGATGTTCCAATCATCACAGAACGCCTGATATGAATGCACAAAGTACGTAAATACAGGCTTTTCGATATCCTTGAGCAGCGGAGAATCCTGCGTGATCACAAGCTCGTTCCAGCCCATGTGCGGGATAATCACGCACTTGGACGGAATCCGGTGAACCTCGCCGGAGATCAGCCCGAGACCGTCACAGTCGCCGTTCTCGTCGGAGCGGTCAAAGAGCATCTGCATGCCGAGGCAGATGCCGAGCAGCGGCTTTTTCGCCGCATTCTGTTTGATCGTATCGACCAGACCGGTCGCGTGCAGGGATTCCATCGCCGCCGGAAATGCGCCGACGCCCGGCAGAATCACAGCATCTGCGCGGTTTATGACATCAGCGTCCTTTGTGACCTCATGCGCGATATTCAGATATTTGAGCGCATTGCAAACCGAAAACAGATTGCCTGCGCCGTAGTCAATCACTGCGATCATGCGAGAACCCCCTTGGTCGAAAGCACTGTGCCGTCCTCGTTGAAGCGGATTGCGGCTTTCAGAGCATGTGCAAACGCCTTGAACAGCGCCTCACACTTGTGGTGATCGTTGCTGCCGTAGCGCATATCAAGATGCAGCGTGATACCGGCATTGACAGCCAGCGCACGGAAAAATTCCTCCGTCAGGCAGGCGTCATACTGCCCGATCATCTGATTCGTAAAAGTACCGTTGAACACAACATACGGGCGGTTTGAGAGGTCGAGTGCGCAGAACGAAAGCGCCTCATCCATCGGGATATACGCGCTGCCGTAGCGCGCGATGCCGGATTTGTCGCCGAGCGCCTGATTCAGCGCCTGACCGAGCACAATGCCGGTATCCTCCACGGTATGATGCCCGTCCACATACAGATCGCCGTTCGCCTGAATGTCCATGCTGATGCCGCTGTGCCGTGAAAGCGCGGTCAGCATATGATCAAAGAAGCCGATGCCGGTCGAGATATTGCTCTCGCCCTTGCCGTCAAGCTTCACACTGACTGTGATCTGTGTTTCTCTGGTATTCCGTGTAACTGTAGCTTCTCGCATAGTCCGCCTCCGTGTGGTGAAAAGATCAATCAAAATTCGCATGCCCCTGCGCATCCGACAAAACGCGGAAGAAGTACCGCAGACTGCGCAGGATTTCGCCGATATCGCTTTGATCAAGCAGCATACTGATCCGAATGCCGCTGTGATAGTGACTGTCCGCGTTCAGAAAATGTCCGGTCAGCAGACAGCCGCCGTACCGGTCAAACTGAATCCGGAGCGCCGTGCGGTCAAGTGAACCGTAGTTCGCAAGCTGCGCCGTGTTATCCGGATCAAGCTGCTGATATGCCGTTTCAAGTGACTGATAAAACGCATAGACATTGCCCGCTGTAATGTCACAGCCGAACTGCGCGGATAGTCCCCTGCCCGCATATTCGAGTGCGAATTCACAATCAAAATCAGTTGATTTCTTCTGCTCAGGTGTCCGGAACAGCGGATGAATCTCCATGCACAAAAACCGGAACCGCTCGTCTTCCGCTGCAATGTCGATCAGCGGAAACGGCAGTGTGATCGGCAAATCCGGCATGTCCTCACCTCAGCCCGCTTTCCAGAATTCCAGAACAAAATCATAAAGCATGTGGATAAACACAATCAGCAGGATATTTTTCGTCTTCAAAAAGCAGATGCCTGCCGCTGCGCCGAACAGCATAACCGACAGGAATCCGAAACCGGTAAACGCGCCGACAAACATGCCCTTTTCAATCCAGCCTGGAAAATGAATGCACAGGAACATGAAACTGTTGAGCAGAATCATTTTCCAGTCGCGCTCGGATTTCGCAGTCGCATTGAGCATCCAGCCGCGGAAAACGAGTTCCTCCGTAATGCCGACGCCGAGCAGCCAGAAATGCGTTTGCAGAGAAAAATCAGGATTGATGTGTAAAGTGCCCCTGAACAGCGAAAACAGCCGGTCGCCGCCTGAATACGCCAAAAACAGCAGAATCCAGAGAACAGCCGATTTCAGCGGCACCTTCTGCGTAAACATCTGCCGGAACCCGACCTGCATCTCCGGTGAAAAATGCCGGATCAGCAGGAGCGCAGGAAGCGTCCATGTTGCCAGCTTTACGCAGGCACCCAGAATCTCAAGCAGAAACGCATTCTGCAAGGCATCTTTCATAGCAGGGCGAATCAGCAGCGCCCAGCAAGCCCAGAATGCATAAAATATAATCGCGTGAATGATGAGCGCCGGAATCCGGTTTGACTTCCGGCGCGTCATCTCAATATTGTGACTCACAGTGTCGCAAGCTCCGCGTACTGATCTTTCAGTGCCGGATAAATCTTGCGGTAGAGCTGATAGTAGTTCTCATAGACCGGAACCGCCTCAGCCTGCGGCGCACAGGTCTTATCCGTGCCGATGATCGCGGCACAAGCCTCCGGAACACTTGCATATGCGCCAGTGCCGACCATTGCGAGGATCGCAACGCCCAGTGCAGGACCTTCCTTCGACTTGGTGGTCTGGATCGGGCAGTTGAACAGGTCAGCGAGCATCTGGCGCCACAGCGGAGACGATCCGCCGCCGCCGCAAGCCATCATGTCATCAACGGTGATGTTCATCTCGCGGAAGACCTCAAGGCAATCGCGGAGCGAATAGGTCACGCCCTCCATGACGGCGCGGAGCATATCACGCTTCTGATGCATCGCGGAAAGACCGAAGAACACGCCGCGCGCGTTTGCATCAAGATGCGGTGTACGCTCGCCCATCAGATACGGCAGATACAGCAGGCGGTTTGCACCGATCGGAGACTGCTCTGCCTCCTTGTCCATCAGATAGTATTCATCGACGCCCATGCCCTTTGCGGTCTGCTTTTCGGCATCGCAGAAGTTATCGCGGAACCATTTGAGCGAAAGACCAGCGCCCTGCGTCACGCCCATAACATGCCAGCATCCCGGCACAGCACAGCAGAAGGTATGGACTCTGCCCTTCGGGTCAATCGAGATTTTCGAGCTGTGTGCAAAGACAACGCCGCTCGTGCCGATTGTGGTAAATGCCTTGCCGTCAGAGGCAACGCCTGTACCGATCGCAGCCGCAGCATTATCGCCCGCGCCGCCGACAACCGGCGTACCGGCTGCAAGACCGGTCTGCTTTGCAGCCTCCTCAGTCAGGGTACCGGTGATCTCCGGCGACTCATAGACCTTTGCAAGCAGGCTCTTGTCAATATCCAGCTTTTCGAGCACTTCATCGGACCAGCAGCGGTTCGGGATATCGAGCAGCTGCATGCCGGATGCATCGGAAACCTCCGTTGCATATTCGCCGGTCAGGATGAAGCGGATATAATCCTTCGGCAGCAGGATATGTGCGCATTTTGCGTAGTTTTCCGGCTCGTTGTTGCGCACCCAGAGAATCTTGGATGCAGTGAAGCCGGTCAGTGCCGGATTCGCGGTAATCTCGATCAGGCGCTCCGCACCGACCTTCTCCGTGATCTCCTCGCACTCCTTTGCCGTTCTCTGGTCGCACCAGATGATCGACTTGCGGATGACCTTGTTATCCTTGTCCAGCATGACAAGACCGTGCATCTGTCCGGAAAGACCGATGCCCTTGACATCATTTTTATCCGCACCGCTCTTTGCAAGCACCGCCGCCATTGTATGCAGCACGGCATTTGCCCAGTCCTGCGGATCCTGCTCTGCGTAGCCGTTCTGCGGCTGATAGAGCGGATACTCCTCAGTTGCCGATGCGATCACATTGCCTTTCACATCAAAAAGCACAGTTTTGGTACCGCTGGTACCGATGTCAACGCCAAGATAGTAGTTCATGGTTCAAATCCTCCGTTCAATTAAGTGATTGCGGGTATTTCCTCCGCCGGAGCAGGCTGCTCCGGAATCAGCACATCAAACAGCCGCTTTGCTGCGCAGACGGATGATTCCCTACGTCATCCGTCTTCCGGCTGTATCAAATGATGTTTCACCCTCTGCTGCAATGTTACTTCATTTTCCGTGGATATCCTGTTTACCAGAGAACCTGCTGCGCCTCTGTGACAGTTGTTGTTGTTGTTTCGGTGGTGACGGCGGTTGTGCCGGTGGTGCTGACGGCTGTTGTCTCCTTCACGGGGATTTCGACGCCCTCCGGATGCACCTCAGGCTCCTCGTTGGTATCGAGGAATGCGCTCAGGTCGCGGTTCTCCGGCCAGAAGCGGCGCTCCAGCACTGCAACATACTGACGGAACACAACCTTGTTGCCGACCTTGAGCACCTCATTCTCCTCCGGCACGCCGAGTGCTTCAAGCTGATCATCGGTCATGCGGGAGAGACGGAGCTCATAGGTCGGGTTCAGACCGAGCTCGACCATCTTGTCAAAATCAAGCGTTACGGTATAATCCGGATCCATCAGCGTGACTCTGAACAATCCGGCAAGTCTGGAATCAATGTCATCATCATTGGAGCCGTAGCCGAGCTTGTGGCGCTGCTTGCGGGAGAGAGCGCCGATCTCGAAATCCTGCGCATAGCCGATATTCAGCCCGAGCAGCTTCATCTGATCCGCATTCAGCGTGAACACCGTGCTCGGATTCTTGGTGATGAGCTCCTTGGTGATTTCAGCGCGGGTCTGCGTTGTCCACTCCGCCTTGAATCCCTTTTTCAGCGGACGCTCACGGTAGATCTCCTGACGGAATCCCTTTGCGAACCACTTGGAATGATTGTACTCAATATCGGCATCGTTCGGCTCAATCGCGACATAAGTATTGCCGTCGCCCTGATCGAGCACCTGCACAATCGAATAGCGATAGGACCCGCCGGGCGTGATATCGCGCTCAATGACCGTCTCCTGAATCGCAGGCTGCAGAATATTCTGCACGGTCAGGAACATGAAAACGCCGATAACGTAAATCATCAGGAACACCGCGCCGAAAATCGTTTTCGGGCCTTCGCTTGTGCCGCTCGCCAGATACGTGATCACAACCATGATGCCGAGCGGAACCAGCAGGACAAGGTGTTTATAGTTAAACATGAGGATCGGCAAATAGAACGGCATCGCGCACATGATCGCGATCCTTGTGACAATCTGCCGCCGTGTAAACAGCATCACCGCGCCGAAGAACAGACACGCGAGCGATACCAGAAAACAGTATTTGCCGCGGTTTTCATCCGGAATATCAAGCTTGTAGAACATGCTGTAATACGCGAGCTTGATGACCCCTTTCAGATAGAGCAAAGACAGAAACGAGAGCAGAAACTGCACCGCCAGAATAAAATAGTGACCGTTTCTGGTGCGGAGTGCCTCTTTGATGTTCGCCCATACATTGCGGATCTGGTCGCCGGCATCGGCTGCCGCCTGTCTGCCGCTCATCGCGACGGATTTTCTTGCATTTGTACTCATGATGACACCTTTCGGATTCGGGCATATTTTGCCATGATTTTTTTCGTCCCCACGCGGTCAAAGGCAATTTCCAGCAGGACATCGCCGCCCATCGGGGTTACGGTCAGCACGGTTCCTTCGCCGTGAATAAAGCTCTTGACGCGGTCGCCCGCGGTAAAACTGAGATCAGGCGCAGAGCCGCTGTTCTTTTCGGCATAGCGGAAGAATGCATCGGTCTGCATTTTCGGCTTTGTGCCGCCCTTCGATGCTGTAAACGTACTCTGCTGCTCCGGTTCCTCTTTCTCGATCACCTCGGGATCCATCTCCCGCAGAAAGCGCGAGGATGTATTGGAAGCGGTCTGTCCGTAGAGCATGCGGAACGATGTTGTTGTGATGTAGAGCCGCTGCTTTGCGCGTGTGATTGCGACATATGCAAGACGGCGTTCCTCCTCGATCTCCTCCGGGCTGTCCATGCTGCGTCTGCTTGGGAATACGCCCTCCTCAAGACCGATCAGAAAGACATTCTCAAATTCAAGTCCCTTTGCTGCATGAATCGTCATCAGCGTCATGGCATCCTGCGATTCATCGGCGCGGTCCTGATCGGTATAGAGCGAAATTTCCTCGAGGAAGCCGCTCAGCGTCGGCTCATCGCCCTCGTTTTCGGCGGTGTTGATATAGCTGAGGATACTGGTTTTCAGTTCCTTGATGTTTTCAATCCGGTTTTCGCCTTCTTCGCCCTCGGCACGGAGCATATCCATATAGCCCGAGGTTTCCAGCAGTGTATCATAGAACGCATCGAGCGGCATGGTCTCGGCAGCCTCCTGCAGGCGATCAAAGACATCCGCAGCCTCCTGCAGCACCTTCGCGCGCTTGGCAATGGCCGGATACGAATCCGCAGTCCGGAGCACCTCCAGCGGCGAAATCCCGAGATCAAGCGAGATCGCCGTGATATCAGCAAGCGTCTGCGCGCCGATGCCGCGTTTCGGTTCATTGATAATCCGCGTAAAGCGCAGAATATCGAACGGATTGTTGACCACGCACATATAGGAGACAATGTCCTTGATCTCCTTGCGGTCGAAGAAGCGCAGACCGCCGTAGATTCTGTAAGGGATGCCCGCCTGTGCAAGCTGACGCTCCAGTGTATTCGAGAGCGCATGTGTGCGGTAGAGCACGGCGTAGTTCTGATAGAGACCGCCCTGCTTGACGCCCTCCTGCACGGTTTCCGCGACAAATCTTGCCTCCGCGTTCTGATCGGCGGCGCGGTACCAGTGGATTTTGTCACCCTCCGCAAGATCCGTCCAGAGCGTCTTGTCCTTTCTGCCCTGATTGTTCCGGATCACGGAGTTCGCAGCTTTGAGAATCTGCTTGGTCGAGCGATAGTTCTGTTCCAGCCGGATGACCTTGCAGTCAGGGAACTGCGACTCGAACGAGAGAATGTTCTCGATCGTCGCGCCGCGGAATTTATAGATACTCTGGTCATCATCGCCGACCACGCAGAGATTGCGGTGCTTTTCGGCGAGCAGATGAATCAGCTCGTACTGCGCGGGGTTCGTGTCCTGATACTCGTCCACGAGCAGATAGCGGCAGCGGTTCTGATATTTTTCGAGGACATCGGGCTGCTCACGGAACAGCCGGACTGTCAGCAGGATAATATCATCAAAGTCAACGGCGTTGGAATCCTTGAGCCGCTGCTGATAAGCCGCATAAATCTGCGCGATCTTGCTGCGGCGGTAGTCACCGTCCGCCTCCTGCAGCATGTCCTGCGGCGTCAGGAGCCTGTCCTTGGCGCGGCTGATCTCATGCGCAACGGCTTTCGGCGGGAATGCCTTTTCAAGCGATACGCCCCTGCTGCGATCCTGCAGCGAAGGCTCCTTGAGCAGATCCTTGATGACGCGCTGCGAATCATCCGCGTCATAGATCGTGAAATCAGATGTATAGCCGAGGCGGTCGATGTGCTGCCGCAGAATCCGGACACAGGCGCTGTGGAAGGTTGCTGCCCAGACATCTGCTGCGCTCTCGCCGAGCATGGTCTCGAGTCTAGCCTTGAGCTCTGCTGCGGCTTTATTGGTAAATGTAATCGCAAGGATCCGCCAGCCGGGGATCGGTGCATAGCCGAGAATTTCGGTCAGGCGCTGTTCATCAGGAGCTGTTTCTCCGTCAGCGATCTGCCGCAGAAATTCTGTATCTTCAGCGCTGAACGGCGGAATCTCGCCGTCATAGGCGTTGCCGAAGCGCATCATGAATGCGATGCGGTTGACGATTGCAGTGGTTTTGCCGCTGCCTGCGCCTGCCAGCACACTGACCGGTCCTGTCACCGTCCGGACAGCTTCCTGCTGCGGCGGATTCAGTCCCTTTGCTGCCAGATAGCGCGTCAGCGCGGCCTGTTTGAGTTGCGTCATGCTCTGCATGTTATCTTCCGGACTCCATTCCTTTCGTGATGATCGAACCGGATTTTTCCTGCCGCAGCTGCAAATCTGCATCCGGCTGCGGGTATACTTCCGGCAATACGAATCTATTATATCACAAATCTCCCGAATTGAAAAGTCCTTACAGAAAATTTTTCGATATTTTTCATATTTCACGCCGATTCAAACATCTGTTCGCGCATTTTGTGCAGTTTGCAGAGAGAGTTTTGATTTTATTCTTAATTTTTCCTGAAAGGACTTTCTTTTTTCGTGTTTTTCCTGTATAATATAGTTTGAGTTAATAGTAATAGTCCGCAGAAAGGATGATGTTCCTGTATGAAGGTACGTTTGGACGACCGGCAGCGCGGCATTGCCAGAACTGCCGTATGGGTATTCTCCGTCTGTCTGCTGATCGGAATCGCAGTCTGGCGCTGGTCCTCGCTCGTCGAAGTGTTCCGCAAGGTGATTTCTGTTCTGGCGCCGATTCTCGCCGGATTGGTATTCTCCTATTTACTGAACCCGCTTCAGGAGTGGTTTGAAGTAAAAATCGGCAAACTGACAGACAAAAAGCAGCCGCATCCGCGCCTGAAGCGCGGTCTCTCGGTCTGCGCTACCATACTGATCCTGATTGCCGCAATCGTCGGTCTGGTCGCCGCGATTGTTCCGGAGCTGATTTCCAGCATCAAAAACCTGCTGGTCAACCTGCCGGAATACCTGACCAATATGACAGACTGGATCAACACACATATCGCAAGCCTCAAAGGCGATCAGCCGCAGCTCTATTCCATGCTGACAACCTTCTGGGATAACGCGCTCAACTCCGCCAACAACTTCGCGGATCAGTTTGAGCCAAAGCTCGACAGCATCGCAAGCGGCGGCGCCGACCTCATCTCGACACTGACGTCCAGTGCCGTCTCTGTTTTCAAATGGATCACGAACTTCCTGTTCGGCATCATCATTACGATCTACCTACTTTATAATAAAGAGAAATATCTTGCGCAGGCGAGAAAGCTGCTCTATGCACTGCTGCCGGAATCGAAGGTACACACATTTCTCCGGATCGGCTCGCACGTCAGCTACAAGTTCATGCATTTCCTTTCGGGCAAAACGCTCGATTCCATTATCATCGGGCTGCTCTGCTTCACAGGTCTGACGATTCTCAACATGCCCTATGTGACGCTCATTTCGATCCTTGTCGGCGTTACAAACATCATTCCGTTCTTCGGCCCGATTTTCGGCGCTGTCCCGAGCGGTCTGCTGATTCTGCTCTCCGAGCCGCGCAAGGTCATCCCGTTTGTGATCTTCATCCTCGTGCTGCAGCAGTTTGACGGCAACTTCCTCGGTCCGAAAATCGTCGGCGATTCGCTCGGTCTGCCGATGTTTTGGACGCTCTTTGCGATTACGGTCGGCGGCGGCATCTTCGGATTTATCGGCATGGTTGCGTTTGTGCCGATTTTCGCTGCTGTCTACACGCTGCTCTCGGATTTTCTCAGCGAGCAGCTGCACAAAAAAGGTCTCCCCGCTGAGACGGAATACTATATGTCAAATGATATCCACCATCTGACCGCGCAGGAACAGGACGGATCGCCCAACGGAAGCCTACCGGGTTCCGGACAGGCTGAGGAAATCATCATCCCCCATCCGGATGCGGATATCACCTTTATCCCTGTTCCGGTTGAGGAGCTTGCCGACCGTGCGGAACTCGAGGAACAACAGGAGAATTCCAATGATCACCGCGAATGACGCCGCAGCTTCGGTTGATATGCGTAAAATCCGGAAAAAGATCCGGCTGCATTATCTGCTGATCTTTCTCTGCTGGTTCGGCGCGGTCTGCGGTATCAGTGCTTCGATCTGCTTGTTCAGTGATCAACCGGATGACAGCTTCATCTTGTATTTTGCCGGCGTCGCACTGATCGGCGCACTTGTGTTTCTGGTATTTTCCGGCATTTTTCAGAAGCGTGTGGAACAGCGCATCAACGAAATGGATACGCTGAAAGCTGCTGACGCCCGGACGCTGGATGCATGGTATCAGTCAGACACTTACTACAGCGAGGCGATCGCAAAACTTGAACACGAACGCAAAACCCTGATGCTGCTCGGATTCGTGATCCTGCCGCTTCTGCTGCCGCTTTTTATCATTGCGGAGTGCAATTACCGCAGTCAGATCAAGGCACTCGGACTGCATCCCGGCTCACCGGCATGCGCACTCTGTGCATTCGCGAAAAAGCAGCAGAGCGCCTGCATCGCTGCCGTACTGCTGATCCTGCTTGCTTCGATATTTCTGTTTCTGTTCAGCGCAATGTACGGATTTGTTGCGCACAGCAAGGTGACCTCGATCAATTCCGCTGCACGGCAGGTGTATTCGGCAGCGAATGCCTATCAGTTTGAACTGATAGAAGCAGGAGAAGATTCCAGACTGCAGACAACGATTTTTAACCTTGGCTCACCGGAATGCAGCAGCGAATGCTATCAGCGCATGTGCTATTATATGAATGACATTCAGCGATACAATGTCGCTGTGATCTGTGATGAAAAAGGAACCGTGACCGGCGCGCTGTGTGCGAAAAGCGAACACCTGCTCACAGAATATGATCTGACTCATCTGCAGACTTTTAAAGACCAAAGGGACAAAATGAATTCCATATTTCATAACAAGGAAGTTGTCGGGAATTATACCGTCCCGCCCCAGAACTGAATGTAATATCGTTCCGCAGAAGCCACTATTTACCTACAGGAGTGATTTGCCATGACAAATCCGAAATTCAATGACGAAGAAGATATCATCGACGTAGCCTATCAGACAGCAACCGATGAGGAGCTTTTCGGCTCACAGGCGCAGCCGCAGCAGCAGACTGCAAAGGATGAAAGCGAAGAAGCGCTCGAGGAGCTGGCGCGCGAGGTCATGCTCGATCCGGAGCGCTGCTTCTGCCGGAACTGCGGTCAGCCGATCTACAAAAACGCGAGTGTCTGCGTCCACTGCAACTACGTTGTCAATCCGATTGCGCTGCAGCAGGGACAGCGCCTTGTCCGCGCCAGACGCGAAAAATATGAGAGCAGCAAGCTGACAAGAATCCAGCGCTTTGTCCACAATCTCACGGGCATTGATCTGGAGCCGGATTCGCAGAAGCAGCGCTGGGCTGTCCGCAAGCAGGATTATCACTATCAGACAACCGGCCGTCATGTCTATTGCTCAAACTGCGGCTGCACAGTCGATCCCGAGGCAACAGTCTGCGTCAACTGCAATTATGTCCTGAACCCGCTGGCACTGCGCCGCGCACAGCTGGCAATCCGCGATAAAAACGCCAAAGTCACGCGCAAAGAGCTGATTCTCTCCGCACTGATCCCCGGTCACGGGTTCAAGCTGAGCAAGCAGTATAAAGCAAACCGCCCGCAGGTCGCAAAGCCCTGCCTCATCGCAGGTCTTGCCAACACCGCCGCACTTGTACTTGCTGCGCTGCTGATTGCATTTCTCTGAATATCCGAAAAGCCGTGGACACAGATTCACGGCTTTTTTATCTGCAGTTTTTCTATCAGATATTGACTTTTTTGATTTCATGTAGTAAAATATAGAAGAAAGGCATTTCTTGCCGAAAGAACGATATACTATTCGGATACGGAGGAAATCATCATGGAGATTTACAACGGCTGGCTGATCGTCAACAGCTACTACAACCCCGCAAAGTTCAATTCGCTCTACCGCGTGCTGGAAGAATCCGCAGAAAAGGCAGGCCTGCATTTTTCCAAGTGGACATCCGATCAGCGCCCGACCATTGTCGGCTCGCAGGCAAAGGAGCCGAAGCCGAAGTTTGTCCTGTTCTGGGATAAGGATATTCAGCTTGCAAAAACCATGGAGCTTTCCGGTCTGCACCTGTTCAACAGCGCAGATGCGATCGCCCTTTCCGATGATAAAATGGAGACCGCACTGAAGCTCGCTGCAGCAGGCATCCCGATTCCGGATACAATCCCTGCACCGACCTGCTTCCCGGGCTGCAAGCGCAATCCGGAATCCGCCGAACGCGCTGCAAAGCTGCTCGGCTGGCCGCTTGTGATCAAGGAGAACAAGGGCAGCTTCGGCGCACAGGTTTATCTTGCAAAGGATAAGGCGGAGGCAGCACGCATCCTGACGCATATCGGCGAGCATGACTGCCTGTTCCAGAGATTCATCCGCGAGAGCAGCGGCAAGGATCTCCGTGTTACGGTTGTCGGCGGCAAGGCGATCTGCGCGATGGAGCGTCATTCCGCATCGCCGGCGGAGTTCCGCTCGAATATCGGTGCCGGCGGTTCCGCAACTGCGCGCGTAATCACACCGCTTGAGGAGAAGCTCGCAATTGATGCAGCAGCCGCACTCGGTCTCGATTTTGCCGGTGTCGATATCCTCATGGGCAAAAATGACGATGAGCGCTATGTCTGCGAGGTCAATTCCAACCCGCAGCTTCAGAGCACCATTGATACCTGCGGCATCAACCCCGCCACCAATATCATGTGGCATATCCGCAGCCAGATCAAGAGCGCTGAATGAGCATGAAGCAAGGCATTCTGCTCTACACGCCGGAGGATGCTGCGCGCAACCGCTGGTTTATCGAACAGCTTTGTCAATACGCAGAGCCGGAGGGATTGTCTCTCCGGCTTTGTCTTACCGGCGAAAGCGATCCGGAGGCGATTTTCGGCGCGGATACTGCGTTTCTGCTCAACCGCAGTCGGATTGCCGCATACAGTGATGCAGCGGAACGCCGCGGAATCCCCTGCTTCAACAGTGCTGCAGTCACCGCGGTCACGAATGACAAGTATCAGACCTATCTGCATCTGCACGGGCGGCACGGCATCCCGATGGCGAAAACAGAGCAGATCACAAAAGAGAATCCGCAGCACAGTCTGCCGTATCCGCTGGTTGCAAAGCCCGCGGACGGTCACGGCGGCGCCGGTGTCACATGGATTCCGGACGCGGATGCGCTGCGTTCTTATTCCGGCGCGAACCCGTTTCTCGTGCAGGAGCCGGTTGTCACGGGCTGGGATGTGCGCATCTACATCCTCGGCGGTGAAATCTATGCAGCAGTTCTGCGCACCTCGGAGCGCGACTTCCGCAGCAATTTCTCGCTCGGCGGACACGCGGCGATCATTCAGCCGGACGCGGAAATGCGCACACTGGTTGATCGGGTACAGCAGGTCATGCCGCTGGATTTTGCCGGTGTCGATCTGCTGCAGCATCCGGCGGGCGGCTTTCTGCTCGGGGAAATCGAGGACGCCGTCGGCTGCCGGATGCTCTATCAGCTTACGGAGCTCGATCCGGCAAAGGATTTTATCCGCTGTCTGCGCAGCCGTCTCCCCTGACCTTCGCCTGCATCTCCGAAACAATCGAATCATAAGTATATCCGCCGCCAAGCGCAGGCGGATATTTTTCTGTATCCCATTGATGCGTCTGGGACATCGCTGTATCATCGCAGAGAAAATACGCATGCTGCGGCAATCCGTCTGCGTCATCCCATGTGCAGTCAATGTGATACCACACACCGGAAAGCTGCACCAGATTCCACGCATGCGGTGCCGCAGGATGAGAACCGTCCTGCGCAGTGCCCGTCACAATCCGGACAGGGATGCCGGCGGTCTCCATGAGCAGCGCAAACGCCTCTGCATAGCCGTCACAGACAGCATTCTGCCCGCACCATGCGCCGTATGCGCTGTGGCATTCCGGCAAAGCTTCGCTGTAGGTGCAGCGGCGGCAGAGTGCATCGTGCGCCAGCAGAATCCGTACCGCATCCGGCTGTGATGCAGATTCGCGGCACCACAATTCCGCAGAATCCGCGAGCATCTGCTTTTCTTTCCGCAGGATATCCGCGGAGACTGCATAATGTGCCGAGAGTGTCACGCAGTCGCCGGAGCGTGTCCATGTAACCGAACGCAGCATCGTCCGCGCAAGAACATGCTGCTCTGCTGCACTCCGGATCGCAGAATCAAGATCATACGTGCCAGCATCCTGCAGATACAGCTGCATGGTCTCATCTGTACGGAGAAACATGTCCGTCACGAGCGCCGGAACAGCATCCGGATCAACTGCGGAGACCTGCGTTGCATTCTGCACAGAGACTTCCCTGCAGCCGCAAAGCAGCACCAGCCCGAGGATACAGATCAAAATACGCATGCTGCGCCTCCTTCCCGTCCCGTACCATATATATGTATGATGCGGGTACGCAGATGATACACGCTTCGTCAAAATGTAGAAAAATCAATATCACAGGCATGACGATTTGTGCAATGATTCGTTTTTTGCGGTTTGCTATTGCCAAATCCGCGAAAATAGTGTAAAATAGTGCTATATGGAATGCGTATGTTCATTCACACTTTCTTGGAGGTTATTTACATGATTTCAGCAGGCGATTTTCGTAACGGCATGACTTTTGAAATGGACGGTCAGGTCGTTCAGGTTATCGAATTCCAGCACGTTAAGCCGGGCAAGGGCGCAGCTTTTGTCCGCACCAAGTATAAGAACGTCATCACCGGCGCTGTGGTTGAAACCTCTTTCAACCCGACCGCAAAGTTCCCGACCGCTTATGTTGAGCGCAAGGATATGCAGTACAGCTACAATGACGGCGATCTCTACTACTTCATGGATATGGAGACCTATGAGCAGGTTCCGATCAGCAAGGAAGTCATCGGCAATGCACTTGACTTTGTCAAGGAGGAGGAGATCGTCAAGGTTCTCTCCTACAAGGGCAATGTTTTCGGCATCGAGCCGCCGTTCTTTGTCGAGCTCGAGGTCACTTCCACCGAGCCGGGCGTCAAGGGCAACACTGCTACCAACGCGACCAAGCCGGCAGTTGTTGAGACCGGTGCAGAGATCCGTGTTCCGCTCTTTATCAACGAGGGCGACCGCATCCGCATCGACACCCGTACCCGCGAGTACATGGAGCGCGCATAATTCTTCTCCTGGATATCCGCCTTTTGGGCAAAGCAAATTGCGGCAATGAAATGAAAGGAAGGAAATCATCATGAAGCTGACCGAGAAAATCGCATATATGAAGGGTCTTCTGGACGGTATGGAGCTGGACGGCTCTACCAAGGAGGGCAAGGCTATCCTGCAGATGGCTGAGGTCATGGAGGAAATGGGCGTCTATATCGACGATCTGCAGTCACAGGTCGATGAGCTGACAGAGCTCTGCGATCTGCTTGACAAGGATCTGGGCGAGGTCGAAACCGATCTCTACTGCGATGACGATGACGATTTTGATGATGATGACTTCGAGTTTGACGATGATGACGATGATGAAGACGATCACTTCCGCATCGGCCGCGTCCTCCCGGCAGATTACGATGATTTTGCTTATGAAGACGACGATGACTACGATAACGAAGTCTACGTTGTGAACTGCCCGAGCTGTGAAGAAACTGTCAACCTCACAGAGCGTGAGCTTGAGGAAGGCAGCATCGTTAACCCGCACTGCGGCGAACTGCTCGAGTTCAATTATGATGACATCGAACAGGATTTCTCCGATTCCGAGGAAATCGCTGACGATGCCGACAACGAGGGCGACGCTGAATAAGGAGTCCCCTCACAAACACATTTGTTTCAGGGCGAGGTGCAATTCCTCACCGGCGGTATAGTCCGCGAACCGTGCAAACGGCTGAACCGGTGCAATTCCGGTACCGACGGTATAGTCCGGATGGAAGAAACAGATTGTTCTCAGCAAGCGGTGTGAGCCGCTGAAAAAACTGGTACAATCCGCCGCCCGTGAAGCGCATGTTTCACGGGCGGTTTTCTTCTGTCAGAAGCCTCATATCTTCTTTCAGAAAGGAACGATTCTCATGAAAAAAACTGCTGCTGTCAGCGCACCCGCGCAGACCACATCCGCCACCAGAAAGATTGTTATTCTGGCACTGCTCTCCGCAATCGGCTTCATCTCGATGATGATCATCAAGATTCCGGTTGTCGGGTTCCTCAAGTATGAACCGAAGGATACCTTCATCACGTTCGCAGGATTCCTCTACGGACCGCTCGCCGCACTCGGCTGCACAATCGTAACGGCACTGCTTGAGCTGCCGTTCAGCTCCACCGGTCTGATCGGCATGATTATGAACATTGTCTCCAGCGCAGCATTTGCCTGCACTGCATCGCTCATCTACAAAAAGCGCCGCGATATCTACGGTGCCGCCATCGGACTGGTTTGCAGCGTTGCTGCGATGAGCGTTTCGATGCTGCTCTGGAATTATCTGATCTCGCCGCTTTACATGGGCGTTTCCCGTGCGGAGATTGTGCCGATGCTGACTTCGATGTTCCTGCCGTTCAATCTGCTGAAGGCGGGCATCAACGCCGGCATCACGCTGCTGCTCTACCGCCCGTTCCTGCGCGTTCTGCATCTCTGCGGCTACCCTGTCAACGATCATTTTGAGGATAAAAAGTCCTCGGTTGTTGTTGTATCCTGCATTGCGGCAGCGCTGCTCGCACTGTGCGTCGGCGTGGTGATCTTCCTCAACCGCTGACCGTGCCGTAGGACTGCTCATATGCAGCACGAAGAACCGCAAGCGCCCGCTTCTCAATCCGCGAGACATAGGAGCGGCTGATATCCAGCGTACAGGCTACCTCACGCTGCGTCTGTGCCGGATATCCGAACAAACCGTACCTCCGGACAATCACCGTCCACTCGCGCTCGGAAAGTTTTGTCTGCAGATAGTGATAGAGCTGCTTTTCCTGCATGGACTGCGCGACCTGTTCCTCGAGATCGGTACTGTCCGGCATGATATCGAGAAGCGTCAGCGCATTCCCGTCTTTGTCATATTCCAAAGGATCGTCGAAGAACACCTCTCCGGCGGTCTTTTTTTTCGCCCGATAGTGCATCAGGATTTCATTTTCGATACACCTGCTCGCATAGGTTGCAAATCGCGCGCCCTTTTCCGGCTGAAAGGTCGAGACCGCCTTCATCAGCCCGAGCGTCCCGATGGAAATCAGTTCCTCCTGCTCCCGATCCGGCGAATAGAACTTTTTTGTCATATGTGCAACCAGCCGCAGATTGTGCGTGATCAGCTTTTGCCGCGCCTCCTCCGAACCCAACGCAAGCTGCTCCAATAGCTCCTGCTCCTCTGCGCGCGAGAGCGCCGGCGGAAATGCTGCGGTGTGATCCACATGCAGCAGCAGAAAGGTCATCTGCCCGAACAGCCCTGATAACAATGAAAACATCAGCATCACCTCGCTGCAGTATATGCGGCGCCGCTCGGATTTAGATGTATCAAAACGCCGAAAGCCGCTCTGCCACTGTGACAGAACGGCTCTTTTCATCAAACGGCAGGGATCGTCTGCTCAACGGTCAGTGCGCCGTTGCGGACACAGAGACGGTGCGCCCCCTTTGCATGCCGCAGCAGACTGTCTGCGAGAAGCGGCTCTGCCAGCTGTGTCAGTGCCGTCCGGATTGCACGCGCACCGCCGTGTTCGGTATCGGCGCACGCAAGCAGATGCTGCTCCGCCTCCGGTGTCCATGAGAGCGATGCACCGCAGGCAGCTGCCCTGTCCGCGAGATCATGCAGCTGCATCTGCGCGATTTGCAGCAGGTCAGCGCCCAAGAGCCGCCGGAAAATAATCGCCGCATCCAGACGGTGCAGAAGCTCGGGTTTCATTGTCTTTTTCAGGATTGACTGCAGCTCTGCCGCCTGCTTTTCTTCGGTATCGGCGCTGTCCCCGAAACCGATGACGCCCTGCTGCAGCGTTTCCGCGCCGAGATTGGATGTCAGAATCAGCATTGTCTCGGAGAAATCCGCCTGATTGCCGCTGCTGTCCGTCAGTATGCCGTCCTCGAGAATCTGCAGGAGCAGAGAAAGCACATCCGGATGCGCCTTTTCCATCTCGTCAAAGAGAATCAGACTGTAGGGCGCACGGCGCACACGCTCGACCAGCGTGCCGCCCTCGTCATATCCGACATATCCCGGCGGCGCCCCGATCAACCGCGCTGCTGTGTGCTTTTCCATATACTCGCTCATGTCAATCCGGATCAGGCTGCCCGCAAACAGCTCCTCTGCGATGCATCTTGCAAGCTCTGTTTTGCCGATTCCGGTCGCGCCGAGAAACAGAAACGCCCCGACCGGACGCCCCCCCTTCCGCAATCCGGAGCGGTTCCGCCGGATCGCCTGCGCAACTGCCGTGATTGCCGCATCCTGCCCGATCACGCGGCGGCGCAGCGTCTCCTCAAGATGCAGCAGGCGCTCCGTCTCCGATTCTGTCAGCGATTCCGCAGGAATGCCCGTTTTCTCCGCAACCATATGCGCGATATCTCCCTGCCCGATCGCCGGATACTGCTCGGGATCATGCGCATGCAGCAGTTCCAGCCGCTTTGCTGCGCAGGCTTCATCCAGCAGATCGAGCGCCTTATCCGGCAGCGCACGGTCATGCAGATACCGCACGGAATAGTTCACCGCGGCACCGATTGCCTCCGGCGCGATCTCGACACGGTGAAAGCGCTCATAGCGGCAGCGCAGTCCGCTGATCATTTCAGCAGCTTCGGCGGCTGAGGGCTCGGCAATCCGCACCGGCTGAAAGCGTCGCGCAAGGGCTGCATCCTTTTCAATCTGGCGGCGGTATTCATCCTCAGTAGTTGCGCCGATGATCTGGAGCTCCCCTCTTGCAAGCCGCGGCTTTAAGATGTTCGCCGCGTCGATCGCGCCTTCTGCCGCGCCCGTGCCGGTGATCATGTGCAGCTCGTCAATGAACAGCAGCACTTCCGGATTGCTGACTGCCTCCTCCATACAGGCGCGCAGGCGCTCCTCAAAGTCCCCGCGATACTTCGCACCGGCAAGCAGCGCGGTCAGGTCCAGCGCGAGAATCACGCGGCTGCGCATTGTCTGCGGGACATCCCCGTGCAGGATGCGCTGGGCAATGCCCTCGACAATCGCGGTTTTCCCGACACCCGCCTGCCCGATCAGCACCGGATTGTTCTTTGTCCGGCGGAGCAGAATCTGCATGATCTGCTGCATTTCCTGCGCCCTGCCGATCAGCGGGTCAAACTGCTCCGCCGCAACCGGATCGGTCAGATTCCGCGCATACTGCGCAAGCGTCGGGCAGGCTTTGCGGTCAAACTGCGGAAAGGCATCCGCGCTCTCATGAACCGCAAGCTGCTCCTGCCCGCAGGCGTTGCGCAGAATATGCAGCGGGATACCCATGCCGCGCAGAATCGACGATGCGCCGCAGTGTTCATCCTGCAGCACAGCTTTCAGCAGCGATTCCGAGCTGACTGCCGGTGCACCGTTCTGCAAATCAGCGGACTGCCGTTCTGCATTGCGCAGAATCCGCCGGAATGCCGGTGTGCAGGCATGCTCGCCGAGCTGTGTCGGTTCTGTGCGCCCGATCTCCTCGAGCACCGCCTGCTGAAAGCGCTGCAGCGGAACTCTGTGTGTCCGCAGAATCGCCGCCCCGACATTGCTGCCGTCCGCGAGCATCGCGAGAATCAGGTGCTCCGTGCCGATGAAGCTGTGCCCGAGCGATTCCGCCTGCGTCTTTGCATGCGCGATAATCTGCCGCGCCTTTTTCGTATATGCATCCTTCTGCAAATCTGATCCCTCCGTTTTCGTTTGCTATACTATATGCAGATGCCGCATGCTTTACCCGTGCAGCGCTGTCACACATTTCCCGCAGCCGCATATCATGAGACTAGGAAGCGGAACAAACCGCTCCCCCAAAATAGCACCGCGATCCGGACGCGATGCCATGCCTACATTCTCATGATAAGGAGTGCTGATTATGTGCGGTAACGATTGCAACAACATGTGGTGGATTATCATTCTGATTCTGCTGTTCAGCATGTGCTGCGGCAACAGCTGCGGCTGCGGGAACAACAACGGATGCGGCTGCAATAACGGCTGCGGCTGCTGATCTGCACGCGCGGATCAGAACACGGATGCACCGTCTCTCCTGCGGGAGAGGCGGTTTCCGCCTGTTCCAGCGACTTCTGAACCCAGCGGATTGCAGCGCGTGCCGTATCCACACATTTCAGGCGGACCTCATATTCCTCCGGATGCATCGCCATATTGCAGGCATCCCCGCCGAGCATGTCCGCAGGCGGCTGCTCTGCCGCCGGAATACACATCGCCGGATACATCACGCACCACCAGTTCTGCCCCTCCGCTTTCCCGATCTCCACACGGAGCGCCTGATATTCCCCCGCAGGCAGCGTGATATCCCCGTATCTGCGCGCAGGGAACTCCGTCTGCTCCAGCGTGACATTCACCGCATCCGGACAGCCCGACGCGCGGAGCGTCTGCTCTGCGGTCTCACGGATCGCGGGCAGCTGACGGCGCAGCGCCGCACAGCCGGACGCAAAATCTGCGTTTTCCGGAATCCACTCTCCTGCCGACTGCAGCAAAGCATCGCGGACAAGCAACTTCGCCGTCTGATCCGCCGTGCTGTCACTGTCCGCGAGAATATGCAGCCGGATGACGCTATGCTCGATCTGTGAAAGCGTTTCCGCCGTGTGCCCGAGATTTGCCGCTGCCGCTGCAAACAGCAAAATCAGCAGCATTGCTATTGCCTGTTTCATGGTCATTTCCTCCGTACCGTTTGATTTCTGTCCGGAGTATTGGTCAAAGCGGTGAATTTATACAGTAACATACACAGAAATTCATCTAAGGAGATAGTTTTCTGCTCATCCCACTAGATTTATCCGGATTTCCTCTTGCTTTTTTCCGGAAAATCGTGTATAATATGGGAAGGTGAAATGTACGGATGTATGTTTTATCCGGAATTAGCCGGTGCTTCCGGCGTCATTGTATCATAGGAGGAATTAACAATGCTGGTATCTGCAAAAGACATGCTGAACAAGGCAAGAGACGGCAAGTACGCTGTCGGTCAGTTCAACATCAACAACCTCGAATGGACAAAGGCTGTTCTGCTCACAGCGCAGAAGCTGAACTCCCCTGTCATCCTCGGTGTTTCCGAAGGTGCCGGAAAGTATATGTGCGGCTTCAAGACCGTTGCTGAGATGGTCAAGGCAATGGATGAATCCCTCGGCATCACCGTTCCGGTTGCTCTGCATCTCGATCACGGCACCTATGACGGCTGCTACAAGTGCATCAAGGCAGGCTTCACTTCCATCATGTTCGACGGCTCCCACTTCCCGATCGACGAGAATGTCGAGAAGACCACTGAGCTCGTTCACGTTGCACATCAGCTCGGTCTCTCCATCGAGGCTGAGGTCGGCGCAATCGGCGGCGAAGAGGACGGCGTCATCGGTAAGGGTGAGTGCGCAGATCCGCAGGAGTGCAAGCAGATCGCAGATCTCGGCGTTGACTTCCTTGCAGCCGGCATCGGCAATATCCACGGTGTATATCCGGCAAACTGGGAAGGTCTGAGCTTCGAGACCCTCGACGCTATCAACAAGACCGTCGGCGATATGCCGCTCGTTCTGCACGGCGGTACCGGTATTCCGGACGATCAGATCAAGAAGGCAATCTCCCTCGGCGTTGCAAAGATCAACGTCAACACCGAGTGCCAGCTCGTCTTTGCTGAGGCTACCCGCGGCTACGTTGAGGCAGGCAAGGATAAGCAGGGCAAGGGCTTCGATCCCCGTAAGCTGCTCGCTCCGGGCTTCGACGCAATCTGCGCAAAGGTTGAAGAGAAGATGCGCCTGTTCGGCTCTGTCGATAAGGCATAATCGCTTTCTCAACAGTATCCATACATCAAAAATCCCGAAAGCATTTTCACAGTGCTTTCGGGATTTTCTGTATTATAATCTGTTTACGTTTTCCGCAGTGCCCAGAATGCCACCGCACTCGCCGCCGCAACATTCAGCGAATCCACGCCGTGCGCCATCGGAATGCGTACTGTCCAGTCACATGCGGCAATCGTCTCCGGCGCAAGCCCCTCACCCTCTGTCCCGAGGACAACCGCGAGCTTTTCCGCCGCCCTGATTCTTTCATCGTCTACCGAGGCCGAATCCTCACAGAGCGCCATCGCAGCAGAACGGAATCCGAGATCATGCAGCATATGGATCGCATCAGCAGCGTTTGGCGCATCCGGCAGATAACGCCACGGAATCTGGAATACTGTCCCCATGCTGACGCGCGCCGCCCTGCGGTAAAGCGGATCGGTACAGCCGGATGTCAGCAGAACCGCATCCATGCCGAGCGCTGCCGCCGAGCGGAAAACCGCGCCGAGATTCGTCGGGTTCATGACGTTTTCCAGCAGCACAATCCGGCTGAAATCCGACAGACACACGGGATCAAACGCGGATTCCCGACGGCGCATCGCACACAGCACGCCGCGCGTCAGATGAATGCCGGAGATCGAATTGAGAACAGCCGTCTCCGCAAGATACACCGGCGTATCTGCTGCGCGTTTCACAAGTGCCTGCACCTGCTCTGTATAAAATGCGATGTCTATCAAAAAGCTAACCGGCTGATAGCCGGCATGCATTGCGCGCTCGATCACATTCGGGCTCTCCGCGATAAACAGCCCCGGCCCCGGCTCATAAAAATGATAGAGCTGCGTCTCTGAGCACTGCAGCCACTCCGCCCACGGGGAATCCGCAAGCGCCGAAATCTGAATCTCCCCTGCCATATACAGCCTCCGTTTTTTCATTTATTATAGCACAGATCGTCAAAATTCGCAAGATAATAATTTTTTGTCGCTGAGGGGTTGACAAAATCGCAAAATTATGCTATAATGATAAAGCTGAATCCGAAAGGAGAGGTGTCCGAGCGGTTTAAGGAGCCAGTCTTGAAAACTGGTGATGCAGCAATGCACCGTGGGTTCGAATCCCACCCTCTCCGCCAACATCATCTACGGATATCGCATTCACCATTGATGGAGAAATACCCAAGTGGTGAAGGGGCTCCCCTGCTAAGGGAGTAGGGCTCGAAAGGGTCGCGAGGGTTCAAATCCCTCTTTCTCCGCCAAAGAAAAAGCCGCGTAT
>JAFWUX010000234.1 GCA_017523995.1 Oscillospiraceae bacterium | reverse complement strand
GCACCGATGCCCTTGACCATTTCGGTCAGCTTGTCGATCTCCTTGCGCGTCAGCGCTGCGGCAGCATTCTTTGCGGTGATGCAGCGAACCGTGCCGCCGGATGCCAGTGCGCCGGAGAATACTGCAAATTCGCAGTCTTTTACGGTCTCAGACAGATCGGTCAGCTCCATGCCGAAGCGCAGGTCGGGCTTATCCGAGCCGAAGCGGTTCATCGCCTCGGTATAGGTCAGGCGCGGCAGCGGGGTTTTCAGCTCTCTGCCCATGACATCATGGAACAGACGGATCAGGAAGCCCTCTGTCAGATCCAGAATATCGTCTACATCCACAAAGCTCATTTCCAGATCAATCTGGGTGAACTCCGGCTGACGGTCAGCGCGCAGATCTTCATCGCGGAAGCAGCGTGCAAGCTGGATGTATTTGTCATAGCCTGCGACCATCAGCAGCTGCTTGTAGATCTGCGGCGACTGCGGCAGCGCATAGAACTCGCCGTGATGCACGCGGGACGGCACGAGGTAGTCTCTTGCGCCCTCCGGCGTGGATTTCATCATCATCGGGGTCTCGATCTCGAGAAAACCGTTCTCATAGAAATACTGCCGTGCGCACATTGCAATCTTGTGGCGCAGGATGAGATTCTGCTGCAGCGGCGCTCTGCGGAGGTCGAGATAGCGGTACTTCAGGCGCAGCTCCTCATTGACCTTGGTCTGCGCGGTGATCTCGAAAGGCGGTGTCTTAGCCTTTGCGAGAATGCGCAGCTCCGTGACATAAATCTCGACATGACCTGTCGCGATTTTATCGGTTTTGCTCTCGCGCTCGCGCACCTCGCCCTTTGCCAGAATGACATACTCGGATTTGCAGGATGCCGCCTTCTCAAAGAGCGCCTTGTCGGTCGTATCGTCAAAGGTCAGCTGCACGACGCCGGTGCGGTCTCGCAGGACGATAAAGAGAATACCGCCCTTATCGCGCACGGTATCGACAAAGCCGCCGACTGTGACGGTCTTGCCCGCTTCGAGCACCTCGCCGCAATAGCAGGTGCGCTTCATTCCTTGCATAGTGTCCATGTTTTTCGTTTACTCCTTATTTATGGATTTTTATGAAATGCGCAAAGCGCGTTTTATAACAAAACGGATGTGCCGCATCCGGTCAGAAAAGGCGTTCCAACAGATGAACCAGCATCCAGCCGAATGACCGAACCAGCACGAAGAATATCGGATAGGTGAATACAAACAGCACAGCCCGCAGCGGCTGACCGCGATCGACCCATTCCTCGGGAAAGATCAGAGCCAGAAACCCCGGCGCAATCAGCATCATGAGAATCAGGATCAGCACGCTCGGATAGAGCACATAATCATTGTACTTAAACACCTCGCTGAGGACAAACGCCGCAATCGTAATGACAAGCAGGATGCTCGCGATTATGCTCCATGTTGAGCGCTTAAATGTCGCTCTTGTTTCCATGACAACCCCTTTCTGCCAAAGAGATTCACCGGTTTATCTGTAAAAGAAACGGTCGAGAATCAGCCGGTATACCAGATCCGAGCCGAAATATCCCACTAATGCAGCAGCAAAGCTCAGCGCGATTGCAAACGCACGTTTTCTGCCGCCTTCCGCACCGCGGACAAATCCGACAAGCCACAGGATAAAGGTCGCTGCCGCGCCGAGCAGAATCAGAATCGCCGGCGGAAACGGCACACGGTTCAGCATCAGCAGACCCGCCGCGCCGCCGCAGACAATCCAGATGCATACAGTGAGAACTCCAATGATAATGCGTTTTTTGATGTTGCCCACGATAATTACTCCGTTTCATATTAAATTTATATCTGCATCCTGTCAGGAGTTGATCAGCGCCCCGATGATGTAAGTCAGGATTCCGCTGCACAGCAGAAAGAGAATGCCGTGCACGAGTTTATTCGGTATAAACGGCTCCTTTTCCAGAAAAGCATCCTCCGGACGCAGCCGCGCGGAAATCAGTGTGCAGACCGGCAGCAGCAGCAGCCAGATCACAAACAGACATTCATCCGGAAGCGGGAACTTCGGCACGCGGCAGAAGATCCACGGCAGAAGCAGCACACCCAGCAGAATCCCGTTGAGCAGATGCCATCTGCGGCGTTTTCGTTCCGCGGTAAAGAGTTCCTCATCGGTATAGAGCGGCTCCGCGGGTTTCAGCGGCTGCTCTAACTGCGGTGCGGGCGCGACAAGCTCCCCGAAATCAGGATCAGGCTCCGGATCCGGCAGCTTCAGCTCCGTGCCGCAATAGGGGCACAGTGCGCGGCGGACGGAGACCAGATTGGAAACGCGGCCGCAATCGGGACAGGTCACCTTTGTAACAGACATGTTGTCACCTCAGTTTCGTATCAGAACATAATTCGTAGAATATCGAGCGCCATGCAGAACATGCCGGAGAGCAGCGCAGCCGCAGGTACACTCAGGAGCGCATGCATCACCGCCTGCGCCTTTTTGCTTATCAGCAGCGGCGTCCGGTTGAGATAGGCTTCATCGGGACGGATCAGCGCGGAAATCACCGCCCAGAGCGGCACAGAGACCAGCCACGCAAGGATGACAAGCGTCCCCAGCCGTTCGCGGTAGAAATAATCCGAGAGCACGATGCCGCATGAAAGCATGAGCGTCTGCAGAAGCAGCGCAGCGATATTCTTTGCATACCAGAACCCGCGCTTTTTGCTCGCCTCAGCAAGCTGCTCCGGCGGATACTGCCGCACAGGCTTCGGCTCCGAAAACGGCGGATACATATACGCCGCGGGATTATCCTGTTTTGCGCGCTCCGGCTGCACTTGTTCCGCCTGCTGTACGGGCGGCGGCGCAAACTGCACATCCTGCGCAAATGCAAAACCGGAATCGGGCGCCGGAACATGCAGCGCGCTCCCGCAATAGGGACAGACCGCGCGGAGCCCCGCTTCGATTTGTGCACTGCCGCCGCAGCCCGGGCATGTAACGGAAATCAAAGACATTGCATCACCTCAGCGAATTCAGAAGATATTGCTGAACGATTCGAGAATCGCATAGAGGATGCCGCCCGCTGCCGCAGTCGCAGGGAAGCTTGCGATAAAGTGCATGAAGCCCTGCATGCTTTTATGCTTGAACAGCGGCTTCTTGTCGATGTAGGCATCATCCGGACGGAGCAGACCGGAGAGGAATCCGCCGATCGGATGCGCACAAAGCCAGCTGAGAATCAGCGGAACACCGGCATCGCCGTCAAACTCCTCCAGCATAATCCCGATCGCGAGCACGATTGCCGGAATGGCATAGAGCGCCGCATTCAGGATGTACCACTGCCCGCGCTTTTTCTTCGCCGCTGCAAGCTCCGCCGGCGAATACTGCGGCGGTGCCACAAACTGCGCAGGATTCATCTGCTGCTGTGCAAATTGCGCCGGATTGACCTGCGGTGCAGCATAGGGCTGCTGCATCTGCTGAACGGGCGCGCCGAAAAAATCGGTCTGCGCAGGCTGCATTTCGCGGACGGGCTGCTGTGCAAAGTCAATCTCCTTTGCTGTCTGCATCGCCTTTGCAAACTGCGCATCCTCTGCGAATGCAAATCCCTGATCGGCAGCCGCAGTATTGAGTTCATAGGCACAATAGGGGCACATGACGCTCCTGCCTGCTTCGATCTGTGCCTGCCCGCCGCATTTCGGGCAGATAATATTCATCATTGACATGTTGTCTCACCTCAGATACCAGTTTTTATTTTCTCTCTTTACCAGACTACAGCAGAACTAAAGGATGACATTGATAATCGCCATAATTATCCCCATACATACGCATCCACTAATCATTAACAAAAAACTTAGCCCTACCTTAGTCCCTGCTGTTGGTAGCTCTTTATTCTTGAAAAAGTTCTTTGGGATTGTAATTGCTAAGAACGGAGGAACAAACGCAGTTAAACAAATCCATATTATCATGCATATATCAGACTTTTCAAGGAAAGCCCCAAAAGCCCCTCCAATCACAATCCATATTATACATGCAATAAGCCATATCTTATTATTCCGTCTCTCATTTGCGTTTTCTTTTTTTTGCGCTTGCTCTCTACGAATACGTTTCTGTTCATCTAGTTCCAATTCTTTTAAGCGAGCAACATCCACAATTCGATTTGTTATATCAACTCGAATCGTTCCGTCATCAACCTGAATCTGCGAACCGCAAAACGTGCAGAAAAAGCGGTCTTTGCCCTCCGGAATCTGTAACGATGCGCCGCAGCTCGGGCATGTCAGCGTTTTCAGTTCCATGTCAACACCTCCAAATGCATCAAAACGGGATTCTTAAGGGATAGTATCCCTTAAGCGGGAGTTTGAGGGCGGAGCCCTCATTCCGAATCCATCGGAGATACCTTTATTTCACCAGCTGCGCTTGCCGAGAACCTTTTTGACAAAAACCTGATGATAGAACCAGTCCATGCGCGAGAGGATTTTATCGTAGAAATGAAACACGAGATTGAACGCAATAAACAGCACCGCGAACATCACGGGGCCTGTTTCATCGAAGGTCGGGAGCCCGAGCACATAGACGGTCGCGAGATAATCGAGCACAAGAAAGAGATTGAACACCGCGAACTTGCAGAGCGTTCTCAGGGGCTTTGCCTTGATCCGCTCAAGATAAATCCGCAGCATCGGGTAATAGCCGAAGAACAGGATAAACATCAGGGCGGCTTCCTTGTCAAAGGTCACGATCAGCGCGAGCAGACTGACAGCAAGATAGGTCAGCCACGCCCACCCGACGGAAACCTCCTCGACCAGAATAATCATCAGCAGACCTGCCGCCATCGGCGCCGCGATATACAGCGCAGGCAGCACGCCCGTCAGAAACATAATCACAATGCAGAGCGCCGCGACAATGCCGCCCAGCGCGACGCGGCTGCTCAGATTCCGGTTCTCCGCTCTCATTCGCAGACTCCGAGCGCGAGAACCTCAAAGGATTTTTCGGTCTGATCATCGAGCATGCGGATCTCGACATGCAGATCCTGCACGCTGTCATAGGTCTCGATCAGATCGACCTGCGGGCCGCCCCAGCCGTTCGGACCGTTCGCGTTGAGGATGCCGGCAAGCTCATCATTAACATAGACGCCCGCAAGCCCCCATGCCTGATCGTTGAACTTTTTATAGACCACGAACAGCGATTTTCCCGTCACATTCATGACGAGCGGCTCGTTCTCCGCCTCCTTCTGGAAGACAAATCCCGCGCGGAAGTGATTGTTATGCGAACCGGCGACCCATGAGCCGTCGCGGTAAAGCGTATTGGTTGCATCGCAGAATCTGCCGTTCCGGAACAGCCCCTCCTGCGTCCCCTCCTCCGGAACCGCATAGGATTTATCCGGCTTTTTCGCCTTTGCCTCCGCAAAGTAGTGCGCGACCATATCCGCGATCAGTCTGTGCCCTTCAACCGAGGGGTGAACGTCATCCGCGCCGTATTCATTCCACTTCATCGCGCCGGATTCGAGATCGCCTGCAATCGCATCGCGGACGGAGATCATGCCGAGATCGTAGTATTCCCCGATCGCCTGCTGCACATCCTGACAGGTGTGCCCGTTTTCCATATAGGTAAACAGCAGAATGACCGCGGGCTCATTTGGCGCCTCCAGACAGGTGCGCACAAGGCTCTCATAGGCAGTCCCGTAGATCGCATCCTGACCGTCATTGACGGCAAACTCAATAAACACGATATCCGGCTCGGATGCAAGCACCTCGCTGTCCGCGCGCAGGAATCCGAGCACAGAGGGCGTGCCGGAAAGTCCGTTGTTCTGACAGTTCACCTTGCCGCCCGCGCAGTAGTTTGATTCAAACTCCGCAGCGGAAAGCAGCGCATAGCAATCCGGAGACTGCGCACCGACAGCATAGCCCTCGGTGATCGAGCCGCCGACATAGGCAATCGTGACATCCTCGCCGTTCTGCGCCTTCTCAAAGACGCGGTTCAGGCGGTTTGTATTGCCCGTGCTGACGAGCGAATCCGCGATGCGGTCCTCGCGGGAACGCTCCGCCCCCGCTGAGGACGATTCCTGCGGTTCGCCGCATCCGGCAAGCAGTGTACCTGCAAATATGACAGCGGCAAACGCCGCAAACAGCTTGTGCTGAGATTTCTGCATCTTGCAACCTCTCCCCGAAGTGCGGAATCGCATCCGCAGCATCCTATAATATGTCTACTCTATATCATACCACAAACCGCATAAAAAGTCAATGAACGCGCCGCGATTTCTGCTTGACACTGCATTTCGCAAATGGTATAATGAAAACAAAGCAGCAGCGCGGTTCAAGGCTGCTGCACATTCTGACAAAGGGGGCAAACATGATGAAACACCGAATCTTCTGCAGAGCGGCTGCGATTCTCTGCGCGGCACTGCTCGGATGCACCGCGGCGGGCGCACTGCCTGTCTCCGCAGATTCCGCCGCACTTGCAGATTCCGGCATCTCCTATCAGGAATCCACGGAGACGCTACTCAATCCGGGCATGGGCTACACCACAACGCTCTGGTACCGCTGCAAACCGCATGAGACCACGCCGCGCAGTCCGTCCGGCAGCCTTGTCCTGATGTTCATTGATATCGGCGCCTTTTCGAGCGGCGAAAACGGCACAAAAAGCGCGGACGGCACCTATACCCCCGGCAACGACTATCCGCTGGACGAGGAATTTTTCTTCGCGCTCGGGCAGACCTTCGAGAACTGCCGGAACAACGGCAGCACAATCGCGCTGCGTTTCCGCTATGACGATGACGGCACGAAAAATCCCGAGCCTGCGACCTTCGATATGCTGAAAACACACATCAAACAGATCGGAGACAGCGGCTTGCTGGAGAAATATCAGGATATCCTGATGTTTGTCGAAAGCGGATTCGTCGGGTGCTACGGCGAACAGTGGGGCGGAAAATACTGCTCCCTCGAGCAGAAGGCGGAACTGCTGGACCTGATGCTGGATATCGTCCCCGATCCGGTTCCGGTGACGGTCCGCACACCGAATATCTTTGCAAAGTGGGCGGGCATCGAGCAGAAGGATCTCGCGGACTGGGTCTCCGAGCCGGGCAGCCGCGCCGCGCGTGTCGGCATGTATGATGACGGCTACATGGGCTCGGACAGCGACCTCGGCACCTATTCCGACCGCGCCGCCGAGACCGGATGGCTCGGCAGACAGGCGGTCACGAGCTGTTTCGGCGGCGAATTCTCCGGCGATCTTGAATTTGCGCAGAAATATGACACCTATCTGCCGGAGAACGCAATCCCGGAGATGTACCGCACGCACCTGACTTACATCAACTCCAACATTTTCGGGCTTTATGACAACTACACCTTCGGCGCGGACTGCGATGTGCCGGATGCGGACAACTCCGCCTACTACGGGCAGACCGTGCGCAAATTCATCCGTGATCACTTTGGCTACCGTTTTGTCCTGCGCGATGCAAAGCTCTCGAAAGAGGTCGAACAGGGCGGCGAGCTGCAGATCAATTTCAAGGTTGAGAACACCGGCTTTGCGAATCCGGTCAGGCAGCAGAACGCCGAGATTCTGCTGGAAAAAGACGGCGAATACTACCGCACGCATGTCAGCCTTGATTCGCGGAAGTGGTATTCCTGCACCGAAAAGGCGGAGTTCACCGCGGCACAGATTCCCGGCGGCATCGAGCCCGGCAGGTGGAATGTCTACCTCAAGCTCTCGGTCGGCAGAAACGATCATACACAGACGCACATGCGCTCAGTGCGCTTTGCAAATCCGGATATCTGGCAGCCTGCGCTCGGTGCCAATTACATCGGCAGCGTAACGGTCAAAGCCTCGGATGATCCGGAAAAGCGGACATTCCACGGCTTCGGCGCAAACCATTCAGTTGACCGGTTCACGCTGAACGGTCTGCAGCTCACAGACGGCGCCCCGTCCTATGAAAACGAACAGGGCACGCCCGCCGCAGAAAACGATACCGCAGCAATCTGGCTGCATCAGGATGCGCAGAACCTATATGTCACCGCAAGATATCACACCGGCGCCGCCGCAGAGGTACACAATCTGCACCTCAAAAACCGGACAAACGGCGAAAACTACTGGATTTATTTTGCGAGCAACGGCTATGTATATTTCAACCACGGCGAACCGACCGGCGTCCTGCAGAAACACAGCGACGGACTGATCGAGATACAGATTCCGTTCGGGGACGTCATGGGACTTGCGCCCGGCGTCACAATCAGTGATGTGCGCTATGCGCTGCAGGACAGTGCGAACGAGTGGGTTGTCAGCTCGGATGTCACCGCGAAGAAGCCGTACACGCTCGAGGACAGCATCACGGTTTACAACACGCTGCAAAGCGTCTCACTGCAGGGCGGCACATCGTACACGATGTCTGTGCTCAGCGATGCGAAAAGCGCGTCATATCAGTGGTATCATGACGGCAAACCGATTGACGGCGGGGCGTCCGCTTCGTATACGGTTGAGCGTGCGTCGGCAGCGGCGCAGGGCGTATACAGTGTGCGCATGCGGAAAGAAAGCGGTGCAGAGCGCACTGTCGATATCTGCCAAATCGAAAAGGTTTACGGCAAGGTTCTGCGCGGCGATGCGGACGGTGACGGTGCAGTTGAGCCGGACGATCACGCGGCGCTGCTTGACTATCTTCTCACAAGATCGCAGACGCTCCGGAATCCGGAGGGCGCCGACCTCAACGGCGACGGCAGACTGACCGCCGCCGATCTCACGATGCTCCGCACCATGCTGGAGAAATGAAAAAGGTATCTCCGATGGATTTTGAATGGGGCTCTGCCCCATACCCCGCTTAAGGGCTGCCAGCCCTTAAGAATCCCATTTTAATATGATGATATGGAAAAGCCGCTCAATAAACGCATTACGCAGAATTGAGCGGCATACTTTTATCCACAAATAAAAATGGGGTCTGGGGATGATATCCCCAGCGAGGGGTTTGGGGACGGAGTCCCCATTCTAAATCCATCGGAGATACATTAATTGCTCACCGCTAACAGCTCATCCAGCAGCTCCGCAGCATCCGTGACGCAGCCGCGGCAGGAGCGCAGAGGCGAACCGGTCAGGGCGCCTTTCAGCTCGCGGCACATCGAAGAACGATTCATCTGCTGAAAGCGCGCCTCAAGCTCGTCCGCCCGCGGATCATCCGCGCCGAATTTCCTTGCAAGCACAGTTTTCGCCGCAAGCACGGCACCGCATGTCCCCATTCTGCCGCCCGCCATCGGACGCGCAGCCGCCATTGCCTCCTCCGGCGTCATGCCCGCATCCTCGCAGAACGCGCTCAGCACAGCCGCCGAGCAGGACATAAACTGCTTGTGATTTTCAATCGCCTGTTCAGATTTTTTCATGCCTGTCTCCTTTTCCGATTCAAAAAAGGTCAGCAGCCTTGCACTGCTGACCTTCTTCACAATTTTACTCAACCGTAACGGATTTTGCGAGATTACGCGGTTTATCGACATCAAAGCCCTTGCCGATCGAGACATAGTAGCTCAGGAGCTGGAGCGGAATGACGCTCAGGCTGCCTGCAAAGAGCGGATTGATCTTCGGGACATAGCAGACAAATTCCGCCGTATCCTCGAGGAAGTAGTTGCCTGCGGTGGTCACAGCCATGACCTTTGCGCCGCGGCTCTTGACCTCGACCATGTTGCTGACGGTCTTTTCGGTCAGTGCCTCCTGCGTCACAACGCTGATGACGATTGTGCCGTTCTCGATCAGGCTGATCGGGCCGTGTTTCAGCTCGCCGGCAGCATATGCCTCGGAGTGGATATAGCTGATCTCCTTGAGCTTGAGGCTGCCCTCCATGCCGATTGCATAGTCGATGCCTCTGCCGATGAAGAACGCATCGCCGACATTGATGAGCTTTGCAGAATACCACTGCAGACGCTCGTTGTCCTCGAGAATCTTCTCGACCTTATCCGGAATGGAGTAGATCTCGTTGAGCAGCTCGTTATAGCGCTCCTCAGCGATCTCATTTCTAGCCTTTGCAAACTGCAGTGCGAGCAGATACCCCGCGACAAGCTGTGTGCTGTAAGCCTTGGTGGTCGCGACAGAAATCTCCGGACCTGCGAGCGTATAGAAGACGTTATCCGCCTCACGCGCAATCGAGGAGCCGACAACATTGACGATACCGAGCGTCTTGATGCCATGATCCTTTGCGGAACGGAGCGCTGCAAGCGTATCTGCGGTCTCGCCGGACTGGCTGATGACAATGACGATGCTCTTTTTGTTGAGCGTCATTTTTCTGTAACGGAATTCGGATGCGAGCTCCACACGAACCTGCAGGCTCGTGAGATCCTCGATCACATACTGCACCGCCATACCGACATGGTACGCAGAGCCGCACGCAACGATATAGACCTGCTCGATCTCCTGCATCTCCTCGTCGGTCAGGCTGACGCTGTCGAAGTGGACAACGCCGTCCGTTACAACCGAGTTGATCGTATCGCGGATGACCTTCGGCTGCTCGTGGATTTCCTTCAGCATGAAGTGCTCATAGCCGCCCTTCTCAGCGGATTCCGCGTCCCACTTGATCTCGGTCAGCGGCTTCTCGATCACTTCGCTGTCGATGTTGAAGAATGTCACATTGCCCTTTTCGAGCTTTGCGATCTCCATGTTGCCGATGTAGTAGACATTGCGGGTGTACTTGAGGATTGCCGGAACATCGGATGCGACATAGGTCTCGCCGTCTGCAATGCCGATGATCATCGGGCTGTCCTTACGTGCGCAGTAGATTTCGCCCGGATAGTCCTTGAACATCACGCAGAGTGCATAGGAACCGCGGATACGAACCATTGCGCGCGCGATCGCCTCGATCGGCAGCGGTGCATACTTCTTATAGTAGTAGTCAATGAGCTTGACCGCGACCTCGGTATCGGTCTGCGACTTGAACGTATAGCCCTTCTTGATGAGCTTTTCGCGCAGCTCCTGATAGTTTTCGATGATGCCGTTATGAACAGCAATGACGTTCTCGTCATCGCTTGCATGCGGATGTGCATTGACAGCAGAGGGCTCGCCGTGGGTTGCCCAGCGGGTGTGTCCGATGCCGCAGCAGCCCTTGACTGCATTGCCGTTATCGGTCATTTCGGAGAGGACTTTCAGCTTGCCTTTCTCCTTGATGATCTCCGTTTCCTTGTCGCCGTCGCGGACAGCGATACCTGCGGAGTCATAGCCGCGGTATTCAAGCTTGGAAAGACCGTCCAGAAGAACGGGAGCCGCCTGTCTGTTGCCTGTAAATCCGACAATTCCACACATAAACTTAAATTCATCCTTTCTTTGCTGTTGTGATTTTCTCAGTATATTCTGACATTTCAGGGATGCCTTGTCGTCATATAACTGCATTCCATTATATTCTATCATATATCCCTTGAAAAGTCAAGAGAAAAAGGAAAATCTGACGTTCCGGCAGAACTGCTCAGATGAGATTCTCCCACGCGACTTCTCTGCCGGAGAGCACGTTGACAGTATACCAGAGCAGAATGCGCTGGGCATCCTCAACGGTGACCGCACCGTCGCCTGTGACATCCGCAGCAGCAGTCTGCTGCGCTGTCAGGCTGCTCTCTTTGCCTGCACTGATGCTGACAGCGGCATCAAGCGCCCGCTGGGCATCCGCTGCGTTGACCGCACCGTCGCCATCCGCATCGCCCCTAACCGCCGCCTGCGCAATATGCTCGAACATATCGTTGATGCCGGTATCCAGCCCGACAGTCGAACGGTAGAGTCCGTATTTCAGCGGGCTGTAGGTGCTGATCTGGGAAGCCTTCGTATACGGCGCCCAGCTGCTGCCCTTTGCCCAGCCCGTAAACCATGTATACTGCTGGGAATTGTGCTTTGCGTATCCTGCGAGCGAGACCTGATATGCGGTTCTGCCGCCGAAATAATCGAGCGGCGTGTCATAGTTCATGACGAGCGGATTTGTCGCAAGCAGGTGGATATAAGTCTTTGGGACATCCCATGTGCCGTAGGTCGCCGCGCTCTCGGGATACTGTGCCGCATCGCCTGCGATTTCGACGGCTTTCATCAATGTCGCGGAGTTGACGCGGTGCTGTCCGTGACCGTATTCACCGTTGACATCGTGTCCGGCGACAACATCCGGCTTGAACCGCCGCAGCATCTCCACCTGATATGCCATGATGTTATTATAGTATACGCCGGCGTTGTTAAAATTGTTCATCGCCCACTGGTAGGTCTCGGAATACTGATCGGGGAATCTGCCGAGCGCCGGATAGTTGCGCAGTCCGACCTCCCAGAGCGCATTGAGCGTCTCGTGCAGACGGATCGGTTCGCCGTTGTGGTGTACAAGATAGATCACCTGCACCTTTTTGCCGCGTGCAATCGCATCGGGGATGAGCCCGAGGAAAAAGAGATGCTCGTCATCGTTGTGGGTCGGGAAAACGGCGAGATCCGCCTTCTGATGCGGCGGCTGCCAGACCTGCACATCCGCCGGCAGATCGCCTGCGCCGAAAATGCGGATTTCACTGACGGAAATGTAGCTGTCGAATGTCAGCACAACGGTGGATGCACCGAGCTGCGAGACGTCGCCGAAATCATGCTGAAAGCCGTACTGCCCGAAATCGAGCGTTGTGCCGTTTGCCGAAGCATGCCATTTTGCGCCGGCCTTTTCAAATTTGATCGAGATACCGGAAATCGGGGCGGCTGCCGTGACGCTCAGTGTGCCGCCGGGTGCAAAAGTGTAGTAGGTTTTTTCGTTGTTGTCGCGCATGACATTTGCGTTGTAGCCGCTCGAGGGTTTGAGCACCGCGGCTGCAGTGAACTCCGGCGCTGTCTCCGCGGATGCGTGCAGAACCGGCAGAGATGCAAGGAGCATCGCTGCGGAAAGAATCGCTGCTGTGATTTTTGTGTGTTTCATGTTTCAACCTCCGACATCGTTTTTGGGGAATGAGAAATTAGAAATGAGAAATGAGAAATTGTGGTGTCCGCTCCGCGGACGATTTATAAATAGGGTTGCACAATCCTATTGATTATATAAATGGAACAGTTTGACACAACTGCATCATTTTATAATCATCGCGAAGCGATACCTTCATTTCTCATTTCTAATTTCTCATTTCTAATTCGTAAGTAAAGAACCCCCGTGCCGGTCGGGCACAGGGATTCCGGTACTGTATTGTGAAAGCTTAACTGTTTTTCCGGTAAATCAGCATCAGACCCTTGAGCAGGAGCGACGGATCGTGAATGATCTTCCGCCTGCAGAACGGAATGATAGCCGGTGCATTGCCGCCCGTTGCGACAACGGTGCAGCTTCTGCCGAGTTCCTCCTCCATGCGCGCCGTGACGCCGTCCACGGCTGCCGCGGTGCTGTAGAGGATGCCGCTTTTCATGCAGTCAACGGTGTTTGTCCCGATGACCTTTTTCGGCGGTGTCAGGCTGATGACAGGAAGCTGCGAGGCTCTGCTCGAGAGCGAATCCAGCGCCACGCGCACGCCGGGAATAATCATGCCGCCGCGGAATGTGCCCGTTTCATCGACAACCGAAACCGTTGTCGCGGTGCCCATATCCACGGTGATGACCGGCAGCGGATAATTCGCCGCCGCTGCAACCGCATCCGCGACACGGTCGCTGCCGAGTGCCGCAGGATTGTCCACCTGAATTTTGAGTCCGGTTTTCACGCCTGCGCCGACGATCACCGGCTCTTTGCCGAGCGTGCGCAGGACGGATTCCCGCACGGTCTGCGTGACCGGCGGCACAACCGAAGAAATGATGCAGCCGTCAAAATCTGCATACTGCACATGATTGAGATCCAGCACCGTCCGGATCAGAACGGTGTATTCGAGGTCTGTGGAAAGATGCTCGGTGGAAAGGCGCTCCGTGAAGATGATCTTCTCGCCGGAGAAGCCGCTCACCACAATATTTGTATTGCCGATATCGACAGCCAGAATCATGTTTTCACACTCCGGTTATTTAGATTCAGATTTCTGATCGAGCGGCAGGATATGCGACTGATAGAGCGCTGTGCCGACGCCGCCGCAGACAACCGTATTGACGACCATCTCCATGACCGCATTGATGCCGACAAACAGGCAGATAAAGACCAGTGTGCCGACGAAGGTCTGCTCCTGACCCTTTGACTCAAACAAACCCTTGATGTAATCGGTGTTGCCGAAGAGCAGCACAAGCGCACTCATGAAGAACACCGTATTGAGCAGTGCCGTCAGGAAGCCGGAGATAAAGCTCGATGCCGAGCCGCCGATCTTCTTTGAAAGTCCCTTGTGGATCAGTCCGACGAGGAAACCGTCGAGCGCACGCGGGACAAAGCGCTGGATAAACGCGAGCACCGGATTGATGTTCAGCAGGGTTGCGCCCATGCCGCTCGGGATGCCGATGCCGAAGCACTGCAGAAAGCTCATGATGCCGAAAATGGATCCCATGACGAGGCCGCCTACAGGTCCGAGGGCAATTGCGGTGATCGCGACCGGAATCACGTTGAGCGTGATCACCAGCGGTCCGATCGGAATCGAGCCGATCGGCGTGAATGAGAATAACATCACCATCGCCGTCATGAGTCCGAGGATCACGATTGCCTTTGTCTTGTTCTTTGTGTTCATTTCAAAATTCCTCCTTGTTGTTATCATTCCCCGAAGGGATACAATACAGCAGCATCATAATAACACATCTGCTGGAAAAAGTAAACGGATTTTGCCGCTCTGTAACCTTTTCTGTGCAAAGCGGGGAAAGCACGTGCGCTTTTGTCCATGAAAATTGTGTAGCAGGATGAAGCCGCGCGCCCCTTCCCCGCGGCGGATTCTGCCTGTGTTTCTGCCAAAATCCGGCTTTGCATTCCGCAGATTGTATAATTGGTTTGCACTGTTTGCGTCAGGATATTAAGAAATTGCTAACATTCAGAAATTTACTTGAAAAATGGCGGATTGTGTGTTATAATCATCCATGATGCATTTTAATCTGAAAGGAGTATCCGCTATGAATAAAGTATGGACACCTGTGCTGCTTTCGGCGGCATGTCTGAGTGCCGCTGCCTTTCTCGCAGTTCCTGCGGCGGCTGCGGACGAGGAAACCAAGCCCGCAGCCGGATGGCAGTCCGAGAACGGCAAGCGCTTTTATTATAGTGCGGACGGCAGCAAGGCGGTCGGCGAGGTCACGATCGACGGCGTCACCTATCTGTTTGCGCCGAACGGTGCGCAGCAGCTCGGCTGGCAGACCGTGAACGATAAGCGCTTCTATTATGATAATGACGGCACGGCGAAATTCGGCTGGGTCGAATGGCGCGGTGAAACCTACTACGTTTCAAAGGAAAACGGCAAGCTGACCGGCAGCGCCAAAACCGACGAGGGCGAAAGCTGCACGTTCGATGAATACGGCGTCTGCGCGAAATGGTCGCAGGATGCCGACGGAAACTGGCACTATGCGCACGCATCCGGCGAGATTGAGATCGACGGGGCACCGTATCTCTTTACCGAGGACGGCATCCTCAAAACCGGATGGCAGACTGCCGCAGACGGCATTACGCGCTGCTATGATCCGGAAAAGCATGAGATTCTGACGGGCTGGATCACGGACAAGGAAGGTAAAAAATTCTACAGCGACAGCGAAAAGGGCAAAATCACCGGCTGGTTCACGGATGACAGCAATGCGCGCTATTATATCGACGCGGAAAAGGGGCTGCTGACCGGCTGGCAGGTGATCGGCGGCAAGCAGTATAAGCTGCTCGCAGACGGCAAGGTCTTTACCGGTCTCTATCCGGTGAACGGCGTCACCTATCTGTTCGGCGAGGACGGCGTCATGGTCACCGGCTGGTTTGAAAGCACGGAAGGCAGACGCTATTTCAAGGATAACGGCGTGATGCTGACCGGTCTGCAGGAGCTTGACGGCAGCACCTATTACTTCAACGCGGACGGCTTCATGCAGAAGGGCGAGCAGGATGTCACAAATGCGGACGGCTCAGTCACCCGCATGACCTTCGGTGAGGACGGCAAACTTGTCTCCAAGCCGACCGGCTGGCAGACCGTGGACGGCGTGAAGCAGTATATCAATCCGGACGGCACAAAGGCAACCGCACCGACTGTCATTGACGGCAAGACCTATCTGTTCAAGGCAGACGGCAGCCTCGCAACCGGACTCTATACCGCTGCAAACGGCAGCAAATATTACGGCGATGCAAACGGCGTCGCGCAGACCGGCTGGCAGGAGCTGCCGAATCAGAGCAGCTACTTCAACGCCAACGGCACAATGGCGGTTTCGACAACCGTCGAGGGCTACACCATTGACGCAAACGGTTCCGCCCGGAATCAGCGCGCGATCAAGGCGGACAAATACATCGCCAATTCCGATAAAACCCTTGCGGGCATCTACAAGGTGTACTGCACCAACCACTATTATTCTTACACCGAGGCTTCACGCACGATTGAACAGCTCATGGCGGCAGGCTGGGATTCGCTGATCTCTCCGACAATCCCGAATCGCGGTGTCTGCTATCATCTTGCCGCCGGACTTGACTTTGTATTCAAGCGCGCGGGCTATACAAGCCGTGTCATCTTTACATGGCATGGTTCGCCGCACTACTGGGTTCAGGTTCTGATCGACGGTTTCTGGTGGAATTACGATCCGACCTACGGCATGAATCGCTGCCATATCACGCTTGCCCAGGCAAATCAGATGGACATTGCAAACAAAGGTCAGGGTTACACCGAGCGCGGCTATATCGATGCCGTCTATGACCACAAGGGCAAAATGGTCAGCGCAAAATATACACCTGTTCAAAATTAAATTTATATAAAGGAAGTTGATTCAAATGAAAAGAAACCATCTGACGGCGGCTCTCCTGAGCCTGCTCTGCGCTGCGGCACTGACTGCCTGCGGCTCTGATCCGATCGAACCGGATACTGCGGAGGTCACCACGGCGACCACCGACACAACCGAAGTCACCGGCACCGAAACCACTGCCGGTACCGATACCGCAACCACTGCGGACACCAAGGATACCACCGATACCAACACCACCGCTGCGGATGAATCCACAACGGAATCGACCGACACCGCGACCACTGCTGCGGAGGAGGCAACCACCGCCGCTGCAGAGCAGACCACCGAGGCTCCCGCTGCCCAGCAGACTGAGGCGCCCGCTACCGAAGCACCGCAGAAAGAGGAGAACATCTTTGATGCGCTCAAGATCGGCGGCAGCTGCGCGGATTACATCGCAAAGCACACGAACTATCAGATGACCGAGCAGGACAGCTGCCTCGTCGTCGGCAAGGACCGCGCCTACACCTATCCGGATTTCATCCTGAACACGGTTGTCGAGAACGGCGTTGAGAAGATTCACTCGATCGAGCTGACAACCGGCAGCATCTCCACGCGCAAGGGCATTCACATCGGCAGCACTGCAGCCGATGTCACCAATGCATACGGCGCCGCTGCCGACGGAGAATACATTTATAATACGGAAGACGGCGAGATCGAATTCACCGTTGCGAATGATGCTGTCACTTCGATCTATCTCCACTGATTATAACAGAAAAGGAAAATTGATATGACGTTCAGCAGTCCGATTTTTCTGTTCTTGTTTTTTCCGCTGACTGTTCTGCTGTACTTTCTGATTCCGGCAAAGCTGCTGCGTCTCAGAAATGTGCTCCTGACGGTCGCCAGCCTGATCTTTTACAGCTTCGGCGAGCCGGTCGCGTGCCTGCTGATGCTCGGAGTTGTGTTCTGGAGCTGGGGCAGCGCACTGCTGCTGAAAAAGGGCGGAATCTGCAGGAAAATCTTTCTGCCGCTCGGAATCATCGGAGACCTCGGCGTACTTTGTGTTTACAAGTACGCCGATTTTCTGATTGAGACAGTCAACAGTCTGCTCGGGCTTTCTGTCCCGATGCTCTCGCTGCGGCTGCCGGTCGGCATTTCATTCTTTGTCTTTCAGGCGATCTCCTACATCATGGATGTTTCACGCGGGGACGCAAAGGTGCAGCGCAATTACTTCCGGCTGCTCCTCTATATCGCATTCTTCCCGCAGCTGATTGCCGGTCCGATTGTACGGTATCAGACGGTTGAGGATGCGCTCTCCGCACGCCGCTCCACACCGGAAAATATCGCTGCCGGTATCCGCCGGATGATCTTCGGGCTCTCCAAAAAGCTGCTCATCGCGGATACGGTCGGGCAGATTGCGGATACGGTGTTCGGCATGACCGATACACTTGCACTCCCGACGGCATGGCTCGGCGCGTTCTGCTATACGCTGCAGATTTACTACGATTTCTCCGGATACAGCGATATGGCGATCGGCATGGGCAAAATCTTCGGCTTTGAGTTTCCCGAGAACTTCAATTATCCCTACTGTGCGGCTTCGATCACGGAGTTCTGGCGGCGCTGGCATATCTCGCTGACATCGTGGTTCCGCGAGTATCTGTATATCCCGCTCGGCGGCAACCGCAAGGGACCCGCAAAGACCGTCCGCAACAAGTGGATCGTCTTTTTCTGCACCGGTCTCTGGCACGGTGCAAGCTGGACATTTGTGCTGTGGGGCATTGTCAACGGCGCGCTGATGCATCTGGAATCGGTGATCCGCCGCGGCAAAAAGGAGCCGCCGCGCAGAACATGGTATCTGCATCTGTATACGATTCTTGCGGTTGTCTGTGCGTTTGTCATTTTCCGCGCGGATACGGTTCCGCAGGCAATGCAGTTCTATGTCAGCATGTTCAGCGGCAGGAATCTCTCGATGACGGCGCTCTCTGCCTGCACGCAGCTCCTGACGCCGCTTGCGGTCACGGTGATTGTGCTCGCGCTGATCGGCTGCACGCCGCTCCCGAAGCGGATTGCAGAAAAGGCAAAGGCTGCCGCTGCATCGCCTGCTGAGGCTGTGCTCTGCGTGCTGACGCTCGGGCTGCTGGTGCTGTGCATCATGAATGCCGCCGCGACAACCTATCATCCGTTCATCTATTTCCGTTTCTGAGTCTGTGGGAGGTATCTATGGCTGAAAAACTGAAAAATACACTCCGCATGCTCTATACGGCGGCTGTCTTCGGGATTCTGGCGGTTCCGGCAACGGCACTGGCCATCCGCGAAGCACGCAGCGGGGATGCGGCGGCTGAGACCGAAGCCGTCAACACTGAAAACCGCGTACTTGCGCAGAAACCTTCACTCCGGAACGAAGATCAGACGCTCAACGTGAACTATCCCGCGGAGTTTGATGCGTGGTTCAGCGACAGCTTCGGGTTCCGCAGTCAGCTGGTCACGGCGTACAGCAAACTGACAGGCAGTGTGTTCCGTGTCTCCTCGGAAAAGGATGTCATCATCGGAAAGGACGGCTGGCTCTATTTTGCACCGACCGTTCCCGATGCAACCGGTGTCCGGACACTCGATGATACCGAGATCCGGCACATTGTCTATAACATGCAGATGATGCAGCAGTATGCGGCGTCACACGGCGCAAAGCTCGTGTTTGCCGCCGCGCCGAATAAGGCAAGCATCTATCCGGAGCAGCTGCCCGCGCGGTATCTGCAGACCGGAAACGAAAACAATCTCGATGCGCTCCATGCGGCGCTTGCGCAGACGGATCTCACGGTCTGCGACTGGCGCAGTGCGCTGCGGGATGCTGCCGCAAACAATGACCGGCTGCTCTATCACAAAACCGACACGCACTGGAACGGCGACGGCGCAATGCTCGGCTATCAGACGCTGATGCAGACGCTCGGGCTCGATGATTTCGGCTTTGCGGACGCGGAACGAACCGAAACCTGCGACTGGGAGGGCGACCTCTGGAACATGCTCTCCCCTGCTGAGAAAAATCCCGATCAGAATGCGGTGTACGCGATCCCGCAGACCTATCAATACGTGAACCGGATGCGCAGCATTGATGATATGTCAATCCGGACTGCCTGCGAAAACGGCTCCGGCTCGCTGCTGATGTTCCGCGATTCCTTCGGGCGTGCGCTGATCCCGCTGCTCGGGGAGCGGTTTGCATCCTGCGCGTTTCTGCGCGCGAATGCCGTTCCGCTGGATATGCTCGAAACGGAACCGCGGGATTATGTGGTATATGAGTTGGTCGAGCGCAATCTGGACCGCCTGCTGACACATGCCCCGCAGATGCCTGCCCCTGCCGCGGCGCTCCCTGCTGCGGAGCCTGCTCCGGCTTCGGATGCATTCCGTCTCGAGGCGCGGACAATGGGCAATTATGTGCAGGTCTACGGGCTGTTTGATCCGGCGTTTTCGGAGGCGGATGCGGTCTATATCACCGTGAACGGGCAAAGCTTTCAAGCGTTCCTCTGCTGCGAGCAGGAGCTGCTGGAACTTGAATCGCATCAGGCAAACGGCTTCTCCTGCTATCTGCCTGCAGCGCTCGCTGCGGATACGGTTCAGATCACCGTACACACCGCTGACCGCTGCGTGCAGTACACCGGCACACCTGAACTGAAACAACCATAACCCGAAAACAATCAATCGAAACGGTGCACAGACTTTCCTGTTTGTGCGCCGTTTTTTTTGCAGGGCGAGCGGTGTAAAATGCCCATTATGCTTTGTACGCGATGAGCTGAGATTGCGCAATACTCAGAATCAGAAACGAGTCGCTGACGATCTTTCAAAATCATCCGCGCAGCGGATACCGCATCTCCTCACTCCTATCTCCTATCTCATAATTTCAAAGCCGCTCTTGTGTTTTGCGGGAGAATGTGATATAATAAACGCAGATACGCCATATCAAATCCAAAGACAGGAGAATCGCCATGCTGAAAGGAAAAACCGTAGTGCTTGCCGTGACGGGCAGCATCGCCGCATATAAAATCCCGAACCTTGTCCGGATGCTCACAAAGCTGCACTGCAACGTGCAGGTATTGATGACGCAGAACGCGACGCAGTTCATCAACCCGATCACATTTGAAACGCTGACCGGAAACAAATGCCTGATCGACACCTTCGACCGCAATTTCCAGTACAGCGTTGAACATGTCGCACTGGCAAAGCAGGCGGATGTCGTCATGATCGCGCCGGCTTCGGCGAATGTCATCGGCAAGATTGCAAACGGCATCGCGGATGACATGCTGACCACAACCGTCATGGCATGCCCGTGCAAAAAGATCATCTCTCCGGCGATGAACCACAATATGTATCACAATCCGATCGTGCAGGATAACATCAAAAAGCTTGCATCCTACGGCTATGAGATCGCGGCGCCCGATACCGGCAGACTCGCAAACGGCGATATCGGCGACGGCAGAATGCCCGAGGAGCGCGTGCTGTTCCAGTATATCATGCGCGAGATCGCCTGCGAAAAAGACCTTGCGGGCAAAAAAATCCTCGTGACTGCCGGTGCAACGCGCGAGGCGCTTGATCCGGTGCGGTTCATTACGAATCACTCGACCGGCAAAATGGGGTTTGCAATCGCTGAGGCTGCCATGCGCCGCGGTGCGGAGGTCACGCTCGTTGCCGCGCACACGGATATCGAACCGCCGATGTTTGTCAATCTCGTGCGGGTTGTCTCCGCTGCGGATATGTTCGAGGCGGTGACATCGCGCGCGGATGATATGGATATTATCATCAAGGCGGCGGCAGTTGCGGATTACACGCCGGTCACCGTTGCGGAGAACAAGATCAAAAAATCCGACGGCACGCTGACCATCGAAATGCAGCGAACGCAGGATATCCTCAAATATCTCGGCGAACACAAGCGCGCAGGTCAGTTTATCTGCGGATTTTCTATGGAGACCGAGCATGTTGTCGAGAACTCGCGCAAAAAGCTGCAGAAGAAAAACTGCGATATGATCTGCGCGAACAGCCTGCGGACAGAGGGCGCGGGCTTCGGCACGGATACCAATGTCCTGACGCTCATCACGCCCGACCGCGAGATCAAGCTCGAGAAGATGTCCAAGGAAGCCGCCGCGCACCGCATCCTCGATGAAATGCAGGCAGTGCCTGCATCCAATATGCTAAAGTCCGAATGATTCAGAATAAGAAATAAAGCTTTGTGTCCCGATCTGGGAAACAAAAAATAAAGAGAGCCGCTAAATCAGCACATTACGTCGATTTAGCGGCTTTCTTTTATCCATACATAAACATGGGAACGAACGATTTGCGCGGCGATCGCTCCGCTGCAATAAAATTTGAAAAAAGGGGTTGACAAATCGGTCTATTCGTGATAGACTATACACAGAGGTCGATTCGCGATAGACCGAATGAACAGGAGGTGTTCAGAATGCATGATACAAAACTCGGCACAGTCGAGATGCAGTTTGCGGAGATCATCTGGGCGAATGCGCCGCTGAGCTCCGGCACGCTCGTGGCGCTCTGCGCAGAGCAGCTCGGCTGGAAAAAATCCACAACCTATACCGTGCTGAAAAAGCTCTGCACACGCGGGCTGTTCCGGAATGAAAACGGAACGGTCACGCCGCTGATTACGCGCGCAGAATATGACGCAATGCAGAGCACGCAGTTTGTTGAGGAGAATTTCAGCGGCTCGCTGCCTGCGTTTCTCGCCGCATTTACGAAGAAAAAAGCGCTGTCTCAGTCGGAGATCGACGAGATTCGCGCGATGATCGACAACATGGGAGCGTGATGATACGATGTTTGAAACACTGTGTATATTCTTCAACGCCGCACTTAATAAAGCAATCAAAACGGTTCCGCTGATCCTTGCGATTCTGCTGCTGCGGCTTGTGATGAAACGTCTGCCGAAAAAAGCGCATGTCTGGCTCTGGGGCGTTGCGGCGCTGGGGCTGCTGCTGCCGACGGTGCATCTCCCTTCCAAATTTTCGCTGGTGCCGCGCGCTGAGCCCGTGCCGCACAGCATTGTCTATGAATACGAACCGCAGGTTGATCTCGGTGTCTCGCCGGTGGACAGCTCCGTCAACAGCGTGCTGACGCATTTCAATACGGACGGTGCGGACAGCATCACGCCGCTGATGTCCGCGGAATATATCGCCTCGATGATCTGGGCGTGCGGCATTCTGCTGATTGCGCTCTATGCAGCGGTCAGCACGGTTCGGCTGCGTCTGCGGCTCCGCACGGCAAAGCAGGACGCGACGGAAAAGCGTGTTTACATGAGCAATGCCTGCCCGACGCCGTTCATCCTCGGTGTGTTTGCGCCGCGCATCTATCTGCCGGAGAATCTTCCGGATGCCGACCGGAACGCCGTTCTGCTGCATGAGCGCGCGCATATCCGCCGCGGCGACCACATCTGGAAGCTGCTCGGCTTTGCGATTGCGGCGGTCTACTGGTTTGATCCGCTGGTCTGGCTCGGGTATCATCTGTTCTCAAAGGATGTCGAGTTCGCCTGCGATGAGCGCGTGATCAGCAAAATGGATCCCGCAGGCAAAAAAGCATATGCCGAGGCGCTGCTGCATTGCAGTCTGCTGAAGCTGCCGCGCGCCGCCTGTCCGCTGGCATTCGGAGAGACATCGGTCAAGGCTCGTATCGCATCCGTTGCAAAATTCAAGGCACCGGCAGTCTGGAAGCTGCTGCTTGCCGCCGTGTCCCTGCCGGTTACGGGCATCTGCTTCCTGACGGATCCGATTCCGCCGCATTATATGCCGCCGCAGGAAGTATTTGAGCGCGAGATTCTGGAGCATTCGCGTGTCACGGGCTCCAATATCAATGTCTGCGCATATCAGATTCTGGACAAATACTATAATCCGAAACTGGCATCGAGGAAAGTCGGCAGCTATTATGTCGCAATTCTGCTTCGGGAGTACAAAAAGCAGGACGGCATCCTGACACTGGTGCAGGAGACCTTTGCACCGGTTCAGATGCAATTCAAGGATGACTGGCTGACCGGCTATGATGACCTCAATCTTGTGAAAACAGCACCGCGCTATGAGAGCAGGAGAGATGAGATTATGCAGCGGTTTCATGCGGATTTCCCAGATGCCGATCCCGAAGGCGGCGACTGGAAAAGCTGCTATCATGCGCTCGCGCAGGCATGTGATGCAAAAATCGCAAGCCGCGAATCTGCAACACCTGCTAACTGGGGCGTGTCGCTCTCCGCAACCAATGTCACGCCGACCGGTCTGACGGTTGTGTTTACGCAGTCCGGCGGTTCCGATGCTGCGGAGCTGACAACCGGCAGCTATTATGTCATTCAGAAGCGCAGCGGTCAGGGCTGGGAAGATGTCGAAACGCTCATACCGAAAAGCGAGCTGGCATGGACCGCTGAAGCGATCATCATTTTCAAAAATGAGAGCCGACCGCTTGAAACAAACTGGGAATGGCTTTACGGCGCGCTGCCTGCCGGTGAATACCGCATCGGCAAGGAGGTCGGTAAGTCCTACGGTCCCGGAGACTATCAGATTCGCATGATATATGCCCCGTTCACAATCGAGTGACAGCGGTATCTCCGATGGGCAGGCAGTGCCTGCATCCAATATGCTGAAGTCCGAATAAGGCAAACAAAAGGTGAAAGACTATTGTCCCGATCAAAGATAATAAATATAATTATAGAAAGCCGCTCAATTCTGCGTAAAGCGTTTATTGAGCGGCTTTCTTCTATCCATATATAAACATGGGTTCTGGGGATAATATCCCCAGCAGGGGTTTGGGGACGGAGTCCCCATTCTGGATCCATCGGAGATACCTTTACTCCAGCGGGAAGATGCGGTCTTCGATCTGGGCGTCCATATGCTCTGCGTATGCTGAGACCTCAGCGAAGCCGCCGTTGTTGTCGGAGCCGTTCGATGTCCATGGATAGACGCCGTCCCAGCCGTTGTCATAGAGCTGCTGTGCGGCGCTGACGAGATCAATGCCCTCCTGCTCGGAGCCCTTCGCGGAGCATTCGCCCATGACATTCGGCTTGGATGTATCAAGCCCGTAATCTGCGGGCGACATCCCAAACGGAACGCCGTGCCACTGAATCATCCAGTCATAGAAATGCACCGAGTAAAAGTCCATATAGGAATCCGCGCCTGCGTAGTATTCGAGCAGCTGATCGCTGACAACATTTGTGCCGCGCGTATCGGAGTTGTTCTGGATATAGCCGATGCCTGTGGTCACGAGGATATCGCTGTTCTGATGAATGCCCTGCGCGCACTGCCCGAAAAAGCGCACGAGCGGTTTCCAGTCGATCTTTCCGGATTCCGCGTTCTCGTGAATCCAGTCCGGCTCGTTGCACAGGTCGATGCTGAACAGATAATCGTTGCTGTCATAGCGCTTTGCAAACGGGATGATGTAATTGTCAACATAGCTCTGCGAGAGCACCTCATCCTCGATCATCGCGCGGAATTTTTTGTTGTTGCGGTTGCCGTTCTTGCAGCAGTCAAAGGACATCATGGTCGCCATAATGTAAATCTCCTGCTCGGCTGCGATCGCCATGAGCTGATCGGCATGGTTCCAGAATTTGTCGCTCATGCCGGTGACGCTGCCGTCCTCACCGAAGCGGATACCGGCATCGCCGCTGCACAAAATCCAGACGCGCGAGGAATTGATGCCGGCTTCATGCAGCGCGGCAAAGTGTTCGCGCCAGAAATCCGCATCAAATGTGCCGCCGATGTCATCCCAGTTATCCCACGGCGTGTTGGTGCCGCAGAGCCAGAGCGGCTTGCCGTCCACCTGAAAATGCCCGTCCGCGATGGTGACGCGCGCTTTGCCGTCAGACTTTACAAGCTCAACCGGCGCGAGCGATTCCTCCGCCTGTGCGGGCGCCGCGGATTCCGGTGCGGTGCTGCTCTCCTGCTTTCCAGTGCAGCCGCAGAGCGTGCCGCTCAGCAGGATGCCTGCCATCAGCAGGGCAAGCTGTTTTCTCCTCTGTATCATGGTAATCTCTCCCTCAAAATCCGGTTCTGTTTCTCTTTACGAATCGTATTTGCGGACGCGCAGCGGAATGCCGAGGCTGTCCGCGACCTGCTGTGCCGCCTCGATCTCCTCTTTCGGGATGACATCCACAACGGTGAACATCACCTTCTTGACATACGGTTTGCAATCGACGGCGAACTGCTGCATTGCTTCAAAGGCGTTGTCCCATTTCGGGCGCGTGACCGCGAGATATTCCTGCTTCGTACCGGCATTCAGGCTGATCGAGACTGTATCCACAAGACCTTCCAGCAGATGCGCGGTTTTCTTGCCGTGAATCAGATCGGAGAGCCCGTTTGTATTCAGGCGCACCGGCGGACATCCGGGCAGGGTTTTAGCATACTGCGCCGTCAGCAGCAGCATTTCGAGTGCTTCGGTCGGTTCGCCGTAGCCGCAGAAAACGAGTTCGGTGAAATCCGCGAGATTCCACGCCTCAAACGCTTTTTTGACCTCTGCGAGCGTCGGATCATGCTGCAGCCACAGGCTGTCGGAGCCGTATGCGCCGTCGCCGTTCTGCCGGATGCAGAAGGTGCATGCGCACGGGCATTTGTTGGTCAGGTTCACATAAAGGTGCTCCCCGACCGGATAAAGAATCGTCATTGCCATAAGGCATCCTTCCTTTCAGAATGTTTCTTTGGCTTTATTATAGCACATTCTCCCGCAAAACACAAGAGCGGCTTTGAAATTATGAGATAGGAGATAGGAGTGAGGAGATGCGGTATCCGCTGCGCGGATGATTTTGAAAGATCATCAGCGACTCGTTTCTGATTCTGAGTATCGCGCAATCCCAGCCCATAACGCTCAAAACAAGATTGGTTCTCGGACAGCTGCAGACAATCGGAGGTCAGCACTGCCGACCGGCACTGCCCGCACAGAATTACAGAATTGTAATTTTAGAGTCACAGAAATGTGAGATTTCTGTGCTATAATAGAATCACAAACCAAAAGGGGGTCATCTCATGGAATTCTTAACTGTTGAACATCTCTGCAAAACCTACGGCAAAGGCGAAACACAGGTCAAAGCACTCGATGATGTCAGCTTCACTGTCCCGAAAGGACAGATGGCGGCTGTCATCGGACCTTCCGGCTCGGGCAAATCGACGCTGCTGCACATCCTCGGCGGCGTGGACAGACCGACCTCCGGCTCAGTCCTGCTCGACGGTCAGGATGTCTACAAGCAGAACAACACCAATCTTGCAATTTTCCGGCGGCGGCAGGTCGGGCTGATTTATCAGTTCTACAACCTCATCCCCGTGCTCTCTGCGGAGGAGAACATCACCCTGCCGCTCATCATGGACGGCAGAAAGCCCGATAAAAAACGCCTCGATGATCTGCTCGAGCTGCTGCAGCTCAAGGACCGCAGAGCACATCTGCCCTCGCAGCTTTCCGGCGGTCAGCAGCAGCGCGTCTCGATCGGCAGAGCGCTCTTTACCGAGCCAGCCGTCATCCTCGCGGATGAACCGACCGGCAACCTCGACAGCAAAAACTCCGCCGAGATCATCTCGCTGCTGCGGCAGTCAAACCGCGACTTCAACCAGACCATGATTATCATTACGCATGACGAAAATATCGCGCTGCAGTGCGACCGCGTCATGACACTCGCAGACGGCAAAATCATCCGCGATGTGTTGACCGGACAGTAAGGCGGTGACGGCAATGAAATTTGAATCTTTGCTTGCAAGGCGCTATATCAGCTCGCAGAAGCGGCACTCGCTGCTGACGGTCTGCAGCATTTCAATCGCGGTTGCGCTGATGGTCATGCTGTTCTCGGCGTTCACAACGATGAGGGGCATCATGCGCGATGCGATATTCGAGCAGGAGCCGTATCATGTGATGTTCACGGACGTCACACCGGAAAAGGCTGCCGAGATCCGGCACATGAATCAGGTCGGGAGCGCCGAGCTTGTGGAAAAACCGGGCGGCGGCTATGCAGTGAATGTCCTGTTCAATACCTACATTGACGATGAATCCGTGTTCATCAAAAATATGATCGAAAAAATGCATCTCAATGCGGAGTTTCCGGAATTCGGAGCACCGAGCGGGTTTCTCGTCAACAACTCGCTCATGATGTTAGATCAGGTCAATCTCGCGGGCAGATACACGACAGCCGTTTGCTTTGCACTGTTCTTCATCTTCGTGATCTTCTTCGCACTCGCGCTGCGTCTCGTGATTGATACGGCGTTTGAGGTCTCCTCGAAGGAGCGCGAACGGCAGTTCGGTGTTCTGCAGTCGGTCGGTGCAACGCCGAAGCAGATCGTCCGCATTCTGACGGTTGAGGGCATGATGCTCTCCGGATTCGGCGTGCCGCTCGGTGTCGGCGCCGGACTGCTGCTGACGCTTGCCGCATACAAAGCCGTGCTCTCTACCGGCGTTGCAGAAGCGCTTTTCGCTCCGGAAAAGGTCAGCAGGATCGTACAGCTTCATATCAATCCGTGGATGACGATCATTGCAGCACTTGTCGGCGCTGCGTGGGTATTCTTCTCCGCATACGGCACCGGCACGCGCATCATCAAGATGTCCCCTGTGCAGGCGATCACCGCGCGCGCAAAGACGGTCAAAAAGGTAAAGAAGCATACATTCCTCTCGCTGATTTTCGGCTGGACAGGCAAGCTCGCTTCGCGAAACGCACGCCGCAACCGCAAGCGCTTTATCATCACCGTGCTTTCGCTGACACTCTCGCTGACGCTCTTTGCCTCGGTCTCCTCGATCCTGCATCAGATGGAGATCTCCATACAAAGCATCTTCCTGAACTTTGATGAATTTGGCAATTTAAGCCCGGATTTTTCTCTGGAAACAAATCTGGATCAGGAGAAAATTGCGCAGTCCCCGACGGCATTCCGCGAATGCATCAAAATGCTCGAAGATACGGGCTATTTCACAAATTTTGACCACAAGATGCGCAAAACAGTGAAAATCCATGAGGACGGCAAGGAAGTCGATGACGAGCGCACGATTTCGATCTATTATGTCAGCCGCTTTACCTACCAGCGCATCTTCGGGGAAAAGCCGGAGATCAGCTATGACGAGCTGACAAAATCCGGCAAGGCGATTCTGGTCAACGGTGCGGATTACGGTTTCAGCGGTGACATCAAAGAAATGACGCTCGACATCCGGCGCTCGCAGGAGATCACCAGAGAGGAATATCTCAGGCGCTATGAGGAAGCAAAGGAAGCGCTCATCAAGGAAAACCCGAAGAACGAAAAAGAGTTCGAGGACGGCAGACGCAGCCTGAAGGCGGAAAATAAAGGCAATGCTTACAGCCTTATGCGCGATTACTCCGACAAGCTCGCGCCGGAGGATGCCGTATTCTATGAAATGTTCGACGAAACGGCTGTGTTCCCGATTGCAGGTACATTTGAGCAGACAGAAAATATACCTCTCTATTCTGATGACAGCACAGATGAAAAGCACAAGATGCTCTTTCTGATTCTGACAGATGATACGTGGTGTAACGGAGACTGGGAAAAATTCGGTCCGTATTCCAAATTTACTTTGACGAACTGGTTCTGCTGCAATCTTGTTTCGGATGACCAGTATCCGGCTGCAAAGCAGTATCTGACCGATCACAAGGAGACATTCGGCTACTTCACAGAGAATGATGAAGCATACGGCTCCGTGGATAATTACGCTATGATGAAAAGAATCCGCACAACGCTCTCGGCGCTGCATATCGGGCTGACGTTCCTGCTCGTGCTCATCGCACTGATCGCGATTGTCAACATGGTCAACATCGTCTCGACGGGCATCCTCAACCGCAAGAGCGAACTTGCCGCAATGCAGTGCATCGGCATGACGCGCGGGCAGATGTACCGGCTTGCGGTTATTGAATGCCTGCAGTTTGCGCTCTGGGCGGGGGTTGCCGCAACGCTGCTCAGCGTGGTGCTCGGCTGCGGCACATACAATATGCTCGGACTCATGGAGCTGGGCGGTGATGTGCAAGGCTTCATTATGCTGACGCTCGAAGTGATCGCAAAGGTTTGGATCGCAAGCATCTTCGCGTTTTTCTGCGCGCTCGCGGCGTCGATCATCCCGCTGCGCAATATGCAGAAGGAACCGCTCGTCGAACAAATCCGCGCGGTGGAGTGAATAAGGTATCTCCGATGGATTTAGAATGGGGACGCCGTCCCCAAACCCCTGCCGGGGATATGATCCCCAGACCCCATGTTTATTTGTGGATAAAAGAAAGCCGCTCAATTCTGCGTAATGCGTTTATTGAGCGGCTTTTCCATATCATCATATTAAAATGGGATTCTTAAGGGCTGGCAGCCCTTAAGCGGGGTATGGGGCAGCGCCCCATTTTTGATCCGTCGGAGACACATCATCCAATCTATCGGAAACACATCATCAACAGAAAAAATCCGCTCCAATGGGCTGCATCGGAGCGGATTTCGTGATTGGGATTCGGGCTTACTTAAAATACTTATCGTAGCCCTCCCAGCCGTTGACATAGCGCACGATGATCATGGCATCCTTTGCGGAGACCTCGCCGTCGCCGTCGATATCGGCTGCCTTTTCATCAAGGCTGATGTTATCCCAGCCGTTGACAAAGCGGATCAGGCTCATTGCGTCGCGGTTGTCGATCACGCCGTCGCCGCTGACATCACCGGTTGTGACGTCGGAGACAGGCGGATGCTCCGGTGCATCCTTCAAAGTGAAGTATCCCGGTGCATCTGCGGTGTCAATGCGTGCGTATTCGCCGTCGGTGTGGTCTGCGCTGTAGGTTGTGCCGCTGCCGCCGACCAGTGCGGTGCACTTGTTAAACATGTCGGCGGATTTTGTGCAGGCATCCATAGTAAAATCAGGTGATACAATGATTTTCTTCAGATTCTCGCAACCCTCAAACATCTCCAGCATTTCGATTACATTTTTCGTGTTGAAGCTGGAGAGATCCAGTTCTGTCAGACTGGTGCAGTCATCGAACATATTTACCAGATAGGTCACTTTGGAAGTATCAAAGTTGGAAACATCCACTTTCGTCAGACTCTTGCAGCCGGAGAACATTCCCTGAATCATTTCCGCATTTGAAGTGTCAAAGTTTGTAACATCTATTTCAGTCAGCTTGGGGCAATCGGCAAACAGCCATGCCAGATCCGTTACCTGTGAAGTGTCGAAGCCGGAGAGATCCACAGTTGTCAGATTCTCACAATGATGGAACATATCTCCCATATATTTGAGATTTGTTGTATCAAAGCCGGAAAGATCGACAGAACTGAGATTTGAGCATTTATAGAACATCGCAGTCATATTGGTGACCTTGGAGCTGTCCGCCTTGGAAAGATCAATGCGCTCAGCTTTGGATTCGCTGAACAGATCGTAGCAGTCTGCCGGAAGAACAGTGCCTTCATCTGCAACGATTTCTTTTACGTTCTCGTCCTTTGCAAATGCCTTGACCTCCTCTGCATCGAGCTCGCCTTTCAGCGTCAGCGTGCCGGTTTCCTTGTCGAAAGCAACGGTCTTGTATGCCGGCTGCTCCGGCGCCGTGGTTGTGACGATCGGTTCTGTTGTGGTAACAGGAACGGTTGTTGTTGTGACCGGAACCGTGGTTATAGTAACCGGAACCGTGGTTGTGGTGGTAGTAGTTGTTGTTGTGGTGGTAGATGTTGTCGTGACAGCAGTGGTGGTGATCACAGGCGGCTCACCTTCCAGCAGTTCAAATGTACGGTTATACTTCTCAGCGTAAGCCTGTGCTGTGGAGTTCGCATAGCCGCGGATCACAGCGTTCTCGTAAATTGTTGAGTCGTCGTCATAGAATTTGCAATTCGGGTTTTTCACTGTGATTGTTTCCAGATTACTGCAATAATAGAAAGCCATAGATCCGATCTCTGTCAGGCTATCCGGCAGTGTAACTTCTGTCAGCTTTTTGCAATATGAAAACGCATAGCTTCCAATCGTTTCTGCACCCTCCGGAATCGCGATTGCAGTCAGATTATTCAAATCATAAAACGCAGATGATTCAATTGTTGTCACACCGTCCGGAATCGTAATCTTGTTCAGATTATCTGCATTACAGAATGCGTCCTTTGCAATCGTTGTAACGCCGTCCGAAATCGTATATTCTGTTCCTTCCTTTGCTGCCGGATACGCAACAATCACAGTTTTGTCCTTGGAATACAGAACGCCGTTTTCCGAGCAATATTTCGAATTCTTCTCTCCGACAGCTATTTCCGTCAGCGCCATGCACGACTGAAATGCGCCGGCTTCGATGTTTGTCACAGTGTCCGGAACGGAGACTGCTTTCAGAGCGGAGGCATGGAAGAATGCACCGCCTTCGATGCTTTCCAGTCCGTCCGGCAGTGTAATCTCCGTCAGCTTTTTGGCACCCATACATGCATATTTTCTGATTGTTTTCACGCTGTCCGGAATCACATAGGATGTGCCTTCTTTTGCAGCCGGATACCGGAGCAGTTCTGTCATGTCCTTCGAGAAAAGCACACCGTCTTTGGCGACAAAGTTCGGATTTTCCGCTGCAGCCTCAATTTTTGTAAGACCGCCACAGGCATAGAATACATTTCCGGCGTCCATACTTGTCACGCTTGCCGGAATCATAATCTCCGTCAGCTTGTTGCATCCATTAAAAGCATCTGCTCCAATGCTTTCTACGCTGTCCGGAATGGCAACGGATTCGAGATATTTGCAGTCCCTGAACACATATGTACCGATATGCGTTACGCCGTCCTCAATGATGACCTGCTTCACCTTTGAGGAGTAGTACCACGGGGAACTTGAAAAGTTGTAATCCTTCATTGCGCCCGTGCCGCTGATTGTCAGCACGCCGTCACTCAGCGTCCACTTGACATTGCTGCCCTCTGCGCCGCATTCGCCGGAAAGCACATTCTCTCCGGAGGGCGCTGTGGTCACAGGAACCGTGGTTGTGGTGGTAGTTGTTGTCGTGACAGCGGTGGTGGTGATCACAGGCGGCTCGCCTTCCAACAGCTCAAATGTGCGGTTATATTTCTTTGCGTATGCCTGTGCTGTGGAGTTCGCATAGCCGCGGATCACAGCTTTTGCAGGAAGCGTGCTGCTGAGATCATAAATATCACAATCCGGATTTTTAATCGTGATTTCTGTCATTTTTTTGACATTCCCGAATGCTGCAGCTAAAATCTTCGTTGTGTTTTCAGGAACCGTATAAGCAGTATCCTCTTTTCCGTTCGGATACGTGATCAGATTCGTCCGGTCTTTGGAATAGAGCACACCGTCTACCGAACAATAATTCGGATTATGCTCTCCGACAGCGATTTCTGTCAGAACGCCGCTTGAACAGAATGCTATGCTCTTGATTTCTGTCACACTGTCCGGAACTTCAACTTTAGTCAGATTTTTCGCACGATAGAATGCACCGTATGAAATCGTTTTCACACCGTCCGGAATTGTATACTCCGTTCCTTCCTTTACAGCAGGATACGAAATCAACTCTGTTTTGTCCTTGGAATACAGCACGCCGTCTGCCGAACAATAATTCGGATTTTCCTCTCCGACCGTTATTTCGGTCAGTGCCTGACTGGCATGGAATGCTTCTATTCCGATATTGGTCACACTGTTCGGAATAAAAACGGTTTTCAGCTTCATCGTATTTCCGAATGCATGATCTCCAATGCTGACTACGCCTTCCGGTATTGTAATTTCTGTTAAATAATGGATGTTATAGAATGCCCTTTCCTGAATTATCTTCACGCTGTCCGGAATCACATATGCATCTCCCTCTTTATCGTGCGGACAGAAGATCAGCTCTGTCATATCCTTCGAGAAGGCAACACCGTCCTTGGAGGCGAAATTCGGATTCTTCGCATCAACTTCAATTTTGGTCAGAACGTAGCAGTTTTCAAACACTGATGCAAAATCCATGTTTTTCACACTAGCCGGAATCGAAATCTCCGTCAACTTTGTGCAGTGTTTGAATGCAGAGTTTCCGATCGTTTCCACACTGTCCGGAATGACAACGGATTCGAGGTTTTCGCAATCCTCGAACGCATGTTTTCCGATGCTTGTTACACCATCCTCAATGATAACATTCTTCACTAATTTGGAGTCATACCACCACTGGAGTATGACTTCATTGAAATCCTGCATTGCGCCCGTGCCGCTGATTGTCAGCACGCCGTCACTCAGCGTCCACTTGACATTGCTGCCCTCTGCGCCGCATTCGCCGGAAATCACATTCGCTCCGGAGGGCGCTGTGGTCACAGGAACCGCAACCGTGGTGACCGGAACGGTGGTGGTTGTGACAGCAGTTGTTGTGGTGGTTGTGGTGGTTGTTGTTTCCTGCACAGGGGGTGTGGTGATGCGCGGCGGGTTGCCTTCCAGCGCGACAAATTTCAGATTTTTTTTATTTGCGTAATCATGCGCGGTGGAGTCCTCGTAGCCGTAGATCACAACATTCTCCGGCATCGAAACAGATGAATAATAATCCTCGCCCATATACATTTTCGGATTCCAGACTGTGACCTGCACAACATCATTCAGCTTATAGAACAAATCGCTCGCGATATTTTTCACATCTTTGCCAAACGTGATATGCGTGATCTGGGTGCCGGACTCACTCCACGGTGACGGTCCCATAGGAACATAAAATTCAATATGCATGTTGCCTGTACCGCTGAACGTCAGCTCATGATCCTTGCTCAGCGACCATTTGACATTGCTGTCTTTGTCGCTGCAGTCACCCGAAGCAATGATCTCCGGAATATCGCCTTCCAGTGCAGTAAACGGAATATCATGCTCTGCAGCATATTTTTCCGCAGTTGAGCCTTTATAGCCGGAAAGCGAAGCAAACTTATAATCGCCTTCGATAACGCAGTACGGGTTCAGAAGCGTAAAGGAACGCTTGTCAATACCATAGCCGAAAATCTTGTATGCATTAAACGTGCCGATGCTGCCGGGAAGTGTAATAGATGTCAGCACGTCGCAATCATAGAATGCATGTTCATCAATGTAATACACACTGTTCGGGATATTGATGCTCCTCAAACGGGTTTCATAAAATGCATAAGGTCCTATTACCTTCACAGTATCGGGGATTGTAACTGATTGCAGGCTGCGGAGTCCGCTAAAGAATGATCTGGGAATCACGCTCAGTCCGGCAGGGAGCCTGACAGATGTCAGAGCGCTGCAACCCGAGAGCACAGAAGAATCCCAAATAGTAAAGGATACAGTATCAGGGAATGAAACTTCGGTGAGCTTTTCACAATTTGCGAATGCATCCGGAGCAATGCCGGTTGTACCGTCCGGAACTACATAAGTGCCCTCTCTGCCAGTCGGATAAGCACAAAGCACCTTTCCGTCTTTCGAGAACAGAACACCGTCAATCGCACGCAGTTTTTCATTGTTCTCCCCGACTTCAAATGCAGTCAGCTTGTCACAATCATAAAATGTGCTGAAATTGACTCCAACATCTATCATGCTGTCCGGCAGCCGGAGTGTCTGCATCTCTGTACAGTCCGCAAATGTATATTTATCACATACAGTGATACCTTCCGGAAGTGTCACCTTGCCGACTGCCTTGCCGACCGGATAACGCACCAGCTTTGTCATATCCTTATTATAGAGCAAGCCGTCTTTGGAGCTGAATTCCGGATGATTTGCGGCTGCTTCAATGCTGACAAGGCTGGTACACCCGCGGAACAATGAAGACGAATCTAACTCCTTGACACCTGCCGGAAGCACAATTTTCTGCAGGCTTGCACAGCCTTCAAAGCAGCCGGGGCCAAATCCATCCACCGAATCCGGCAGCGAGATATCCTTCATTTTGGAGCACTTGTAGAACGCATACTGTCCGATGCCTTTCACGCCATCAGCAATCACAACATGTTCGATCACTCTTTTATAGCGTTTCCACGGCACCTCTCTTACGGGCGAACTCAAATAGGGTTCATAGGTGGGCACATAGCCTTCGCCGGAGATTGTCAGGGTACCGCTGCCGTCATACTCCCACTTGAGGCAGTCATTTTCGCCGAAGGTGCCGGATGCCGCAGGCAGCACGGTCTGACCGATCTCCATAAACTCGCGCCCATACTTTTCGGCATATGCCTGCGCGGTGGAGCCTGCAGCGCCGTAAATCACAGCCTGCTCGGCAATTGTGTTCTTGTCATCATAAATTTCGCACTCTGGATTCTTGATCGTGACAGCTTCCAGTGCTTTGCAATATGCGAACACGCTGCTTTCAAGCTTCTCCACAGCGTCCGGTACAACAGCTTCTTTCAGCGAAGTGCAGTAAGAAAATGCATAGCTGCCGATGGAAGACACACTCTCCGGAATGGTAATTTCTTCCAGACTGCTGCAGTGATTAAACGCATCGTAGCCGATCTTTATCACACTTTCCGGAATGGTCACCTTTTTCAGATTTTCGCAGTATCCGAACATATAGGACGGGATTTCCTTCACGCCGTCCGGAATCGTGTACTCCGTCAAGCCTGCGCAATGATAGAACAAATCGCTGCTGTAAGCGCTGATGCTTGCAGGAATGGCAGCTTTTGCAAGTTTTTCACTGTAAGCAAATGCGTAGCCATAGATTTTTGTCACACTGTCCGGAATCGTAAGCTCTGTCAGATTGCGGGTATACGAGAATGCGTAAGTCTCTATCTCCGTCACAGTATCCGGAATCACATATGAGGTTTCTGCTTTCGCAGGCGCATAGCACAGCAGTCTGCTCATGTCCTTTGTAAACAGCACACTGTCAACTGCGCAGAACTTTTCATTGTTTGCACCGACCGTGATCTTTGCAAGATTCTTGCAGCCTGCAAACACGGCTGTTTCTATTTTGTTCACAGTATCCGGAATGGCGATTTCTGTCAGGCTTTCACAATTCTGAAATGCTCTGCCATAAATCGCCGTCAGTTTCGAGGGCAGCTTGACCCCCGTCAGCGCGGTGCAGTTCCGGAATGCATAAGCGTGGATGTTCGTCACACTCTCCGGAATCGTGACGGCAGTCAGGCTTTTGCATCCTTCAAAAGCTCTGTTGCCAACAATTTCCACCGTTTCAGGGATGACATACGCAGTGCCCGCTTTCTTCGGCGGATAGCAGATCAGGGTTTTCTGCGCCTTATCAAAGAGCACGTTGTCTATTGCACAGTAATCCGCATTTCCGGCTGCAACCGAAATGCTTTCCAGTGCATCGGTATCCTCAAATGCATACTCGCCGATCTTGCTCACACCGGCAGGGATCGAAAGGCTTTTCAGTTTTTTGCAGTAATCAAAAGCACTTTTTCCGATACTTGTCAGGCTTTCCGGCAGGGTGATCTCCTCCAGCTCGCGGCAGAAATAGAATGCCTGATCACCGATGCTGGTTACGCCCTCATTGATCACAACCTTTTTGATGTTGTAGTAGAATTGGTTTGAATACCACGGTGCGTAATTGCTATAGTCGTAATTCGCCATTGCACCGCTGCCGGAAATCGTCAGGGTGCCGTTTCCGTCATACTCCCATGTCACGGTGCCGGGGACGGCGCCGCATTCACCGGATGATGCCTCGGTTCCTGCGTCCGCAGCATATGCAGTCAGCGCGGCACCTGCCCGCGCCCCGTGCTCCGGCAGGAATCCGCTGCTGTAGGAAAGCAGCAGCGTCACAGATGTCAGAAATGCGAATAGTCTCTTCATGTTTATCCTCCTTGCAGTCAATGTCCTTGATATTCCGTCCAGAATATCAATTTTGATTATAGCACAAAATGCTCCGCTTTTCAAGTTATCGAATTCAATTTATACGTTTCATGAAAGAATCACACATTTTATTCTGATTTCTGGTATAATATACAAGCCGCTCCGATCCGGCATGCAGATCGAAGCGGCTTTCGTTATATCACGGTTGTGACCGGTTTCGCGGTCACGGGCTCTGTTGTTGTGGTAGTGACCGGTTTTGTGGTCACGGGCTTTGCCGTTGTGGTGACGGGCTTTGTGGTCACGGGCTTTGCCGTGGTGGTGACCGGCTTTGTGGTCACGGGCTCTGTTGTTGTTGTGACGGGTTTTGTAGTCACGGCCTTTGCCGTTGTGGTGACGGGTTTTGTAGTCACGGGCTTTTCCGTTGTGGTGACGGGTTTTGTGGTCACAGGCTTTGTTGTGGTAGTGACGGGTTTTGTGGTCACAGGCTTTGTTGTGGTGGTGACGGGTTTTGTGGTCACAGGCTTTGTTGTGGTGGTTGTGGATTTCGTTGTAGTCGCGGTGGTTGTGGTGACGGTTGTTGTTGTGGGCTCAGTTGTGGTCGCGGCGGCGGCAAGCGCCTCCCAGTCCGTCGGATTCTTCGCGATTGTATTCCGCACATAGTAGAGCAGAATGAGCTGCGCATCCTCCAGCGAAAGCGCGCCGCTGCCGTCGATATCGGCGAGCGCTGCGGCATTCGGATCAAGCTGCTCCGCGGGGTTGCCGGTCAGCGATGCAAGATACTGCCGCAGGACGGTCTGCGCATCGGAGCTGTCGATCACATCGTCCACGTTGACATCGCCCTTCTGGTAGATCTTGCTCCAGTGCGCATAGAGCGTGTGCGCATCGGGATTGGTGACCTTCGATTTCGCGGTAATCTGTTCGCCGCCCTCCTTCTCCGTATACCAGCCCTCGAACTGCCACCAGCTGCGCTGCGGCGTCGGAAGCGTGCCGTAGGTATCCAGATAGTATGCGGTTTCCGGCGCATCTGCAGCGGTGCCGCCGTTTGCATCGAATGTCAGCGGGACATCACCGGTGACCGTCACCGAAACAGCATCCGGATGCAGGGCACCGTAGCTGTTCGCGATCTCCGGCGTGAATGTATATTCGCCCGGCAGTGTCGGTGTCCATGTATCGACCGCGGATGTATCCTTGAGAACGCGCACCCTGTGCAGACTTTCAAAATCCTTGCCGGCGCGCTGAATCGTGACATTCTGCTCCGTTGAGAGATTGCCGGAAAGCGTGAGCTCGAGCGGCTTGCCGGTCTCTGTTTTCGTCGCAGATACGGAAAATTCTGCTTTCTCCGGTGCGCCTTCATAGACATGGAACACGAAATCGGGACTGTCGAGCATGCCGAACGCATTGCCGGCAGTCACATAGCAGGAGTAATCGCCGGCGGGCAGCTGCTTTTTGATATGCTGCCGCGAGGACAATGCATAATCGTGTGTATAAATTGTCTCGAGACGGCTGCCTTCCATATCGTTGATGCCGAGCGCAAAGGTGTTGCGCGTGTCGCTGTCGAGAGCAAAGTCGATTTCCTCATTTGCGCCCGCGTAGTCGATGCCGCTTTCCAGACTGACCGCTGCGCGCGAGGGCGCCGCCGTATTGGAAAGCAGAATGTACCACGCGCCTTTGGTCTTTCCGGTGCTGAGCTTTTCGCCGGAGACCCAGCTGTCCGGCGCAAGACCGCGGCTGTCCGAGACCGCGCTTTCAATGACATGATACGTCTGATTCTGCTCGTTGTAGCCGGTGACCGCGATGAAATGTCCCGGCACATGCAGGACAATCACGCCGCCGGATTTGAGATGCTCGATCGCGGCAGGCTGCGTCACAGTGCCGAAATATTCCTTGCCGAGCGTGAAGTGGAATTTCTCGCCGAATTTCTGCTCGATGTTTGCATAGAGCAGATCGCGGTAGGTGCCGCCGCCGCCCGGACGGAACGCCTTGATCTCATACGCCCACTGCGCAACTTCAACCGCATCCGGCTCGATGCTGTTGAGCGCGTAGATCGCGTTGCAGAATGAAAAGATGCCGCAGGCAGAGGTGTACATTGAGTTGCCGGTTTTTGCGTAGCCGTCCCATGTATATTCCTGCCATTTCGGATCCCACTGATTATAAAGTCTGCCGTCCGCGGCTTTTGCACGCAGCGGAGCGATGGTCTGATCCGGAAAGCTGAGCAGCGCCGTACTGCACAGTACAGCGGCTGTCAGGACGCCGATCATGCGTTTTGCAATCATGCAGTCCTCCAAAAAAATGAAATGTGTTTATCATTATACGTCTCTTTTGTGACAGTTTTGTGAAAGCTCCGATTCACGTTTGTCACTGCCGAATACTCCAAACAAAAGCAGGGCACGAAGCCCTGATCTTTTCATAAACGGATATCTGGTCAGTCTTCGGCACGGGCATCGTCCCACGCGATTTCCGAAGCGCTGATAAAATCGGTGATCAGCGTGTCATAGAGCTCGGCGGTCTCCGAAAACTGCTTCTCGAACCGGCGCTTTGCCTCTTTGGCATCAAGCCCCTCCGCCGCGACATTCAGCCAGATGCACTGCTCGGATGAGATGTTGATGACATAATTCGCGGAGCCGTCCTCAAAGAGCTCTGCGGCAACGGCATGTCCCGATACGCCGAACATATAGGCGTTATCGTGATCGTTCAGCACGCGCACATAGGTCGCCGGCACAACGCCCGCTTCACTGATCGTATAGGTCACGCCCTCAATCTCGCCGGTCACCGCCTGAATGCGGTAATCGCCTTCGGAATCCTGCTCCTTGCTGACGGTCGCTTTTGTGTCTTTCAGCGTGATCTCCTCGGGTACTTTGAGCACGCCCTCCTTTGAGATATAGATGCCGTCCGCGGTCGGTCTTGCTGCCTTGTCAACAGCGGCGGAAGACGATTCTGCAGTTTCCGCAGCAGATTCCGCGCTGCCGGATTCCGCACGGCTGCTCTGACTGCAGGCAGTCATTCCGGCACACACGGTCAGTGCAAGCAGCACCGCGCAGATTGTTCTGTTTTGTTTCATATGAATTCCCCCTGTATGATCTGTGACCGAAAGCACGCCGGTCATGTCGTGCGCTGCTTCTTGTATCCCTTTTTGAATACAGCCGCATTGAGCTGACAGGAAAGCTGTTTGCCCTTGTCAGGATTATTTCAGAGCAAACCGGTGTCAAAACGGATTTTGTTTTATTATAACACAACTGCCTGCAAAATGCAAGCCGCCGCGCAGTGGCGGGCAGTGCCCGCATCCATTTTGCTAAAGGTCTGTTTTGTGTTTGCTGGTTTCATCTTGTGTCCATGAATCAATCGCAGCGGGCAGTACCCGCCTCCATATTGCTAAAGGTCTTTTTTGTGTTTGCTGGCTTCATTGTGTGTTCCTGAATCAATCGCAGCGGGCAGCACCCGCCTCCAATTTGCGCGGGCAGTGCCCGCTTCCATTTTGCTAAAGGTCTTTTTTGTGTTTGATATCTTCATTTTGTGTTCCTGAATCAATCGAAGTTGGCTGAGCCTGCATTCAATTTTACCATAGCTGACCAAGGAATATTTATAAGATCATGCGCGAAGCGCATACCGCAACTCCTCACTCCTATCTTCTCACTCCTCTCTATTTCAAATCCGCCGCTGCGGCGAAGCGCATACCGCAATTTCTAATTTCTCATTTCTAATTTCTCACTTTAAAACAATTTCTCATTTCTAATTTCGCTCGCGCTCTTGTGTTTTGCGGGAGAATGTGATATAATAATAGAGTATGCTCCGGTCATGAACCGGAAAACCAGATTTTTTAGATGGAGGCTTCCGTATGAAAGCAGTTATTACAGTCATCGGTCACGATACCGTCGGCATCCTGCACAAGGTCAGCGGCATCTGTGCAGAGAAAAACGCCAATGTCATTGAGGTTACGCAGAGCGTGCTGCAGGATCTGTTTGCGATGTTCATGCTCGTCGATATCCGCGGCATCAGCTGTGAATTCTCTGAGCTCTCCGAGGCGCTGACTGCGCTCGGCAAGGAGCTCGGTCTCTCGATCCACGTCATGCACGAGGATATCTTCAATTCCATGCACCGCATCTGATTTAGGGAGGAAACTATGCTCAATACCTCTGATATACTCGAAACGATCCGCATGATTCAGGATGAATGCCTCGACATCCGTACCATTACGATGGGCATTTCGCTTCTGGATTGCTGTGCGGAGGATATGAACACCGTCTGCGACCGCGTCTATGAAAAGATCACGCGCAAGGCGGAAAAGCTGGTCGCAACCGGTCAGCAGATCGAAACCGAATACGGCATCCCGATCATCAACAAGCGCATTTCGATCACCCCTGCCGCGATGCTCGTCAGCGCGACAAGAGGCGGCGATCCCGTGCTGCTCGCAAGAACGCTGCAGCGTGCTGCGGAGACCACCGGCGTCAACTTTATCGGCGGATTTTCCGCGCTCGTTCACAAGGGATTCTCTGCCGGTGATGAGGCGCTGATCCGCGCAATCCCGCAGGCACTCGCTGAGACCTCGAATCTTTGCGCATCGGTCAATGTCGGCTCGACCAAGGCGGGCATCAATATGGATGCCGTGAAGCTCATGGGCGAGATCGTCCGCGAATCCGCCGAGCTGACCGCAGATCACCAGTGCTTCGGTCCTGCAAAGCTCGTTGTGCTCTGCAATGCGCCGGAGGATAACCCCTTTATGGCGGGCGCATTCCACGGCGTCGGTGAGCCGGACTGCGAAGTCCATGTCGGCGTCTCCGGACCGGGCGTTGTCCGTGCGGCAATCGAAAAATATCCGGATGCTACAATCGACGAGCTCGCGAACATCATCAAGCGCACCGCGTTCAAGATCACGAGAATGGGTCAACTCGTCGGCACACGCGCATCCAAGATGCTCGGTGTCCCGTTCGGCATTGTCGATCTCTCGCTTGCCCCGACACCCGCAGTCGGCGACAGCGTGGCACATATCCTTGAGGGCATGGGTCTCTCTGTCTGCGGCATGCACGGCACAACCGCGGCGCTCGCGCTGCTCAACGATGCTGTCAAGAAGGGCGGCGTCATGGCGTCCTCGAGTGTCGGCGGACTTTCCGGCGCTTTCATTCCGGTCTCTGAGGATGCCGGCATGATCGACGCGGCAAACTCCGGCGTGCTCTCGATCGAAAAGCTCGAAGCGATGACCGCCGTCTGCTCGGTCGGTCTCGATATGATCGTCATTCCGGGTGATACGCCTGCCTCGACCATCTCTGCAATTATCGCGGATGAAGCCGCGATCGGTATGGTCAACAGCAAGACAACCGCTGTCCGCGTGATTCCGGCGATCGGCAAGAAAGAGGGCGAGGAGCTCGATTTCGGCGGTCTGTTCGGTGTCGGTCCTGTCATGCCGGTGCGGCGTGAGAGCGCGGATAAATTCATCGCGCGCGGCGGCAGAATCCCTGCCCCGATGCAGAGCCTCAAAAACTGAGCTGCATACGATCAGAATCTGAACACACACGATCCGGCATGTAACTTTTTGCATGCCGGTTCTGCGCTTTACAGGAACAGAAACATGATGAAAGATTTTTGGAAACTGCCGCTGATGCTGCTGCCCGCAGCCTGCATGGCAATCCTTTGCAGCTGTGATCTCGGCGAGGCGATTGCGCCGATGACGGATGACTCGCGCGTGATCGAATATCCCGAGGGAGCGCTGACCACAACCGAGACCACCGTCACCACCACAACCACCAATGTATACACACCGCCCGATGATCCGCAGCTCATTGATCTGCTGGATTCGATGACGCTTGAGCAGAAGGCGGCGCAGATGATGCTGGTCGGCTGCACGGATCAAACCGTCGGGGATTATGTCTGCGCAAACGGTGCGGGCGGACTGTGTCTGTTCGCGCAGCCGTTTACATGCAAGACCGCTGACGAGGTTCGCGCCATGACCGCGGGCTTTCAGGCGGCTGCCGATATCCCGCTGCTGCTCTCGGTTGATGAGGAGGGCGGCGGGGTCTGCCGTGTCAGTCTCAATCCCAATCTTCGCGAGACAAACTTCTGGAGCCCGCGGTTCCTGTTCAATCAGGGCGGCTGGGAGCTGATTCGCAGCGACACCGATGAAAAGGCGGATTTTCTGCTTGATCTCGGGCTGAATGTCAATCTCGCGCCGGTCTGCGATGTGCCGTTCGGCGAGGGCGATTTCATCTATCCGCGCTGCTTCAGCACCGATGCGGACGAGGTCTCGGAATATGTGGCGACCGTTGTCGGCATTATGAAGGAGCATCGGCTCGGCAGCACACTCAAGCACTTCCCCGGATACGGCGGCAGTGCCGACACGCACCTCAACATGGCGTTTGACGGCAGAGAATACGCTGAATTTGAATCGCGCGACCTGCTGCCGTTTCTCGCAGGCATGGAGGCGGGCGCGGATTCGGTCATGGTAACGCACAACATCATCGAATGCATGGACAGCGAGCAGCCTGCATCGCTCTCGCCGGAGGTGCACCGCATCCTGCGCGAGGAATGCGGATTTCGCGGCGTAATTATCACCGATGATCTCAATATGAACGCAATTACGCAGTTTACCGGCGGGCAGAATCCGGCGGTCGCTGCGGTGCTCGCAGGCAATGATCTGCTGTGCTATGCAGAGTTCGACAGCTCCGTGCAGGCGATCACGGACGCTGTGCGCGACGGCACAATCGACGAGGAACAGATCGACGCCTCGGTTCTGCGGATTCTCTATTGGAAACAGTCGCTCGGGCTGCTGGAGGATGAAACATGAGCCGCGCGCGCATGGCAGCCGTCGCGCTGAGCTGTCTGCTGCTGACATCCTGCGGCGGCACACTGACAGAGGAACACTCCGCAATTGAGGATATCCTCGAAAACGATACCACGGCGCCTGTCACCGCAGCCGATGCACAGATAACCGTCACCGGCGCAGAATCCGTCTCCGGAGAAACCGTCACCACACTGACAAAAAAGCCGCGCACCACCGCCGCAGAAACCGTGACGGCATCCGCGGTATCCACCGGAACCGCCAAACAGACGCGGACAGAGGCAAAATCCGGCGGCGGACAGACCGTGCAGATTATCACACACCATGACGGCGGCTCCCCTGCCCCGACTGTCACGAAGCCGCGCGTCACCGGAACAACAGTTTCCGGCGGCACAACCGGTACAGGCACAACGTCCGCGCACCAATCCACGGCGGGCAGAACAACATCCCCGAAAACCACATCCGCCAAATCCACCACAACAAAAAACGTGACCACCACGGCGGCCGAGCCGCAGCAGCCGCGCGATATCTACGAACGCATCCGCGCGATGAGCCTGCGCGAAAAGGCGGCGCAGATGATGATGTCCAGCGCAACAACCGAATCGGAGGCGCTTGCGGCGGTCAAGCGCGGTGTCGGCGCGATGTGTCTGTTTGCGGGCGCGTTCAGCGGCAAATCACCGGCGCAGGTGCAGCAGATGACTGCAAATCTGCAGGCGGCTGCAAAAACGCCTGTCCTGATCGCGGTCGATGAGGAGGGCGGACCGGTCAACCGCATCAGCCTGAATCCGCAGCTGCGTTCGGCGCCGTTCCGCAACAGCCGCGTGATCTACGATGCGGGCGGCTGGGATGCGCTCCGCAGTGATACCGCCGAAAAAGCCGATCTGCTGCTTGCGCTCGGCGTCAATGTCAATCTGGGACCGGTCTGCGATGTACCGGTCGATCCCTCAAACTACATCTACGCACGGACATTCGGGCTTGATCCGCATGAAACCGCGGACTACGCTGAGGTTGTTGTCTCGGAGATGAAGGCGCACCGGCTCGGCTCGGTGCTCAAGCACTTCCCCGGCTACGGCGGCAGCATCGACACGCATCAGTTCGTGGCGTATGATACGCGCGATTACAGCGCCTTCACCGAGGGCGACTTTCTGCCGTTTGCCGCGGGGCTGGCAGCAGGCGCAGATGCCGTCATGGTCAGCCACAACATCGTGACATGCATGGACGCCGACCGGCCTGCATCCCTCTCGCCGGAGGTACACCGCATCCTGCGCGAGGATTTCGGGTTCTGGGGCGTCATCATGAGCGATGATCTCGGCATGGGCGCAATCAGTCAGTATACCGGCGGACAGAATCCTGCTGTTGCGGCGGTACTGGCAGGCAATGACATTGTAACATTTCACGATGACGGCAGCTCGGTGGATGCAATCGTTTCCGCGGTTGAATCCGGCATGATCTCCGAGGAGCAGATCAACGATTCTGTTCTGCGGATTATGTACTGGAAGCAGTTTCTCGGGCTGGTCGAATAAAGGAGACAGATTATGTGGGCATTTATCCTGATTATCGGGCTGTGCTTTTACGGCGCACATCATTACCGGTTACGCATTGACAGGCTCAAAAATGCAGAGGAGCTGCGTGCCGAGGTGCTCTCATGGAATCAGTATTCCGGCTGGGGCGGACGCACCGGCTGGAAGTATTATGAGCTGATTGTCCGCGCGGAAAACGGCAGAACCTACAAGATTCAGACGGACAACAGCAAGGCGCGCAAGTATAAAAAGCGCACGGATATTGTGATTCTGGTGCCGGAGGGCGCACAGTCTGCGGAAGAAGCCGCCGTGCCGCATCCGCCGGAAACGCTGCTCAGCGAGCATGCATTCTTCAAAAAAGCCGAGGCTGAGGGGCATGCAGCGGAAGTCGAGCCGCTGCGCCGCAGCATGCAGATGCTCGACAGTATGGCATCCGTGCCGATGCCGCAGCAGCCGCAGTATCTCGTCCCGAAGGAAACCGCCGTTGCAATCAAGGAGGCAGCAGAGCGGCCGTGGAATTACTGGTTCCTGCTGATCTCGGGGATCGTGTTTTCGCTGATTTTTGTTGTCTGCATCATCGGGGCGCTCGTGGACTATATGCAATGACTTCAAACAAATCAAAGCGCGCAGAGCATGTCGGCTCCGCGCGCTTTTCGCAGCATTTATTCTTCCCAGAGAGCAAAGGACAGCACAGGTCAAAAGCGTGATATCCGCCCGGTACTTTCGGTTTACACCTGCTCGATACATCAGCTATAAAAATGCAGCACCGCAATTGCGATGCTGCATTTCTTCTTGTTTCGTCAAATCCCGTATGTGATAGATACAGGGCATCGGACTTCTCGCTCCTGCTCAAAGCGCAGTGCGCAGCGGCATGGCGAACGACTCCGGACGATAATCAGAACTTGCGCTTACGAGCTGCTTCAGACTTCTTCTTACGCTTTACGGAAGGCTTCTCGTAATGCTCGCGCTTGCGAACCTCAGCGATGACGCCGTCTTTTGCGCAGGAACGCTTGAAACGCTTGAGAGCGGTATCCAAGGACTCGTTCTTACCAACGCGTACTTCTGCCACGAATTTTTCCCTCCCTTTGTCCAACGACAGAGGCTATCTATAAAGAGGCATCTGCTTATAGATGCTCCTTATAAGCTAAATTTGAATACACGTATATTGTACCACAATTTATACGATTTGTCAAGCATATTTCGCATGAGAGACAGATTCCGGCGGGAATTCGTTAATTTGCAACAAAATTCACCAGCTTATTTTGTACATAAATCTGCTTGCGGATGGTTTTTCCGTCAAGCGCCTTCTGCATGTTCTCATCCTTGAGTGCGAGCGCGACAACCGTCGCTTCATCTGCGCCCTGCGGAATCATGAGCTTTGCCTTGATCTTGCCGCAGACCTGCGCAACGATCTCGACCTCAGCTTCAACGCAGAGTGCCGGATCATAATCAACCCATGCCTGCTCATTGAGGATGCCGAAGCCCTGCTTCTCGAAGATCTCCTCCGTCATATGCGGCGCAAACGGATTGAGCAGAATCAGCAGCGTGCGGTATTCGCCCTTTGTGATGCTGCCCGCTGCATAGAGCTGGTTGACGAGCGTCATCATCGCTGCGATTGCGGTGTTGAACTTCAGGTTCTCGATATCCTCGGAGACCTTGCGGATCGTCTTGTGCATTGCGGTCATGAGCTTTTCGCTGTAGCCGTCGCCGTCCACAACGATATCCTGCAGCGCCCAGATGCGGTCAAGGAAGCGCTTGCAGCCCTTGACGCTGTCCTCGCTCCACGGTGCAGCCTTTTCGTAGTCGCCCATGAACAGGACATAGAGACGCAGGACATCCGCGCCGTACTGATCGACAACATCGTTCGGATCAATGACATTGCCCTTGGATTTGGACATCTTGTCGCCGTCCGGACCGAGGATGAGTCCCTGTGCGGTACGCTTTGCATAGGGTTCCGGTGTCGGGACAACGCCGATGTCATAGAGGAACTTATGCCAGAAGCGCGAATAGATCATATGGCGCGTGACATGCTCCATGCCGCCGTTGTACCAGTCAACCGGCATCCAGTATTTGAGCGCATCCATATCTGCGAGCGCCTTGTCATTTGTCGGATCGCAGTAGCGCAGGAAGTACCACGAGGAACCTGCCCACTGCGGCATGGTATCGGTCTCGCGCTTTGCGTCGCCGCCGCACTTCGGGCACTTGCACTGTACAAAGGAATCGAGCTTTGCAAGCGGCGATTCGCCGTCTGTACCCGGCTCAAAGTTCTCGACGGGCGGCAGTCTGAGCGGCAGTTCCTCATAGGGCACTGCGACAATGCCGCACTTCGGGCAGTGAACGAGCGGAATCGGCTCGCCCCAGTATCTCTGGCGGTTGAACGCCCAGTCCTTCATCTTATACTGCACGCCTGCTTCGCCGCAGCCCATCTTCTTGAGGACTGTCAGCACCTTTGCAATGGCGTCCTTCTTGTTCGTGATGCCGTTGAGTTCACCGGAATTGACCATTTCGCCGTCGCCGGTGTAGGCTTCCTTTTCGATGTCGCCGCCCTTGATGACCTCGATGATATCAATGCCGAATTTCTTTGCAAATTCGTAGTCACGGGTATCATGTGCAGGAACCGCCATGATCGCACCGGTGCCGTAGCCCATCATGACATAATCCGAGATGTAAATCGGGATTTCCTTGCCGGTCAGCGGGTTGATCGCGGTCAGACCTTCGATCTTCACGCCGGTCTTATCCTTGACGAGCTGGGTGCGCTCGAACTCGGTTTTCTTTGCGCACTCCGCCTTATAAGCGTCCAGTGCGTCGATGTTTGCGATGGCATCGCGGTATTTCTGGATCATCGGGTGCTCCGGTGCCATGACCATGAAGGTCACGCCGTAGAGCGTATCCGGACGGGTGGTGTAGATGCGGAGCTGCTCATCCTGCTCCTTGATTTTGAAGTTGACGAATGCACCGGTCGATTTGCCGATCCAGTTCTCCTGCTGGAGCTTGATGTTCGGCAGATAGTCAACGGTCTCGAGACCCTCAAGCAGCTTGTCTGCATACTTGGTGATGCGGAGATACCAGACTTCCTTGGTCTTCTGGACGATATCGCTGTGGCAGATATCGCACTTGCCGCCCTGCGAATCCTCGTTTGAGAGAACAACCTTGCAGGAAGGGCAGTAGTTGACCATCGTCTTATCGCGGAATACCAGTCCGTGCTCGAACATCTTGAGGAAGATCCACTGCGTCCACTTGTAATAGCCCTCATCGGTTGTATCGACAACGCGCGACCAGTCAAAGGAGAAGCCGACGCGCTTGAGCTGACCGGTGAACTTCTTGATGTTCTCGTCGGTCACCTGACGCGGATGCACACCGGTTTTGATCGCGGTGTTCTCTGTCGGCAGACCGTAGGCATCAAAGCCGATCGGGAACAGGACATTGTAGCCCTGCAGACGGCGCTTTCTGCTGACAACCTCAAGACCGGAATACGCCTTGATGTGACCGACATGCATACCGTGACCGGAAGGATACGGGAACTCGACGAGCGCATAGAACTTCGGCTTATCAGAGCCGTTCACAGCGCGGAAGGTCTGGTGTGCGTCCCAGTAATCCTGCCATTTTTTTTCGACTGCGGAAAAATTGTATTCCTGCATAAGAAAGAAGCCTCACTTTCGCTTAATTTGACAATTTGCAGTGTCTGCGGATATCGGGGTGAAATGCGAGCACAACAGCGCAGAGCATATCCGCAATGCCCTCAATGAGATAGATCAGATAGCTGTTGAACCCGAGATGTCTGATGTTCTCCGGCATATAAGCGCAGGCGCCGAGCATGAGCAGAATCGCAATGACGGTGTTGCTCCATTTGACGCCGAAATACAGGCAGATGAGCGCCGCAAGCCCGATGACAAGCGGTGCCAGAGCGCCGCCGAGCACGAGCCGGTTAAACACGGGCTTGATCACAAGATAAAGCGCAATTGCAAGCCCGAGCTTCTGCCCTTTTGAAAGCGGCGTGCGGAGTTCGCTGCTCACTGCGGATCAATCAGCAGGTTCGAGATATCGACCTGCTCGCCGTCTGCCCAGAGGCGCTCGAGCTGATACTCCGCTCTGGTGTCGCGGTAGAACACATGCACAACGATGTCGCCGTAATCAAGGACGATCCAGTTTGCTGCTCTGACGCCCTCGATGCCGCGCGGCTCCACGCCTGCCTGTCCGAGCTGGAAATCGACCTCGTCCGCGAGGGATTTGACCTGCGTGGTACTTGTACCGGTTGCGATGATGAAATAGTCTGCGATGATCGTCAGGTTCGTGATGCCGATGACCTGAATATCCTCAGCCTTTTTGCTGTCCAGAATTTTCACGATTTTTTCGAGTTTTTCCTGTGTCGTCATATTCAACACTCCTTTCGCGGGCATTGCCCATTCAATTCTCATTTCTGACTTTTACTTTCCCATGAAGGTGTCGCCGTCTTCGAGACGCTGGAAGTCAGTCATATCGTCATCATAGAGCGTGCTGCGGTACTGATCCGGTGTCAGCATCTCTGCGATCGGCAGATCCATCTCGTACTCAAAATACGGACGGAAATATTTGTTGAGCACATCAATCACCGGCTGCTTGTGCATCAGCCAGACCGAATAATGGTCGATGTTTGTCTGCGGGTTCGGCGGATAGTAATCATAGCCCTCGCCCGGCAGCATGTGCATCGTGATCTTTTCCATGCCGATCGACGATGCGAAATCAGAAAGCTTGCTGATCTCATCGACAGTCAGATTCGAGCCGATGAGCTTTTTGTCCACGATCTTGTTGATATACCCGAGCATTTCGATGCTGTTGATATCGCAGACCTTTGCCATTGCAGCCGCCATAAAGATGCGCTGCGCCTTCATTCTGCCGATATCGCCCTCGGTGTAATCGTGGCGGAAACGAACCATCCATTCCGCCTGCTGACCGCTGAGCACCTGCTTGCCCTCGTTGATGATCTTGTCCGCCTCATAGGTGATCGTATACGGCATGTCGATCGGGACGCCGCCGATGATATCGACGATTTCCGCGATATCGCTGCAGCTTGTGGTCACATAGCGGTCGATCGGGACTTTGTACAGTGTTTCGAGGCAGTCCACAACGCGCTGCACCGGCGTCTTGTTCGGGTTGCCGAGCGAATAGACGCTGTTGAGCTTGCCCGCCTCAAATGAGGTGTAGCCCGGAACAAAGGTATCGCGCGGGATCTGGAGAATGTGGATCTCATTGCCGCGGATATCGAACATCACCAGCATGATGACATCCGTGTTGGAACGGGATTCATCCGTGCCGAGGAACAGCACGCCGAACTGTCCCTCCTGAATCTGATCGAGGTCGAGACCGTCATCAATCAGACCGTCCTTGACGCCTTCGATCTCCTTTTTCGGCTCCATGGAATAGGTTTTGGATTCCAGCTCGCCGTCGATCTCAAGGAAGGGCTGCCAGTTCCGGAATTTCTGCATCAGCGAGATTCTGATTGTAGACTCATTGCCCTGATGATCCATTGTGGTGTAGGGAATCAGCGGCAGATGCAGCATCAGGATGATGATGAGAATCAGTGCCGCAAGTGCTGCAAGTGCCATCTTGATGCGTTTGCTGTTCTGCTGTTTTTTGGCTGCTGCGGCAGCCTGTGCGCTGTGGTGATGTGCCTGTGATGCTCTGTGCTGCTGCGGCTGCACATGCTCTGTATGCTGTGCGTGCTGCGGGTTTGCAGCAGAACGGGTAGCGCGTCTGCGCTCATCGGCATAACGGCTGCGGGGCGCACCCTGCACCGTTCTGCCGCTGCTCTGCCGGCTGTGTGCTCCGTCCGGATTGCGCCTGACGGGGCGGTGCTCCTGTGTATCTTCAATACCCATGCGGTTAAAAAGCTCCTTTGCGAATGAACATGCAAATCCTGACCGGATGCTGCCAATACATCTGATCAGAATCGGGGTTATTTCTTGTGCTCTGCGGATTTTAACTTTGCGTCGCGATCCGCCATTTTCTTCAGATAAAAATTATACGCTTCAACAGTCGTGACGGGCAGGGGCGTCTCCTTTTTGAGCACGCTCTCGATTGCCCATTCAAATGCGCAGAGCATCGCCTTGTCAAGATCGTTCTGCGCCATTTTGCGGAATCGTTCCACGTCACGGTAGGTGCGGTCGGCGGAGATCAGATCTGCCATATAGACAATCTCCTCGAGCTTTGTCATGTTCGCATGCCCGACAGTATGCCATCTTGCAGCGCTGAGCACCTCCATATCGTCGATGCCAAGCTCTGCGTGCATATAGGACGCCGCTGCAACGCCGTGCCAGACGGGCTTGCAGAGCCACTCCGTCTCACTGACTGCGAACGGACCGCCGCGCATGAGCTCCTCCTGCTCTGAGAAGGGCAGCTCCTTGCAGCAATCGTGCAGCAGACCGGCAAGATAAGCTTTCTGCGTATCCGCGCCCCAGCGCTCCGCGAGTGCGAATGCCGCGCGCGCAACATTGACAGAATGCGTAAACCGTTTTTTGGAAAGCCGTGCTTTCAGCAGCGCCGTCAGACTCCGGATCTGCTCATTCTGATCTGCTTTACTCAAAACACTTCACCTCACATCCGGAAGATACAAATGCTTCTCCCGAATATATTGTACTACATTTTCCGGCAAAAGGCAAGAGCAATCGGCATTTTCCTGCAGATTCCGCCGAATCTGCGTGGAGGAGACCGGCACTGCGGAAACCGTCAGCACGCGGATTCCCGCTTTGGGGCATTCCGCTTTCAGTCCCTCTGCATATTCCGAAAGTGCAGGCAGATCGCCGCGTTCTCTCGAGACGGCGCAGATATCCGCAAGCCGCAGAATCTCCTGCCACGCGCGCCATGTCCGGAAGCTCAGCAGCATGTCGCTGCCGATCATCAGCGTCCAGTCGGTATCGGGATGCATCTCCGTCAGCGCACGCAGCGTCTCCACGGTATAGCTTTTCCCGCTTCGGTTGGTTTCATAATCGGAAATGCGCATCCAGCGATAGGGCTCTGCCGCAAGCCGACACATTTCGAGCCGGTCGGCAGCCGGTGCGTATTCGGCGGAGCTTTTGTGCGGTGCCTCACCGGTCGGCATGAGCACAACGCCCTCGAGCTTCAGCGCCTTTTTTACGGCGCATGCCAGATGCAGATGCCCGACGTGAATCGGATTGAAGCTGCCGCCGAACAGCCCGATCCTGCGCTTCATTTCTTTTTCTTCTTGCCGTCAACCAGCTCGATGACCGGCTTCTTCGGATTCTGCTTGTAAAGCACAAAGCGGTTGCCGATCGAGCAGACGACCTCTGCGCCGGTCTCATTCGCGATGAGCTCAGCGGCTTCTCTTGCGGAATATTCACAGGTTTCGAGGACATTGCCCTTGATGAGTTCACGCTTGTTGAGCGCATCGGAAGCCTGCTTGATGAGCTGTTCGCTCATGCCGCCCTTGCCGACGGTCAGGATGCTTTCCATTGTCGAAGCAAGACCGCGCAGCTGTGCGCGCTGTTTACTTGTCAGCATAGTGATTCTCCTTTGTGATTCTCAGCGGTGCCATCTTTTGGAATGCGCGAGCTTTTCCAGCTCCTCTCTGCGGATCCACTCCTCCGTGAAGCCGCAGGTCACGCAGATATAGCGATCGACCTTGACCGCTGAAAAGATCGTGCCGCCCGTCATGATATTGTTGCCTGAGCCGTATGCTCCGGCAGAGCCGTCCACGATCACGATATCATTGCTGCCGCATTTCGGGCAGATTCTTCTGTACATCATTTTCCTGATGCTCCTGTCATTTCATATTCTGTTTGAGCCATTCAGTGACCTGAATAAGTGCATTGTGCCGGTGCGAGACAGCGTTTTTCTCCGCTGCGGGAATCTCCGCGAACGATCTGCCCTGATACCCGAACACCGGATCATAGCCGAAGCCGTTTTTGCCGCGGACTTCGCGCAGAATCTCGCCCTCGACTTTGCCGGAAAAGAGATGCTCCTCCCCGTCCGGCGTGATCAGGCACATCACGCATGCAAAATGCGCGCCGCGTCTGCCGTCAGGGACATCGCGCATCTCGTGCAGCAGCTTTGCGATCAGGTCAGCATCGGATGCATGCTCCCCTGCCCAGCGCGCGGAATATACCCCCGGCGCACCGTCGAGCGCATCCACGGCAAGCCCGCTGTCATCCGCGAGAATGCAGCAGGAGATTCCCTGCGCTTTCGCCATCTGCCGGATGCATTCCGCCTTGATTGCAGCGTTCTCCGCAAAGGTGCTGCCGGTCTCGTCCGCATCCGCATCGAAGCCCACCTCCTTCTGCGAGAGCACTTCGATCTGCGTATCTGCGAGCATTTCGCGGATTTCACGCAGCTTGTTTTTGTTGTTTGTCGCAAGCACCAGTTTCATCTTTTGCCACTCCGTTATTTCTTGCGCCGGAAGAAGCTGAAGAAGCCTTTTTTCTTCTTCTCGGGTTCCGGCTCCGGTTCTGCGGTTTCTTCGGCTGTTTCAGCGACTTTCTCAGCCGCATCTTCAACGGTCTCGGTGACTTCTTCTGTCACATTCCCGACCGTCTCGGTAACGTCCTCGGTCACATCCTCAACCGTCTCGGTGACGTCCTCAGCCGCATCCTCGACCGTCTCGGTGACTTCTTCGGTCACATCCTCAACCGTTTCAGTGACGTCCTCAGCCACATCCGCAACCGTCTCGGTGACATCCTCGGTCGCATCCTCGACCGTTTCAGTAACGTCCTCGGTCACATCCTCAACAGTCTCGGTGATGTCCTCATCTGTCTCGCCGGTCTCCTCAGCCGCATCTTCGGTCTCCTCCGCATCTGCCGCGGGCTTCTCCTCCGAGGCGACAAGCTCGCGGTCAAAGAGCGCATCAATAAAGCTCTTTGCCTCGAACGGCTGCAGATCGTCGATGCCCTCGCCGACGCCGATCAGCTTGACCGGAATCCCGAGCTCATTCTTGATCGAAATGACGATGCCGCCCTTTGCGGTGCCGTCGAGTTTGGTCAGCACAATGCCGGTGATCGGCGCAACCTCCTGAAAGAGCCGTGCCTGATTGACCGCATTCTGACCGGTTGTCGCATCGAGGACGAGCAGGCATTCCTTTGCGCAGCCCTCCGCCTCGCGGTCAATGATGCGGTTGATTTTTGCGAGCTCCTGCATGAGATTCTTCTTGTTGTGAAGTCTGCCTGCGGTGTCGCAGATGACCACATCGCAGCCGCGTGCCTTTGCAGCGGTGATCGCATCAAAGACAACCGCCGCCGGATCGCTGCCCTCTGCGTGACGCACAAGCTCTGTCTGCGAGCGGTCCGTCCAGACCTGCAGCTGGTCGATTGCCGCCGCACGGAAGGTATCCGCAGCCGCAACGAGCACGCGCTTGCCCTCGTCCTTGAACTGGTGGCAGAGCTTGCCGATTGTGGTGGTCTTGCCGGCACCGTTGACGCCGATCACGAGAATGACCGAGGGCTTTGTCGAAAGATCGAGCCCTTCATCCTCGCCGAGCATGCCGGTTGTGATCTCCTGAATCAGTCCCATGATATCATTCGGATCGGTGATGCCGCGTTCCTTGACCATGTCCCGAAGCTGATCGCAGATCTGGATCGCGGTATCCGCGCCCATGTCGCCCATAATCATGGTTTCCTCGAGCTGTTCAAAGAGATCCTCGTCGATCTTGGTAAACGTACCGAGCATCCGGCGCAGACCCTTCATCAGGCTGTCGCGCGTTTTTTTCAGTCCATCGCGGATTTTCTGAATAATACCCATGCTGCTTCTCCTTCTTATTCTGTATCAGATTTCGATTCGCCCCGCATGCTTTTTGGCTTGATCCAGGCGAGCCCGTCTATGATCTCAAATTCATCGCCGAGTTCTGCGCGCACCATTTCCATGAGCTTCACGCCGGTCAGATAGTGTTCCTCTGCTTCGTCCCGCGGACGGATATCGCCTTTGCCGGGATCTGACCAGTCAAGGATTCCAACCGTATTGTTGTCAAACATCTTCAGCATTTTGACAAGCTCTTTGGAAAGCGGCAGTTTTTCATATTCGACCGGTCCCCAGCCGAATGCATCATCCGCGGCTTGGTTTTTGGACCAGAGACTTGTCTCAAAATACTCCGGACTAAACATCAAAACATATTTTGCCATGGTACTGTCATCTTCTTTCTGTTACGTGTCATTCGCGTTCAAATACTCCTGCATCATCTGCTGACATCTCTGAAAGCACTTGAACGGATCGCCGAAATCGGTAAAAAACAGGCAGACAATGTTGCCGTTCTGATCCGGAAACATAATGCACTGCGCAGCGGGCAGTGCCCGCCTCCATTTTGCTAAAGGTCTTTTTTGTGTTTGATATCTTCATTGTGTGTTCCTGAATCAATCACAGTTGGCTGTGCCTGCATCCAATTTGCGCGGGCAGTGCCCGCCTCCATTTTGCTAAAGGTCTTTTTTGTGTTTGATATCTTCATTATGTGTTCCTGAATCAATCACAGTTGGCTGTGCCTGCATCCAATTTGCGCGGGCAGTGCCCGCCTCCATTTTGCTAAAGCGCCAATCAGCGTAACGGTTTCTTTCAGAAAGCTGTCCCCTTATTCTGTGATTGCAACGCCGTTCTGGTCAAGCCGCAGCAATCTGGAAACACCGTCCTCCTGCATGGTGACGCCGTAGAGGACATTTGCCTCGTCCATTGCGGAGCGTCTGTGCGTGACAACAACGAACTGCACCTGCCCGAAGAAGTGCTTGAGGTACTGCGCATACTTGCGGACATTGACCTCGTCGAGCGCCGCGTCGATCTCATCCAGAATACAGAACGGCGCCGGACGCAGTTTCAGGATCGCAAAATAGATGCAGATCGCGACAAAAGACTGCTCACCGCCGGAGAGCGAGATCAGATTCTTGATGACCTTGCCGGGCGGCGCGACTTTGATCTCAATGCCGGATTCCAGAATATGCTCCGGATCGGTCAGCTCAAGCGACGCGGAACCGCCGCCGAACAGCTCGACAAAGATCTCACCGAAATACTGGTTGATCTTGATGAAGCTCTCCTGGAAGATCTTGCACATATCGTTCGTGAGCTGTTCAATGAGCTGTTCCAATTCGGTTTTCGCGGTCTCGATATCCTTGATCTGACCGGTCATGAAGCTGTAGCGCTCCGAAACCTCTTTGTACTCATCGACCGCCGCGACATTGACCGAACCGATCGCGCGGATGCGGTTTTTCAGCGAGCTGAGCTGCTTTTCCGCCTCCCCGACATTCTCGATCGGCTCTGCCTGCTCCTCCGCCTCCGAGCGTGTCAGCTCATAGGAATCCTGCAGGCGGAACACGAGATCGTCGATCTCCTTCTGGACATTGTTTCTGCGTTCCTCAACGCGCGTGCGTTCCAGCGACTGCTTTTCTCTTGCATCGCGCAAACCGTCCATGCCCTTGCGGATATCGTTTGTATGCTTTTCCTTTTCGTCATGGATTCTGCGCAGCTTGCCGATCTCATTCTGCATATCGGTGATCGCGGCGCGGCGTGCATCCTGACCTTCTGTCAGGTCTTTGATCGCGGACTGTTTCTCCGCAATATTCTTCTGTTCGGCGCGGATGCTGTCCTGAACCGCTGCACGCTGATCGGCAGCCTGCTCCATTGTCTGCGCCATTGTAATTCTGCGGTGCCGCTCGGATTCGATATCCTTGGCGAGCTCCGCCTGCTTGATCTTCTGATCCGCGATGTTCTGCGAGAGCATCGCCTGCTCGCTCTGCAGCTTGGTCTGCGATTCCGAATCAGACTGCAGTTTTGCAGCAGCTTCTTTGATTTCGGATTCGAGCGCGGAAAGCTTTTTCTCCGCCTCCGCCTTGGATTGTTCGAGCTGTGTGATCTTTTCGGTCAGGCGGGCGCGCTGCTCGGCTTCATTCTCCTGCCATGCGCGGTCGGATGCCGCACGGACTTTGAGCGCCGCGAGCTGCTGCTGCAGATCAGCCTGCTCCCCCTGATATTCCGTGATGAGCGCCTGTGCGCCCTCGATATCGGTGAGCAGCTTTGCCCATTCCGCCTTGCGCTTTGCTGCATCGGCTTTGAGCGTTTCCATCTGCTCGCCGAGTGTTTTCAGCTTTTCGTTCGTCTCCTCGATCTCGTGGGTACGGGTGATGACGCCCGCCGATCTCGCAGCCGAACCGCCGGAATACGAACCGCCCGCATGCACAACCTGACCGTCAAGCGTGACGATGCGGAACTTATACTGGAACTGTCTCGCGATGCGCGAAGCAGCGTCGATATCCTCGGCGACTGCAATGCGTCCGAGCAGATTTTCCATGACATTGCGGTAAATCTCATCGAACCCGACAAGATCACAGGCAAGCGCGACAAAGCCTTCGATGCCCTCGAGCCGCTCGCGCAGCTTTCCGCCGCGGATCGTTGTCAACGGCAGGAATGTCGCTCTGCCGCCGCGTACCTCTTTGAGGTAACGGATGCAGCGTTTTGCGGTGTCTTCATTCGCTACGATGAGATTCTGCAGCGCGCCGCCGAGTGCGGTTTCAATCGCGGTACCGTACTGCGGTTCCACGGTGATGCGCTGTGCAACCGTGCCATGTACGCCGCCGAGCCTTCCGCTGCCGGCAACCTTGAGAATCTGCCGGACACTGCCCGCGTAGCCTTCCATATTCTGTTCGAGGTCACGCAGGATGCGCTGCCGCTGCTGGGTGTTCGCATATTCGGTGTTGAGCTTGCTGACGGCATCCTGCGCGGACTGGAACTTCTGCTCCCGAATGCCTGCGAGCTGCCGGAATCCGCTCAGGCGGTTCTGCTGCTCCTGCAGTTTCTGCGCAGATGCGTCGATTTGCTTCTGGAGCTTCTGCTCCTCTTTGTCATATTGTTTCAGCCGCTCGGCAACGGAGGAACCGTCAGCCTCAGCCTGCTGCATGGTATCTCTGGTCTCTGCGAGGTCGCGCTCAATGCCTGCCACACGGACGCGCTGTGCATTCTCCTGCAGATAGAGCTCGCGGAGTGCGGCGTCCTGCTGACTGATCGCGTCGCCCTGCTCGGAATTTTGTTTTGCGAGCGCTTCAAGCTGCTGAATCTGCGCGGCGATCTCCTGTTCGAGCACCGTCTGCTGACCTGCCAGCGTTTTCAGATAGCTGTCCTGATCGGCAAGTCTGCGCTCCCATTCGCCGTCGGAATCGGTGAGCTCGGCAAGTCTGCGCTCGAGCTCTGTGATCTTCTCATTGCTGTGGTCGATCTCATTGTTGCAGACAGCGATATTCGCGGTCACACCGGCATTTTCCTGCTCCGATGCGACAATCTTGTTCTGCAGCGTTTCAATGTCAACCGTTGCCTGCTGCATATCCTGAAACGCGAGATCGAGTTTTTCCTGCTCGCGCTGCAGATCGCTCTGCAGGTTTTCGTATTCGGCAGTGAGCCTGAGATAGCTTTCCGAGAGCGTTTCGAGCTGTGCGGTCTGCCGCCCGAGCCGATAGACCCAGAACGAGACCTCGAGCGTCTTGCGTTCCGCAGCAAGCACGAGATATTTCTCCGCCTTTTCCGCCTGTGATTTGAGCGGTCCGAGGCGGCTTTCGAGCTCTGCGGTGATATCGGTCAGGCGCAGCAGATTATCCTGTGCCTGCGAGAGTTTACGCTCCGCCTCCTGTTTGCGGTAGCGGAATTTCGAGACACCGGCAGCCTCCTCGAAGATATCACGGCGCTCATTGGATTTTGCACCGACGATCTCGGCGATTCTGCCCTGTCCGATGATCGCGTAGCCGTCTCTGCCGAGGCCGGTATCCATGAACAGCTCGTTGACATCCTTGAGACGGACGTTTCTGCCGTTGATGAGATACTCGCTGTCGCCGCTGCGGTAGAGCTTTCTTGTGACGGCGACCTCATCCTCCGGCTCGGAGAGCCTGCGGTCGCTGTTGTCGATGGTCAGCGTGACGGCGGCAAAGCCCATCTGCTTGCGCGTTTTCGTGCCGGAGAAAATGACGTCCTCCATGCTTTTTCCGCGCAGCTCCTTGGTCGATTGCTCACCGAGCACCCATCGCACCGCATCACCGATATTGCTCTTGCCGCTGCCGTTCGGTCCGACAACCGCGGTTAGACCCTCGTCAAAGGTCAGCGTGATCTTATCGGGAAACGATTTGAAGCCTTGCAGCTCCAGTGATTTCAAATACATCTGTTATCCTCATCATGATCTGTCAAAAATACGGATCATCCGGTTTCGCGTTCCTGTTCCTGACTGATAAATTTCAGCACCTTTTCCTTGAAGCTCAGATTGCCGCCGATCGCTTTCAAATCGAGCATATCCGGATAAAAATACCGGCAGAAGATGCTGTCAAAGCCTGCGTTTTTCATCGGGCAGTCTTTCCGCTGCAGCGCGACGCTGTAGGTTCTGCTGCCTTCAGCGGAAATCAGCAGCGCGATTACGCTGCCGCGCCGATTCTTCTCATGCACCGTCCAGATGACGTCTTCCATCTCCGGCACATACTCCGCCACAGATGCCATGAACGCAGAGAGCAGCATCTGATCGTTCGTCTCGAGATCAGCCTCATTCGGTGCGGTGACATCATCGCCCATGCAGACGCTGTCACGCTCAGCATAAATATTCATTATACTTTCTCTCCCATCAGCATCAGGGCTTCCTTCGCCGCCATCTGCTCGGCGATCTTCTTCGATTTGCCGACGCCTCTGCCGATCACATTGGAATTGAGGCGGACCTCCATGCGGAACTGCTTTGCGTGATCGGGTCCTTCCTCGCCGACGAGCACATATTCGACGCGCTCCTCAGGATTCTGCTGAATGACCTCCTGCAGCGCGGTTTTGTAATCGTGAAACGCCTCCGAGGGGCGGTCAAAATGCTCCGGCAGAAACCGCAGGATATAGGGCGTGACGGCATCCATGCCGCCGTCTAAGAACATCGCCGCAATGACTGCTTCAAACGCATCGGAGAGGATTGAGGGACGGGTTCTGCCGCCGGACTGATCCTCGCCGTGACCGAGCAGGAGAAAATCCCCGAGCCCGATGACCTTTGCCCACTCAAACAGCGACTTTTCGCAGACAAGCGATGCGCGGATCTTTGTCAGCTCGCCCTCGGGCAGCTCCGTGCAGTTGCGGAACAGGTGATTGGAGACAACAATCGAAAGCACGCTGTCTCCGAGAAATTCCAGTCTTTCGTTGCAGCGCAGAGCACCGCGCTTCTCATTCGCATAGGAGGAATGACAGAGCGCCTCGGTGAGCAGTGCCGCATCTTTGAAATGGTAGCCGATCTTTTCTTCCAGCTCCGTTTGTGGTTTCACTTTCATGGAATCGTTCCCCTTTACACAGGATTGCTCTCAGATGCAAACAAACGCATCTGCTGATATTTCACGTATACAGCGCAGCAGAATCACTCTGCCTGCTCTGCCTTTTCCCTGCCCTTGCGCGAAGCAAGCGCCGCGATGATCGTCTCGCAGATTTTGCCGTCCACGCAGTTTTTCGCCTGCCGGATTGCGTGGAAGAATGCCTCGCCGTCCGAGCTGCCGTGTGCCTTGATCACCGGCTTTGAGATGCCGAGCAGCACTGCGCCGCCGACCTTTTTATAGTCAAACGAATCCTTGAAATCGTTGATCTTATCCATCATAAACAGCGCGCCGATCTTGCCCGCGCCGGAGAACATCTCCTTGAGCTTTCCGCCGAAGAACTTGCCCAGTCCCTCATAGAGCTTGAGGACGATATTGCCGGTGAAGCCGTCTGTGACAAGCACATCCGCGGTGCCGCTGGGGATATCCCGCGCCTCAATGTTGCCGATGAAGTTGACATCGCTCTGCTCGAGGAGCTTATAGCTTTCCTGCTCGAGCTCTCTGCCCTTGCACTCCTCGGCGCCGTTGTTGATAAGCGCGACTCTCGGGTTGTTGATCTCCATGACCTTATCCATATAAATGCTGCCCATGATGCCGAACTGCTCGAGCATTTCCGGTCTGCACTCAAGGTTCGCACCGCCGTCCATCAGGATTGCATGCCCGGAAGAGGTCGGGAGCAGCGGCGCCATTGCTGCACGCTTGATGCCCTTGATTCTGCGCGGGATCATCGTTGCACCGACGAGCAGCGCACCGGAGTTTCCGGCGGAGACGAATGCATCGCCCTCGCCGTCTGCAAGTGCCTGCAGACCGACTGCCATCGAGCATCCCTTCTTGGATTTGACCACCTCAGTCGGCTGATCCTCCATTGTGATGACTTCCTCAGTGTGCAGGAAGGAAATGCCGTCCAGTGCGATTTCGTGCTCCTTTGCAAGTGCGCGGATTTTGTTTTCGTCACCGCTGAGCGTGACCTCGACTCCAAGCTCGCGGACTGCTCTTGCAGCACCCTCCAGCGGACTCAGCGGCGCATTGTCGCCGCCCATCGCATCGAGAATAATACGCATAATAAGCTCCTTTCCGTCTGACGGCAGTGCCGCCGTACAACTATCATTTGATTACCGCTTTGGGAAAGGTTGTACGTCTCCGTGCAGCGTTTCCCAAAACAGGAACCATTCGTTTCAATCATATTCCGCATCAATAACGCGGAAATCGGGCGCCTTATTGAGCTTCGGCACCAGTGCGTCCGTGATCTGTTTTGTCATGATGCTGACAGTCTCCCGAAAGCGCTCACCGCTGTTTTGGCTGCAGAGCAGCAGAATCCGGAACCGGTCGGTATCGCAGGGAATGCGCCATTTAGAGGGATATTCACCCGAATTGTTCACCGCACCGGTATCGTCGCCGTAGCGTCCGCGGATCTCCGCCAGATCCGCCTGTGTCCCGATTTTCAGCGCAAAGTCCGCTCCTTCGCCGTCAAAGAATGACTCAAAGAACAGCCGTGAAACGGGTATATCCCTGACAAGCTGCATCGCTGCAAGCCGCAGCCGTATTATATCATCGTCAATGAGTCCGTCGAACGGAAGATCGGCAAAATACGCATAGCGGCGGTCACCGTCAAAGAATGAAATCCAGAGCAGCGCCCCGTCCTCCTGATACATCGCAAGCAGCTCCGCATCCGCCGGAACATGATAGACGCGAATCTCCCGCCCGAATTCCGGATGCGTGTACTCGAGAAAATCATAGGACGTTGTGCGGAAGCAGATTGCCTCGCCCTCCTGCGGCAGCTGCGAAGCGCGGAACTCCCCGAACCGATACCGCAGCGGAATTCTGTATTCCTTTTGTTCCATGGAGGCACCGTCCTTTCCGTTTTATCCGATCTTATAGAGATCATCCTGATAAAACATGATGCAGTCCGTCCGCTTTGCCTTGCGCAGCACCGTAAGGACATTATAAACATCAGGAAACGGTGAGATCATCCCGACGCATGCCATACCGAATGTCATCCCGTTCAGCCATTCTGCGTCAGCCGGACTGAGCACGAAAACCGCCAGCGGCACAAGCCCGAGCACAAACGGCAGCAGGCACATCAGGATAAACCGCGCTCTTAACATCGGATAGGATGCCAGCGCAACAAATATCAGTTTTCCTTTTAACTTCCCGACCGTGACGGAAGCCGCTTTCGGATAGACGACCGCATGCAGCAGCTCATGCACGATCACCAGCGCAAGCCCGATCAAAAACCCGATCACAACCGCAGCCGGCGCGATCGCAGCCCTTGCAAAAAACACTTTCGCGAACACCGTCAGGCTCATGACCAGACAAAGCACCGCAGCGATCGGCGCGGCATGCTTCATGGTATCGTCAACGGTGCGCGGCGTTTCGATTCTGACTGCAAGCTCCGGCAGCTCGCCGGTCTGATAGGTTTTGATGTCTTCCATACATCCGTTGAACCGAATCATAATATCCTCTTGCTCATTTCAATCGGTAAACCGCAGCAGATAGCCGTCAGGATCCTGCACGAGAAATTCCTTCTGCACGATGTCCGCATCCCCGCTCCGGTAGCGGCTGACAGTCAGCTCACGGAACGGTGTAATACCGGCATCCAGCACCGCCCTGTACAGCGCATCCACATCCGAAACAGTCATCTCAAAATTGATCCCCCTGCCGAACGGATAGCGCAGTTCGCCGACGCTCCAGTGCCCGTTCTCCTCCTCCAGCATGAGCTGAATCCGCTCACGCGAGAGAAACAGAAACTGGTTTTCGGGGCGCTCATATTCGATCCGAAACCCGAGAACGCCGACATAAAATGCCCTGCTGCGTTCCAGATCCGTCACAGTCAGCTCCGGAATCAGCGCATTGAATTTCATGCTGCTGCTCCTGTCAGTTTGCTGTGATGCATGCATCCAGCGCAGCGAGCGCACGGTCTGCATATGCCTGATATTTTTTCTGCTTGCCGTCCTTGCCGCGGAATTTCTGATCGAGCATCGGCAGGATGCCCATGTTCGCGCCCATCGGCTGCAGATTCTCCTGATAAGGATCGGTGATGTAGGCAGTCAGCGCGCCGAGCATGGTCTCCGGCGGCAGAATCAGCGGTGCTTCACCTTTGATCGCCCTGACCGCATTGAGCCCTGCGAGAATGCCGCTGCCTGCGGATTCCATATAGCCTTCCACGCCGGTCATCTGCCCTGCAAACCGGATGCGCGGCTCCTTGCGCAGCGCATAGGTCTTGTCGAGCAGCTTCGGCGAATCGAGAAAGCTGTTCCGGTGCATGACGCCGTAGCGGACAAACTCCGCGTGTTCCAGCCCCGGAATCATCGAAAATACGCGCTTTTGCTCGCCCCATTTGAGATTTGTCTGGAATCCGACGAGATTCCAGAGCGTGCCCTCACGGTTCTCCTTACGGAGCTGCAGAACAGCATAGGGACGCTTTCCGGTGTGCGGATCAGTCAGCCCGACGGGCTTCATCATGCCGTAGCGGATCGCATCCTCGCCGCGCTTTGCAAGCACCTCAACGGGCATGCATCCCTCATAGACGCGCAGCGCCTCCTGTTCAAAATCGTGGAGCGGCGCCGATTCCGCATGAATCAGCGCATCATAAAACGCGAGATATTCCTCTTTTGTCATGGGACAGTTCAGATAATCGGCAGTCCCCTTGCCGTAGCGTGACGCATAAAACGCCTTATCCATCGAGACGCTTTCGCCGGTGACAATCGGAGCCGCCGCGTCATAGAAATAGAGCGACTGCCCTGTCAGTTCCGCGATCGGACCGTGCAGCGCATCGGAAGTCAGCGGACCTGTCGCGATGATGACATCGCCCTCGGGAATCGCGCAGATTTCCTGATTGACCACCGTGATATTCGGGTGCGAGCGAATCTTCTCCGTGACAAGCTGCGAGAACTGATCTCTGTCCACAGCGAGCGCACCGCCCGCCTCGACGGCGCAAGCCTCCGCGCAGGGAACGAGCAGCGAGCCGAGCCGCCGCATCTCCTCTTTGAGCAGACCTGCCGCAGAGTCGATGCGCGATGCTTTCAGCGAGTTGGAGCAGACGAGCTCCGCAAAATCCGGCGAATGATGCGCCGGCGAATACTTCTGCGGCTTCATCTCATAGAGCGTGACAGGAATCCCTGCCTGCGCGACCGCCCATGCAGCCTCGCAGCCCGCCATGCCCGCCCCGATGATCTGCACCGTGCTCACAGCGGTCTCTCGTAGCCGCAACCCGGCTTTTCACAAACGAGCTTGCCGGATCTGCCGCCCTTTTTGAACAGCGTATTCTTGCACTTCGGGCAGCGGTCCTCGACCGGCGTGCTCCATGTCATGAAGTTGCACTCCGGATAGCCCTCGCAGCCGTAGAAGCTGCGGCCCTTCTTGGATTTTTTCAGGATGATCTTCTTGCCGCAGATCGGGCAGAAGCCCTTTGTCGGCGTGACGATCTTCTTGGTATTGCGGCACTCCGGAAATCCGGAGCATGCAAGGAACTTGCCGAATCTGCCGATCTTGATGACCATCGGCTTGCCGCAGACATCGCAGACCTCGTCGGTCTCCTCGTCCGGCACGCGCAGACGCTTGCCGTCCATTGCTTTTTCCGCATTTGCGAGTGTTTTCTCGAAATTATCGTAGAACTTGCGCAGGGACTCCACCCAGTCGGTCTTTCCCTGCTCAACGCCGTCCAGATCGGATTCCATATCCGCCGTGAACTTGACATCGACAATCTGCTTGAACTGATCCTTCATCAGCTCCGTGGTGACCTCACCGAGCGAGGTCGGCTTGAGCTGCTTGCCGTCGCGCTCGACATACATGCGCGAGAGAATCGTGCTGACCGTTGCCGCATAGGTCGAAGGTCTGCCGATGCCGTTCTCCTCGAGCGCCTTGATCAGCGTTGCTTCGGTATAGCGGGAGGGCGGCTGCGTGAAGTGCTGGTTGCCGTCGAGAGATTTCACCTTCAGCGGATCGCCCTCAGTCAGCGGCGGCAGCTCCTTGTTATCCTCATCGTTCTGCGCGCCGTCCTTTGCCTCGACATAGAGCTTTGTGAAGCCGTCGAACTTGACGCTGTAGCCGGATGCGCGGAACAGGCAGTTGTTCGCGGTGATATCCGCGGACATGGTATCGAGCTGGCAGTTTGCCATCTGGCTCGCGATGAAGCGCTCCCAGATCAGCTTATAGAGCTTGTACTGATCGGTGGTCAGGCTGTTCTTGACCTGCTCCGGCGTCAGATTCGGCATCGAGGGACGGATCGCTTCGTGCGCGTCCTGTGCGCCCTTCTTGGTCTTGAAGGTACGCGGTGTCGCCGGGAGATACTGCTTGCCGTAGGCGTCTCTGATATAATCAGCCGCCGCAGCCTTCGCCTCATCGGAGATACGCAGGCTGTCGGTACGCATATAGGTGATCAGACCGACTGCGCCGAGCTCGGGGATTTCCACGCCTTCATAGAGCTCCTGTGCCGCTTTCATCGTGCGGCGCGCCTGAAAGCCCATTCTGCGGGATGCCTCCTGCTGGAGCGTCGAGGTGATGAACGGCGGTGCGGGCTGTCTGCTGGTGACGCGCTTTTTCACCGATTTCACGATGAAATCAGCGCCCTCGAGCGACTTGAGAATCTTGTCTGCATCCTCGCCGGATGCGAGCTCCGCCTTTTTGCCGTCCACCTCTGCGAGATGTGCCGCAAAGACCTTGCGCGAGGATTTCGCGGTCAGCTTTGCGTCGATCGACCAGTATTCACGCGGCTGGAATGCGCGGATCTCGTTTTCTCTGTCCACAACCAGACGCACCGCAACCGACTGCACTCTGCCTGCGGAAAGTCCGCGGCGGATTTTGCGCCAGAGGAACGGGCTGAGCTGGTAGCCGACGATGCGGTCGAGAATACGGCGCGCCTGCTGCGCATTGACAAGGTCGAGGTCGATCTTGTGCGGATGCGACATACCTGCCTGCACACCGGATTTGGTGATCTCATTGAACTCGACGCGGTTGTTCTGTTCGGTATCGAGCCCGAGCAGCTGCGCCAGATGCCACGAAATCGCTTCACCCTCGCGGTCCGGGTCCGTTGCGAGCCAGACGCGCGAGCTTTTCTTTGCGCGCGATTTCAGATCCTTGATAACATCCTCTTTGCCCTTCATTTCGATATAGGTCGGCTCAAAATCGTGCTCGATATCCACGCTGAGCTTGGATTTCGGCAGATCGCGCACATGACCCATCGAAGCAACAACCTCAAAGCCGGAGCCGAGATATTTCTGTATGGTTTTCGCCTTTGCCGGCGACTCAACGATCACAAGTTCTGACATTGTAAATAATCCTTCCCGCGGGCATTCCGCCCGATTGTCAAATCATCTGCGTAAATCAGCGCTCAGCTGCCCTGTAATGCTTGCCGAACAGTGTTTCCACAAAGCCGTCCAGCTCAAGCATGGTCAGCTCGCCGAGCAGCGTTGAAAGATCCATATCCAGTGCTGCTGCGATATCATCCGCATAGGATTCACCGCATTCGCGCAGATACTGCACAATGGCTCTGCCGTCTTCGCTTTCCGGCAGAGATGCTGCATCATCCTGCGGTTCCGGCGGTGCAGTTTTCGCCGGTACAGGCATTGGTGAGCCGGATGCTGCCTTTGCAGGTTCTGCGGCAGGCAGCGGTTTGGGTTCCGGCTTGTTTTCAGCGTAGACAAGCCGTTCCGAATCGCGCAGATCCGGTTCCTGCTGATGCGTGATATACTGCGGAAACCGGCTGTAATACGAGAGCATGATATCCTCATACCCCAGCAGCGGATAAGCACCGTCCCGCAGCAGCGATGCCACGCCCTGATAGCGCGGATCAAAGATATCCGCAGGCGGCACGCAGTAGAGATAGCGTCCCTGATCGTTCGCGTACTGTGCCGTGCTGAGCGATCCGCTGCGTTCCGCCGCCTCCATGACGGCAGTCGCGTGGCAAAGTCCGCTGAGGATCCGGTTCCGGCGCGGAAAATTCGCCGGAAAAGGCTGTGTCCCCGGCATATACTCCGAGAGCAGCAGTCCGTTTCCGCCGGAGATCATCCGGTCACGCAGAACCTGATGTTCCCGCGGATAGTTGACATTGATGCCGCAGCCGAGCACGGCGATCGTCTTGCCGCCGTATTCCAGCGCGGTGGTGTGTGCGATGCCGTCCACGCCCTTTGCAAATCCGCTGACGATGACAAACCCGCGTTTGCTCAGCTCCCCGACGATATGCTGCGTCACGCGCTCCGTATAGGGCGAGGGATGCCTTGTGCCGACAACGGCAAGGCACAGCGGATTTTCGAGCAGCGAAAGATCGCCCTTCGCCGTCAGCAGAACAGGCGGCGTCCCGATATTGCGCAGAATCGACGGATAGTCGGCACTGTCAATCGTCAGCAGCGCGATCTCGTGACTGCGGCAGAAATAGACAAGGCTGTCCGCCTCGCCGATCGAATGTGCCGTCATCGCCTTCTGCGCAGACTGCGGCAGGTCATGATAGAGCCCTGCCTGCACGTTCTCATAGACCTCCTGCGGCGTATCTGCCGCATCGAGATACTGCAGGAGCTTGGAGCTGCCCGCGCCGAACACCAGCGAGAGCCACACCCAGTACCGGAGCATCTCCGGATCGGTTTTCTGCAGCAATTCCATATCCGTCACCGCCTTTCGCGCGTGTCCATCAGGATTTTGCCATTTCCCAGAGGAACAATCCGGCAGCCATCGCCGCATTCAGCGAATTGGATGCGGGCGACATCGGGATCGTCAGGCGCTTATCGCAGGCGCCGCTGACTTCCTTCGGCAGACCGTTGCCCTCATTGCCGATCAGCACAACCGCGCCGCGGCAGAAATCATAGCCGCCGAGCGGAGCTGCATCTCTGTCCACAACGGCTGCGCAGGTCGGCAGCGAGACCTCTTTGCAGTGTGCAAAAAAGGCGTCCATATCTGTAATCCGCATCAGCGGCAGACGGAACATTGCGCCCATGCTGCTGCGGATTGTCTTCGGATTGTAGAGATCGACGCACTGATAGAGATACAGCGCATCGGTGCCGAGTGCCTCCGCCGTCCGCAGGATCGCACCCAGATTTGCAGGATCCTGCACATTGTGCAGCAGCATGCAGCGATTGCCGTGCTGCGGCAGATTTGCGGTCTCCGGCAGTGTCTCCGCGATTGCAAAGACGCCCTGTGCAGTCTCGGTATCGGCGATCTCCTTTGCGAGCGCATCCGAGATCAGGAGCGGCTGCGCAGATGCCCCTGCACCCGTCAGCTCTGCGCCGTACTGTGCATACGCCTTTTCGGTCAGCAGCAGTGCGCGCAGCTTCACGCCGGATTGCAGTGCATCCAGCACGAGCCGGTAGCCTTCCATCGCAAAAGCACGGTTCTTCTCGCGAAACGTGCGGCTGCGGTTGAGGTTTGCAAAGAGCTTCACCGTCTTGTTTCCGGTTCCGGTCTGCAAAACTTCCGTTCCCTGCGGCATGCGCAGCGCCCCCTTTTCAGAATCTCATAACAAACACAAACACGCTCTGACGATTCCGAGAGAGCGTGTTTGATATGATGCATTACAGTGCTGCCTTTGCCTTTTCGACAATTGCAGTGAAGCCGGCAGGATCGTGAATCGCAATCTCGGAGAGCATCTTGCGGTTCAGGGTGATACCAGCCTTGTTGCAGCCGTTCATGAAGGTGCTGTAGTTCATGCCGTTGAGCTTGCATGCTGCAGAAATACGGGTGATCCACAGTCTGCGGAAGAAGCGCTTGTTCTGCTTTCTGCCGATGTAAGCATACTGGCCGGACTTCATGACAGCCTGCTTCGCCATCTTGAAGTGCTTGGATTTGCTGCCCCAGTAGCCCTTTGCGAGCTTCAGGACCTTATTTCTTCTCTTGCGCGTCATCATTGCGCCCTTAATACGAGCCATTTCGTTTTACCTCCGTAATCAATCGTCCGCCGGAGCACGGCGGCATTCAATTCAGTTTCAGTGCAGGGTTCCGATTACTTGTAAGGAACCATCTCGCGGATCGTCGGTGCATTTGCGGTGCTTGCAACGCCGGCGTTTCTCGCAATACGCTTTACCTTCTTATCCTTCGATACGAGGCGATGACGCTTGTAAGCGTGCTGGAACTTGACCTTTCCGCTGCCGGTGACCTGAAAACGCTTCTTTGCACCGGAGTGAGTCTTTACCTTAATCTTCTTAACCTTAACGGCTGCCATGGATTCGTCCTCCTTGTAATTTCGTTGTATATGATAACGTCAGGCAATTTGCTCATTGCCTCTTAGAGACGCTGCATATCCGTTGCTTTATGCTTCCTCTGCCGTTTCTGCCGGCTGCTCCTGTGCGGGAGCCTCCTGCGGCTTCTGCGGCTTCTGCTTCTTTGCGGATTTCTCCGCCTTTTCGGGCTTGTTCTGCTTCGGAGACATGAACATCACAATTGCTCTGCCCTCCATCTTCGGGGGCTTATCAACAACTGCGACATCGCCGACCTCATCGCGGTAACGCTCGAGCAGCTCCTCACCCAGATGGGGATGTGCAATGGCGCGCTTCCGGAACCGAACCGAAACCTTGACCTTGTCGCCGCCCTGCAAAAACTTTTTGCCCTGTGCGACCTTGGTTTCAAAATCGTGCGTATCAATCGCGGAGAACATGCGGATCTCCTTGATCTCAACGACGCGCTGATTCTTCCGTGCTTCCTTCTCGCGCTTCTGCTGTTCAAAGCAGTATTTGCCGTAGTCCATCACACGGCAGACAGGCGGTGTCGCCTGCGGCGCGATCTTCACCAGATCAAGATTCTGGTCATAAGCGAGCTTCTGTGCGTCCTTTGCGGACATCACACCTTTTTTCTCGCCGTCCGCGTCGATCACGAGAACCTCACGGTCACGGATCTCCTCATTGATTTGCAGTTCCTGCTTGCTAATCGCCAAGCACCTCCTTCATAATCTCTCAAAAAAAACAAAAGCAGAGAGTGCAGCCGGTGCTCCGCTGCTCTCTCTGCTCACAGTTCTATCATCCCGCGCATTGCGGTCTTTGAATCATGAATCAGATTACCGTTTCGCATGTTCGCTGACGGTGAGAACCGGAGTTCCGCTTGCAATCCTTGTATATTTTACATGATTCCGCCCTGAAAGTCAAGGGCACACCGCAGATTTTGTGATTCTGCACAAACTCACGCCAGAAATTCCGTGATAATTTTCGCAATATATTTCAGAATCATCGTGACATCGCCGCCGGTGAGACCGTTCGCGCCGTCACAATCCGCATTCTCCTTGCCCTGCGCCGTAACGGATGCCGTTTTGTCCTCGGCGTTGAAGCGCGCGAGCAGCACGGCATCCGAGACATCGACCTTGCTGTCGCAGTTGACATCACCGCTGCGCTTCTGCTTTGCATCTTCGACCGTGGTTGTCACGGTGGTGGTCTCCTCGGCTGTTGTAGTGGTGACCTCAGCGGTTGTGGTTGTTGTAGTTGTGGTCTCGGTGGTTGTTGTGGTGGTTTCGGTGGTGGTGGTCTCCTCAGGCATTGCAAAGACCGCTGCAAAATAGTTCACGCAGTTCTGGGATGTGAAATTGCTGCCGAGCGTGACCGTCTCACCCTTCTTCACGTCGCGCGTAAAGACGGTGAACTCCTCGCCGTTCGAGCTGAACACCTGCGTCCGCATATGCGTATAATCCTTGAGCCAGCTTGCATTGATCTGCTCCTGCGAGAGGCTCTGAATCACGCGCACATCCATATAGACATTCAGCTTCAGATCGTCCGCGGCGGTCAGCGTCGCCAGATCGCCGGAATACTTCTTGGAATCGCATGCGGTGCGGATCTGTTCGCCGCCCGTGCCGACGCCGTTGCCGTCAGCGGAAACCGTATACTCGCGGTCGCCGAAAATCTTGCTGCCGGTGCCGAAGTTCCCCTCGACAGCCCAGTTGCCGCCGTTATCGGTATCGTTGACAACGAGCTTGGAGATCAGCTTGCCGGAATATTCCTGCTTCTGCGCAGGCTGTTCCGGCTGCGAAGGCTGATCGGAGGAGCCGTCCGTCGGGAGCAGGCTGAGGGTGATGATATTCTTGCCCCAGTTGCCGTACCATGCATAGCCTGTCCGGCGCTCTTTTGAAATCTCCGCTACATTATAATGTACAGAGCTGTCGCGGTCGGAGAACAGCGGCTTATCGGTTCCGAGCTCATAGAAGCGCGCCCAGAGCGGTGATGCGTTCGCGTTCTGGCGGACAACTTTGTCATCGCCGGATTTGACGAACTCGATGCCGTAAAGCGTGACCTTCTTGAACCACTCGATCGCCGTGTTGACCGATTTGCGGATATCCTGCCGCGAGGGGTTCTCCTTCGCGTACTGATACAGGAATGTGATGACACCGGCGCTCTCGCTCGTGCAGTTTGAGGGCAGCTCGTAGGCACGCGCCGCTGCCGGTTTCAGTGTATTCTCATCATGCTGCTGGCACCATGCCGCACCGGAAATCTGCATATCGAGCAGGCACTGGATGCCCTTATCCAGCGAGGTTTTCGCCTTCTGCGCGTAGCTGTCGCTGACCGCGGTAAAGTCGCCGGATTTTGTGCTCATTTCCTTCATGATCTGCAGAACGTGCAGATAGGCGCCGTCATTCAGCGTGATATGCGCATGATAGGTGCCCGGCGTATTGAGGCACTGCATCCAGCCGCCGTTGCTGTACTGCATCTTGAACAGGCAGTCCACGCCGCGCATTGCGCAGTCGAGATACTTCTGCTGCTTTGTCTGCTGATAAGTCCGCATCAGGAACCGGATCTGCGAGGTTGTCGCATCGTTATCAATAGTGGAATGTGCCCAGTCGCCTGTGTGAGCGGTCTTCATGCCCTTCTGCCAGCCGCCCTCGTTCGCGACCTGATACTGGATGCACTCATTCGCGATATTGACCGCCTCGCTGCTGCCGAACCAGCTTGCGTCCTTTTTCAGGAAGCCCGCCCAGTCATAGTCCTCCTCGGCAGCCGAAACCGTCAGGCTGCAGCCCTGCTGCAAAAATCCCTGCGGCAGTACAGCCGCCGTACAACTCAGCAGGCATACCGCACTGCAAAGGATTGCGATTTTCTTTTTCATCATGATTTCCCCCTTGTCTCGCCGCTTCCCGCCGATGGCGGCGCACTGCGGCTGTCTTCTGATTTGATTATACAGGATGCTCCGTCAAATTGCAAGTACCAAAACGCGCCGATCTATGACTGATTGTCTCAAATGCTGAAAAAATTTGCAGTATCTTGTATACATTATGAGAATCATGCGCCGCGCGTTCACAAAATGTTTATAAAGTTGTACGTATGATTTCCGCGGTTTTTCGTTGACTTTTTTATCTGTTTGTGATATGATAATATATGTATAACGTTTATGATTTTTGACACAAAATCTCATGAAAGGAGCGGAACTTTATGGCTGGCGTCATCATGTCAACCCTGCTGATCGCAGGTCTTGCACTGACCGGCGGCGCGGTTATCCTGATCCTCACGGATCATCATGAATCGTCGCTGCGCGAGTATGCGATCCTCGGATTGTTCTGCTCCATTCTGATCATGCTCTCCTATTATGTAGAGCTGAATACGCCGGGCATCGCCGCTAAGATCGACGCGGTCAAGTTCGGTTACATCGGGAGGGTGTTCATCAATCCCCTGCTGCTGATGCTCGCCGTGCGGTATTACGATACCAAGGTCGGCAGGCTATGGCAGTTCCTGCTGTACCTGATCCCCGTGATCACGCTCTATCTGGTGTTCAACTTTGAACGCAGCGACCTCTACTACGAAGCCGTTGTACTCGGCACGGACGGACTTCTGCACATCACGCCCGGCCCCGCCTATATCGCCTACATCGCCTACAACACCGTGCTGACGATGATCTTCATCAGCTATTGTCTCTATCAGCGTGCAGCGCTCCGGCGGCGGGATAAAAAGAACAACACGCTGCTGCTTGCTGCCGGCGTTGTCCCGTTCCTGACGCTGCTGCTCTATCTCTCCGGCTGGTCGCAGGGCTATGAGATCACCACGATCGGCATTATGATCGGCGCGCTGCTCGTGACATTCTCGATTCTGCGGTACGGTCTGCTCAACAAAGAGGAGATGCTGCAGAACATGGCGACAGGCCTTGTCTTTCTCGACAATGAATACCGCCTTGTCTACGCAAACCGCAAGGCAACGCAGATTATTCCGGCGCTCGGCACGCCGCTCGTCCGCTCGCACAAGCTCGATCTCAAGCAGCTCTGCGATGAGGAATTCGCCGCGATTCAGGTCGGCACGGCAAGCTATCAGCGCAAGATCACGGAATGGTCAAACGGCGAGGGTCAGCACGGAAAACTGCTCACCTTCGATGATATCACCGAGATCCGTTCGCGTCTCAACCGCGACCAGATGACCGGTCTGCTCAACCACGCCTCGTTCTATCCGATGCTTGATGACGCGATGACAGAATCCAATCAGAAGCAGATGCCGCTGACCGTCTCCATCGCCGATATCGACAGCTTCAAACATGTCAACGATACCTACGGCCACGCAAACGGCGATATCGTGCTGATTGCAATGGCGCAGACGCTCCAGAAGATCTGCGGCCCCTACGGCGACATTTTCCGCTACGGCGGCGAGGAGTTCGCGGTCATCTTCCACGGTGATCTTGCGCTCGCCGAGGAGATGATGAGCAAGGCGCTCAAGGCGTTCTCGGCGATTGACTTTGATTTCCTGCCGTATCATGTGACATTCAGCTTCGGCAGCGCGGAATTCGATCAGCTTGAAACCTCGGTCGCGCTCTTTGACAGAGCCGATCAGCTCATGTACACACGCAAAAACGCCCTGCACGCAAAGGAGCGCGCTGCGGCAGCAATCAGCGGGAACCCCGTTCATCCGGCGGAAAACCGCGAATCTCATTCCACTGAAACCTAAGGAGGGCTTGGCATTATGCTCGGTTCGGATTATCGCGAGCTCATTGTCCCGCGGCTTGACAATCACGCAAAAAAATACGGCATGCTGATCGGCGGCATCGCCCTGACGGCGGCGACCGTCCTGTATGCACTGGTCAGCGGTTCCTTCTGGATTCTGCTCATCAGCGCGGCGCTCGGCTTCGGGACATGGTATTTCTGGATGCAGAACAGCGTCGAATATGAATACGTCATCTCCAGCGATGAGCTGCAAATCACCAAAATCCTCGCAGAGAGCAAGCGCAAGCCCATGCTGACCGTCACGCTGGATAAGTTCACGGCGTTCGGCAGGCTCCGCGAGGCAGAGAATATTTCAAGCTCCGCCACAACCGTTCTCGCCTGCACGGCACAGGATGACACCGCGTTCTGTGCGGACTTCGACCATCCCGAATACGGGCAGACCAGACTGATCTGGACGCCCAACGATGATATTCTGCTCTATCTCGTCAAGAAACTGCCGCGCTCGATCGGCTTCCGCTGGGAGGCGACCGAACCTGCAGAACAGTGAGAAAGGAGCGATCTTATGCGTCTTGTAACACCGCTTGAAATGATGAAGCTGGAGGATCTTGCAAATCAATCCGGCGTCACCTACGAAATCATGATGAACCGCGCAGGCGCAGGGCTCGCGGAGCATCTGGGTCACATTGCAAACGAGTGCAACCAGAAAAAGATTCTGTTTCTCTGCGGCAACGGCAACAACGCCGGCGACTGCTTTGTCGCCGCAACGCATCTTGCCGAGCAGTTCGATATCACAGTCGCGCTGACAAACGGCGTCCCGAAAACGCGCACCGCATATACAAAATTCCGCCTGATGAAGCATGTCACCGTGCTCGAGGATCACGCAAAAATCCTCGATGCCGTGCGGGAGCATGCAATCATCGTGGACGGGATCTTCGGCATCGGATTCCGCGGCGAGCTCAGCCCGCAGATTCAGGAGCTGTTTGCCGCGGCTGCCGAATCCCCCGACAGGCAGATCATAGCGGTCGATATCCCGAGCGGCGGCAGCGGTCTCAACGGCACCGTCTCGCCGGGCACACCGCACTGCAATGTTACGGTGACCTTCGGCGCGGCGAAAACCGGTCTGTTCATCACGCCGCTTTCAGAGCACTGCGGCGCGATTCTGCTCGTGGATATCGGGTTGCCGGAGGACGCATTCGACGCGCTCAAATATCCGATCACGCACATCAACGGCGACTCCGTCCGCGGCTTGCTGCCCAGCCGTCCGCAGAACGGGCACAAGGGCATGTTCGGCAAGCTGCTCTGCGTCACCGGCTCGCGCAGGCTGCCCGGCGCGGCGATCCTTGCGGCAAGGGCGGCGCTGCGCTGCGGCGTCGGGCTCTGCTGTCTCGCATCGGATCCCGAAACCTGCCGCATGCTCGTGGTGCAGTCGCCCGAAGCGACAATCCAGCCGCTCACAACCGATCAGAACGGCATGCTGACACAGAAGTGCATCCCCGAGATTCTCGAGGCGGCAAAGAACGCGAGCTGCGTGCTCATCGGCTGCGGGCTCGGGCAGTCGGATGAGGTCCGCAGTGTGGTCCGGACGCTGATCACCGAGCTGGATTGTCCGATAATTTTGGACGCGGACGGTCTAAATGCGATTGTCTCCGGCATAGATATATTGCGGAGGGCAAAATCGACCGTTGTGCTGACGCCGCATCCGGCGGAAATGGCAAGGCTGCTGCACTGCACAACCGAGGACGTCCAGAAGGATCGCGTCACGGCGGCGAAGCGGCTTGCATCGCGGTTCACGAATACGGTTGTTGTGCTCAAGGGCGCGGGCACGATCGTTGCGCTCTCCGATCACGCGAGCATCAACACGAACGGCAACTCCGGCATGAGCAAGGGCGGCAGCGGCGATGTCCTCGCGGGAATCATCGCGAGCCTGACCGCGCAGCACATCCCGCCGGAACACGCCGCACAGATCGGCGTCTACCTGCACGGGCTCGCCGGTGACTGCGCCGCCGCGGAGTTCTCCCGACGCGCCATGCTGCCCAGCGATATGATCCGGCAGCTCCCGATGCTGTTCGGGGAATTTGAATAAACAGGACGAGGCATTCCTCAGAAAATCAAATGTCGTGAAAACCAAATCTATTTTGGAGGTTTCATTATGAGACATTTGATGCATCTGAGAAATGCCTTGCTTTTTTGCGTACCTGCTGCGATTTTGATGCAGGGCTGTCAGGCGCCGCAGGGGGATGCGCAGGTGCAGCCGCTGCCCGCGGAGACTTATGAAGCGGATTGCACGCTTGAATACGGCGAGGGACAATCTGCCGTCCTGCACCTGACGCGCTGCGGCGAATCGCTCTGGGACGCCGCATTCACCGAGCCGCCCGCGCTCGCCGGTGTCATCCTGACATTTGACGGCAACGCGGTCAGTGCGAGCTACAAGGGGCTCGCGTTTACCGTCCCGAAAACGGCGCTGCCCGCGAAAAACATGCTGACGCTGCTCACCGAGACACTTGATGCGGCACACGCAGCCGAATCGCTCCCCTGTTCGCCGCAGGATGACGGCTCACAGCTCTGTCAGGGCGAATGCGCTGGCGGCAGTTATACGCTGACATTCGCTCCGGACGGTCAGCCGCTGCAATTTGAGGTGCCGTCGCAGCCGCTCAAGATCACGTTCTCCGGATTCACCGTGCTGCAGGAATCCGGCACAACCGAGCCCGCCGGCACAGATATCACAACCGCCGAAACCGCAGCAGATACGTCCGAAACGGCGGCAGTCACCGAAACAACCGCATAAAAAACAAGGGCACATCATTGCGATGTGCCCATTGTTTTTGATTTGCGATTCAGAGCAAAGCCGGATTAGTCAGCCTTACCGAGATCCTCGTACGGAATGATCTTTGCGATGAACTTCAGGATCTTGATGGTATCGTTCTTATCCGGAGCGCCGCTTGCGTTTACGTCTGCGTTCTTCTTACCCTGCGCAGTAATCGTTGCCTTCGTATCCTCAGCACAGAAGCGAGCAAGCAGAACAGCGTCGGAAACATCCACACGTGCCTCAGGAGTGGCACCTTCGGATTCGTTGACATTACCCCAGTCGACCTTGGGATCTTTGGGATCGTCCGGACCGTCAGACCCTCCTTTCGGAAGTTCCTTGATGTTATCCTTATCCTGGAGGAACTCTACGATCCAAGCCAGCGGAGCGTTCCAGTTAATGGTAACCTCGTTGGTGGACCAAGCCTCGATGGAGTCAACATAGCATCTCTGGGACGGGTTGTCCTTGTTGCCCGGAACGAAGCCGAGTGCACGGACATACGGATCCTGGAGGCCAGCGTTCGGGCCGCCGGAGAGGATGCCGTCCGGTGCTTCCGGCAGAGACTTATCGAGCTCGTGAGACCAATATCTGTGGTGCGGGTTGTTCTCGCAGTAAGAACCGTAACCGGTGATAAACGAGAATGCCAGCGGGTTGGTACCGAGCAGGTAGTCCATACCGGTGGTAACGCCGCTCAGATACTTGGCATCGCCGGTCATATCGTATGCATAAGCCATAGCGATCAGGTTGTTGATGACCATGGAGTTGGAACCCCACTCATAACCGTTGATGACGATCTTCGGGTTGAGGTTGTTCGGATCGGTGTAGCCAGGACCGTCATAGGTGTACGGAATACCGTAACCCTGCTTCTCTTCCTGCTTCAGATACTCATCAGCAGTTGCGAGGATGGATTCTTTCAGAGTCTTCTGTGCAGTTTCATCGAGATAATTCGGATGCAGAGCGAGGGTCAGGGAACCTGCGGAACCGGTGTTGCCCCAGTTGAAGCAGGTCAGAGAGCCTTCACCGGAAGCGTTCTCACCGCCGGTGATTCTGGAGGTAACCTTGTAGGAGTTGTCGCCGTTCTTGCCGCCGTAGAGCTTGCCGTACTTCTCAAGAGCAGTCTTGAAGGTATCAGCATCGCTGTCGCTCATAGCCTTGCAGGAGGTGAACAGCTCGCAAGCTGCCCAGTAAGCGTCGTCCTTGACTTCGTTATCACCGTACGGACCGCCGCCCTTTGCATGCCACATCGGAGCATACAGCGAGTTCGCGTTCAGCTCTTCCTTCGGGCACGGGCAGTCGAGATCCGGATGGGTGGTCTCGGTCAGGTCAGCATCGCCGACAGTTGCATAAACTCTCTCGAATGCTGCGAAAGCTTCCTTTGCTTCCTTCAGGTAGGTAGCAGCCTGTGTGGAGTCAAACGGCTCCCAAAGTCTTGCTGCCTGTGCAGCGCAAGCTGCAAAGTTCAGTGTAGCTGCGAATGTAGGCGGCTTCACGATACGGACAGTATCCCAGCCTCCCTGATCTTCCGGACCTTCGTAGTCCCACGGCTTGGTAGCCAGACCGGTCCACTTGTGGTCATGCAGCTTGTGATAGTAGAGACCCTCATACTTGGAGCCGTAGGTCGGATCCTTGGAATCGACCTTCATAGCCTCGATGAAGTCGAGCTCATACTTGCACTCGTCGAGGATATCCGGAACCTTGTTGCCGGTTTCTGGAACAACAACAGTGCCGGAGCCGTCAGCAAACTTCTTCTCGCCGCCGTCGATACGGAGTGCTGCACGCTCATACATGTTCTGGAGCGTCCAGACGGAGATACCGCCGTTAACAACGTACTTACCGTGGTCACCGGCATCGTACCAGCCCTTGTTCGCGGTGATGGAGTAAGAGGTCTTAGCCTCGTCCTTGCTCGAATACTCGTTGATCCACTTCGGCTGAACGTATGCTGTATCGGTCTTGTGACCGCCCTGGTGAGCCAGTCCCTTCTCGGTACCGGAGACAACATAAGCGCTCTCGATATCAATGCCGGAACGGTTCTGATAGAAGTAGTTGATGGAGTTGGTCAGCAGATCGTGACCCTTCTCAGTGTAGATATCGTTGCCGATCTTGAACTCGAAGGAACGCCATGTCTGACCGTCTACCTGCAGGTAGTAGGTACCCGGCTCCTTGTAATCCGAGAAGTCGATCTTGCAGACGTTATCATCGGAATCCTTATCATAGGAAGGAGCGGAGGAGGTGAAGGACTTGACAGTCTTGCCGGAGGATGCATCGACAAGGTTTACGGTGTAGGTACCGGAAAGCTTGATCTTCTCTGCATCGTGCAGGATGTCGCCGGAGTTATCGGAGAGAACTGCAATCTTCTTGGTCTCCGGGAAGTAACCGAGCTGGTTGACGGAGATGAAGACATCCTTGACGCCGGTTTCGTGAGATGCCCAGTAACGGTCGGTCTGACCGTAGGACTTCGGCGGGGGAGTCGGCGTATCTGCATCTTCGATGGACATATCATCGAACCAGATTTCGTCGCCGTCCTCAGCGTTGCCGTCATACTTTGTACCGTTTGCATAGTGGAATGCCCACTCCATGCCTTCGAGGTCCTTGGAGCACTTGAACTCACCGGAAAATTCCTTCCAGTCAGTGTCCAGAATTGCAGGACCGCTCGGGTAGCTGCCGTTCATGTCAGGACCGTTGGACATGCCGTTCGGACCGAGCTCGAAGTACTCTTCATACGGAGCACCCGGCTGACCGATCTTACCGCAGAGCTCCATGCCTGCGCGCTTTGCCTTTGCCTTAAAGCTGACCTTGTAGGTGTGACCTGCCTTGAAGTCCAGGTTTCTGCAGCGGAACTGAAGGTCCCACTTTTCCTTTGCAGCACCGGTGCCCTTCAGGACTGTGATGTGGACAGCGCCGTCCTTGAGTTCAAAATCCTGCTTTGCAGGGCTGGACTCACAGGTGTGCCACGGCAGCGCCTTGTAATCGAAGCTCGTTTCACCGAGGATCTGACCTGCGGAAACGGACATCGGCACAATGTTGGCAACCGTGGGGGCGATCATTGTCAGAGCAAGAATGCCTGCAATGAACACTTTTGATCTCTTGTGCATTGAAAAAACCCTCCCGTTTTTCTTAGTATATAAACGCAGCCAGTACGAGCCGCGCTTATATTCGGATGAATTGCGGATACAGCCAATAACGCCGCATAGAAAGACGCGCCGAAATATCCCGTTGTTCCAATCTGCTGCTCCCGTGCAGCATCCAGACCTGACGGCGAGTCATTCCCGCGTTCTCCTCTGTGCATTATACAAGCTGTATTACATTTCCGGGGCGTACACTTTGGATTTCCATACGCTCCCCGTTGATATCATTATAATACAAGATTGGTTTCTTGTAAAGACCTTTTTGAAACTTTGTCGGAACTGTATAAACCACCGCCTGTTTTTTGTGCAAAACGCGCAAAACGATTTTATTCACAATTTCAGTCGGATGTTGCAGATTTGGGCAAAATTTCATAATAAGCGAACGTAGATTTTTTTGAGATTATTACGCCAAGTATATGCAAAATGTCATTATTGACCAAATTTTGCAAAATGCATATCAGATTTTGTCATTTGTCCCAAAATCAGCAGATTGCTTGACAAATTCTGCCGGATATGCTATAATTACTTTGCTGCGTTAAAGCTGTAGAGCGTAAAAACTTCAAAGCGTAAAAGTGACAGCTTGCGCACGGTATACTATATATAATTAGCAATCAGGAGGTCTCTTATGTCAGCATCCCAGATTATCACGCTCGTGGTTGTCGTGGTCTATGCCGCTGTCATGGTGACGATCGGCCTCGTCACCTCCCGAAAGACCAAAAGCGTCAATGACTTTGTCTTCGGCGGCAACAAGATCGGTCCGTGGATGACCGCGTTCGCATTCGGCACCGCATATTTCTCTGCGGTTGTGTTCATCGGCTATGCCGGACAGTTCGGCTGGAGCTACGGTGTCTCGGCAGCGTGGATCGGCATCGGCAACGCACTGATCGGTGCAACGCTCGCGTGGGCGGTGCTCGGCAAGCGCACCCGTCTCATGACGAAGCATCTCGATGCAAAAACCATGCCGGATTTCTTCATGAAGCGCTACGGCAGCTCCCCGCTCAAGACCTGCGCGGCTGTCATCGTGTTCCTCTTTATGATTCCCTACACCGCGTCCGTTTACAACGGCCTTTCGCGTCTGTTCGCAATGGCGTTCAACCTCAGTTCCCCGAACGCCTATCAGTACGTCATGATCGCAATGGCAGTGCTCAGCGCAATTTATGTTGTGCTCGGCGGCTACTCTGCAACAGCGGTCAATGACTTCATTCAGGGCATGATCATGCTGGTCGGCATTTCGGCGGTTGTGATCTGCATTCTCAATTATAACGGCGGTCTCGGCGGCTCTGTTGAGATGCTCAAGCAGGTCACGGCTGTTCCGGACGGCAAGCTTGCATCGCTGTTCGGTCCGGATCCGATCAACCTGTTCGGCGTTGTGATCCTGACCTCGCTCGGTACATGGGGTCTGCCGCAGATGACACACAAGTTCTACGCAATCCGCGACGAAAAGGATATCAAGCGCGGCCTTGTGATCTCGACCTTCTTCTGCCTGATCGTCTCCGGCGGATGCTACCTGCTCGGCGGCTTCACCAGACTGTTCAACACCACAGAGGACGGTCAGGGACTCGGCGCAAACGTGATCCAGAAGCTCTCGAACGGCAAGCTCGAATTCGACGCAATGGTTCCGAACATGCTCCAGACGGCACTGCCGCCGCTGCTGATCGGACTGGTTGTTGTGCTGGTGCTGAGCGCCTCGCTTTCGACCCTTTCCGCGCTCGTGCTGACCTCCTCCACCACCCTCGCACATGACCTGCTGCGTCCGGCATCCAAGGGCAAAATGGATGACAAAAAGGAATTCACAACCATGCGCGTGCTGATTCTGTTCTTCCTGCTGGTCTCGGTTGTCATCGCGATGAACAAGAATGCGGCGATCACCACGCTGATGAGCTATTCGTGGGGCGCGCTCTCCGGCTCGTTCCTCGGCCCGTTCCTCTGGGGACTGTTCAGCAAAAAGACTACAAAGGCTGCTGTCTGGACGAGCTTTGCATTCGGCGTCATCTCGACGGTTGCGCATATGTGCGTGTTCACGTTCTTCAAGGACAGCTTTGCCGGATTTGTCAAGTGGGCTGCATCGCTTCCGCTGAATCTCGCATCGCCGATCAATGCAGGCGCACTGCTGATGATCCTCTCGATCGTGATCGTGCCGGTTGTCTCGGCATTCACAAAGCCCTGCGAGAAGGAGACAGTCGAAAACGCATTTGCCGCATACAATAAATAATACAGAATCCAAAAGCCGTCCGGTGTAAGTACGGCGCTGATACAGAAGTTTTACGCCATAGTATTTCTGATATAAAGTCAGACGTACTATGGCGTTTTTATTGACAATGCAGCGATGTTATGCTATAATTGCTACTAATATAAATCGGAATTTGGAGGTGTATTATGAATACGCAACTTGAACAGTACATTCAGACTCATAAAGTATCATCTGCAAATTTTCTGGTTTTTCGAGATTGGGAAGAATTCTTGAACATTCTCTTTTCAAATAACGGTCATGTTGAAATGATTATCTGGTATGAATATTGCAGAATCAACGAGCAGCGAATTGGAATGGGCGGATATATAGATGAAGAAAAGCGTGGATATATGTGGGCGGAAACTGATATCTATGAAGAAAACCTACATCAAAAATCAATGACCGAAATTTCAAAATATATTTCCGAAATAAGAAGCAAATATGCTGATTACGACCTATATCCTGAATTCTATATAGGCTAAATTCTGATTTATAGCAGCACGCGCCGGAAACAAGTGCGTTGAAAGATGCGCATAATGCTGCCGGAAAGCTTTAGAATAACGCCTGTCGCACTGCCGACAAATCCTGATTGATCTCAACAGCCGTATAAAATACAACGCCCCTAAGCGCTGAAACGCTTGGGGGCAAAACTTTTATATGGATACGCGTCCTGCATCGGACACCACAATTTCTCATTTCTAATTTCTCATTTCTCATTTTCATCAACTCCTCACTCCTCACTTCTCACTCCTCACTTGTACTATTCCCCTGCTCCCCCTGCATATGATGCACCAGACGGGCTCCGGCAATGCCGCCCCACCATGCAAGGAGTGAGCACTATGTCCAAACGCCAAACCGCCCCGCGCGATCCCCTTGATGACCGCGCCCTCATGCTCGGCGCCTATATCGCAGAGCATGCTGCAACCGTCCGCAGCACCGCCGCCGTCTTCGGGATCTCAAAATCCACCGTCCACAAGGATATCACATCCCGGCTGCCGCGGCTGCACGCAGGTCTTTCCGCGCAGGTTCACGCAATTATCGAGAAAAACAAGCAGGAGCGCCATATCCGCGGCGGACTTGCCACAAAACGCAAATATGAACGTCAGCGTTTTGCCGCATCTGCGCCGCATTCTGAGGGTACACTGCACATGTGATCCGCTGATTATGTAACAATTTGGAAACAAACCGCAAAAAGCGCCGTTTGATACTTGACGAATCGGGAAAAAAGTAGTAAAATAGTAAGCGGCAGATTATGCACGAATAGAAAAGGATTACCGTGCGCTCTGCACGGTATCATCATGAGGAGGATAAAAAATATGAAGCGAATTGGTGTGCTTACAAGCGGCGGCGATGCGCCGGGCATGAACGCTGCGATCCGCGCGGTTGTCCGCACTGCGATCTACAAGGGGATGTCCGTCATCGGTATCAACAGAGGCTATAACGGTCTGCTGAACCGCGATGTCTATGAGATGGATCTCCGCTCGGTTTCGTCCATCATCCAGCGCGGCGGTACAAAGCTCTTTTCCGCACGCTGTCTCGAATTCAAAGAGGAGGCAGGCGTCCTCAAGGGCGTTCAGGCTTGTAAGGATCTCGGCATTGAGGGTCTCGTTGTCATCGGCGGCGACGGCTCCTACCGCGGCGCAGGCGATCTTTCCAGACACGGAATCCCCTGCATCGGTCTGCCGGGCACCATTGATAATGATATCTCCAGCACCGATTTCACCATCGGCTACGATACAGCAATGAACACCGTTATGGAGCTCGTAGACAAGCTCCGTGACACCAGCCACTCTCATGACAGATGCTCCGTTGTCGAGGTCATGGGCAGAGGCGCAGGCTATATCGCAGTCAACACCGCCGTTGCCTGCGGCGCTGTTGAAGTGCTTTGCCCGGAGAAGGAGTACAACCTCGACGAGATCATCGAGAAGATGCAGGCAAGCCGCAAGATCGGCAAGCAGAACTTCATCATCATCGTTGCAGAGGGTGTCGGCCACTCCGAGGAGATCGCAAAGACCATTCAGGCAAAGACCGGTATCGAATCCCGCGCGACCATTCTCGGTCACGTTCAGCGCGGCGGTTCTCCGACAGTCCGCGACAGAGTGCTCGCAAGCCGCATGGGCAACTATGCTGTTGAGCTGCTCGAGAAGGGCATCGGCAACCGTGTCGTCGGCGTCCGCGGCAATACGCTCGTAGACTATGACATTCAGGAAGCACTCAAGATGGTAAAGCCGTTCGATGACGATCTCTACGATCTCACGAAGGTCATCAGCATCTGAGTATAAATCTGACAGCACAGCATCAGACAGAAATTCATGCCTGGCAGAAGAAATCTTCTGCCGCAGAGTAGGAAATTCCGCGTGAAGTGCCGTCCGGACGGGGAGTTGTCGGGCGGACGAAAAGCGTCCCTGAGCGCTTGCGGTGGAATTTTCGCATCCCGCTGAGGCATAAGGGAAATACAACACTCCTTTGTGCATTCGGGGTAATTGTGCAAAGGAGTGTATTTTTATGAAAATGTTTCAGGAATCTTTCAAGGAATTCAAGGATCTGCGCGCGGTGGTTGTCACCGGTCTGCTGATCGCCCTCTCGATGGTGATTGAATCGTTCACGATCAATCTGGGATTTGCAAAGATCAACTTCGCATTTCTCGCAATCGCCGCAATCGGCATGCTTTACGGACCTTCCGTCAGCTTTTTCGCCGGTGCGGTCTGCGATGTCCTCGGCTATCTCGTCGCACCTGACGGCGCATTCTTCCCGCTCTACACGGTAATCGGCGCGGCGCAGGGACTCATCTACGGTCTCATCGCCTACCGGAAGCTCTCGAAGCGCACCGGCAAGGAGTATGATTTCGAGATGATGATCCGCCTGATTATTGCGCGCGTGATTGACGTTGTTGTGATCAACCTCGTCTGCAACACCGCCGCAAACTTCCACTACGGCTTCCTGCGCGACAAGACGCTCTCCGCGGCAATTGCTGCAAGAGTTGCAAAGAATCTGCTCGAGCTGCCGGTTGATATCATCCTGATTGTCGGTGTGCTGATGGCAGTCCTGAAAGCATATACAATGGTCTTCGGCAGACGCAGAACCGCCGCCTGAACCAAATCTATCTCAATACAGGAGAATCACAATTATGAAACTCGGATTTCTCGGTGCCGGCAATATGGGCACTGCAATGATGCGCGGCATTGCCGCCTCAGACCTCTGCAAATCCGGCGAAATCACGCAGATTTTCGCCTTTGATACCGATGCGGAAAAGCTCAGAAAGCTCGCAGATGCAGGCATTCAGCCCTGCGATTCCGCACAGGCGCTCTGCGATACCGTTGATTTTCTCGTGCTTGCGGTCAAGCCGCAGGTGCTCGGCGGTGTGCTCGATGCAGTCAAAATCCGGAGCGAGCAGGTCATTATCTCGATCTGCGCGGGCATTCCGGCTTCATTCATCCGCAGCCACACCATCGCAGATGCGCGCATCATTCTCTGCATGCCGAACACCCCGCTGATGCTCGGTCTCGGTGCAACGGCGCTTGCAAAGTGCGAGGGCATCACCGATCCGGAATTCAGCCTTGCCATGCAGATGTTCGCGACCTGCGGCATCGCGGAGGAAATCCCCGAGGACAAAATGCGCGAGATCATCGCTGTCAACAGCTCGAGCCCCGCGTTCCTCTATCTCTATGCAAAGGGCTTCCTCGACTACGCAAAATCCGACGGGCTCGATGAAGGCGCAGCGCTGCGTCTCTTTGCGCAGGCGATGATCGGCTCTGCAAAGATGATGACCGATTCCGGTTACTCGATCGACGAGCTCATCAAGATGGTCTCCTCCCCCGGCGGCACAACGCTTGCAGGTCTCGATCAGCTCTATCAGGGCGAACTGACCGCAGTTGTCGATCGCTGCTGCAACGCCTGCACACAGCGCGCCTATGAGCTCGCAGGTGCGGAGCGCAAAAAATAAACAACGCATATTCTGCATCCCTTCCGCATAAGGTATCTCGGAGGGATGCATATGAAACCAATGCGCGATTTGCTTTATCACACCGTATCTGCGCGGACAAGCCTGCTCAGAGAGGCATTTTTCCGGCGGCCGGATCCGATCCGTCTGCTGCTGGACTGGTCAATGCTCGGCATCGGGCTCGGGACGCTGCTCTACGGTGCAAAACCGGATTCCGCCGGTCAATTTCTGCTGACGCAGGGGCTGCTGCTCTCAGATGCGGCAAGGTCACTCGGGGATGTGCTCCGGACGGCGCTCTGTCCCCTGCTGATTCTGCTGAGCGGAATCTGGCTCAGCGGACTTTCCGCTTTTGGTCAGCCGCTCGCGATGCTGTTGCTGCTCTCACGCGGCATTGCATTCGGAATCGCAGCAGGAGCATGCTTTACGCAGTATCCGCTTCGGGATGCGCTCTGCATATCCGCGGTGCTGCTGCTCCCCTATGGCTTCTGCAGCCTGCTGCTGCTCTGCTATGCCGTGCGGGATTCGATCCGGCTTTCCAACCGCATGACGCGCTATCTGCTGCGCGGACAACCCGCGGCAGAATCCGCACAAAATCCCGATGACAGACTGAGCGCGATGCTCGCCTGTCTGCTGCTGGCGCTGCTCAGTGCCGGCATGCATACGCTGCTGCTCTGGCTGCTCAATGACAAGCTGCTTGCCTGAGCCATCAGAAAGGATGTGTTCACTTTGGGTCTCTTTGGAGGCTATCAGAATGCAGGCCCCGGTATTGATCCGAACGCGCCGAAAAAAAAGCCGTTCTTCCGGTTCTGGGAGCTGCTCCGCCGGAACTTCGGCAAAATCCTCAGTGTCAACCTGATACATGCGCTGCTGCACATTCCGCTGATGCTGGCAGGCATTGTCTATATCAGCACGGACAACAAATTCACCAATGCCATGACGATCTTTCTGCTGGCGGTGCAGTGCTTTCTTGAGGGACCGCTGCTTGCCGGATGTGCGCGTGTCATGCGCCTGATCGTGCTGGACAAGGCGTTCTTCCTCTGGGAGGAGTTCAAAAAGGGCTTTACGCAGAACTTCGGCGCGGCGCTGCTCTACTGGATCATTGATGCGATTGTGCTCGCCTCGGTTGTCGCCGGATATTTCGTTTATCCGGAATATGCAGATGCAACCGGACGCCGCGGCATCTTCATTGTCTACGGCATATCGCTTGCAGTTGCAGCGGTGGTGCTGTTCATGAACTATTATATCATGGCGCTGCAGGCTGCCACAACGCTCAAGCCGAAAACAATCCTGAAGAATGCGTTTATGCTGGTCGGATTGTCACTGAAGGAGTGCCTGATCACAACGGCAGGCATCGCGCTGATGCTCGGACTGATGTGGCTGCTGCTCTCGATCAACAGCCTGTTCATGTTCCTGCTGCCGTTCTTCCCCGCGGGCATCATCGGATATCTTGTGATGTTTGTCCACTATCCGGTGATCCAGAAATTCGTGATCAATCCTTATTATGAGGAGACCGGCGAGGAAAATCCCGAGGATGATGACACACCGGGTGATGACGATGACCGTCTGTTCACCGACCGCGGCGGCACCGAGACACCCGTCAAACAGGAATCCCGCAAAAAGGGCAAGACCATCTCGTGAAAGATGTATCTCCGATGGATTTATAATGAGGCTTACAGTATTGCTTTGCAAACTGTGCTCAAACTCCGCCAAAGGGTCAGTGACCCTTTGGAATCCCGTTTTTATGAATGGATAATAGAAAGCCGCCAAATGCGCGTAATTGCGTTGATTTGGCGGCTTTCATTATATTCTGTTTTCCCGATCTGGACACTGGATTACAGTCCTGATTTTGAATGATTCGGACTTTAGCCTTTCGGCGGCACGTCCTGCGTGCCCCATTACATATCCATCGGAGACACCTCTCTCACTGCCGGAAGAAGAACGGCAAACAGTTGTAGAGATACTGGCGGACATAATACCAGTCATGGCCGCCGCCGTTTGCGAGGATAAACCACAGGTTGCCCTTGGAGAAATCCGAAGTATACTCAAACTGCGAGAGCTTCTTCATGTTCTCAATCTGCGGACGGAGCGCGTCAATTGCAAAATCGGAAGTACCGGTTGCAGACATGATGAAATACTGATTCTTTTTCAGTCCTGCCTTGTCAACAGCTCTTGCGAGCGCAGCCGGATCCGGATTGCCGGTGCCCCAGTGATGCGCGCCGCTCATCGGCATGAAGTATGCAACAATGTCTACGCAGTTCTCAAAGACAGCCCATGTCGAGACGCTGCCCATCGAGAAGCCGCCGTATGCGCGGTGCATTCTCGATGCCTTGAGATCGGCTTCAGAGGTTGATTTCGCATAGGTCGAATATTTGCCTTCCACAAACGGCACAACGCTTGCACGGAACTCTTTATAGAAGTTCTCGGCGTTGTAGAATGTATCCGCGCTGACCTTGTTAAAGGTCGGTGTGACAATAATCATCGGGTCAATGTCGCCGTTTGCGATCATGTTGTCAAATACGCGCTGCCATTCGCCGTTGTTGTTATAGAGCAGCGTGCCCTCGTTGTCGCCCATGCCGTGCATGAAGTAGAATACATTGTACTGCTTATTGCTGTCATAGCCGTAAGGGAGATAGACATTCAGCGCATTGCTGCCGTTGATGCCGTTGTAGGTCTCCTTGACGATTTTGCCCGCCTTGCCGTTCGCATTCCGGTAGCTTGCCGGATACTCTGCGTACTGCTTTGCCGGATCGAATTTGTATGTCGATTTCGGGGGATCCGCCGGCTGCTGCTTCGGCGTGCGGATGAGCTGCTTGAGCGCCGCCAGATCAGCCGCATTCAGGCACTTGTTGCCGTCGAGATCGGCAAGTGCCGCCTGCGATTTGCTAAGCTGCTGTTTTGTCAGCAGATGCTGCAGAAGCAGGGCAGCGTCCGCACGGTCGAGCTTGCCGTCGCCGTTGAGATCGCCCTTTTCCGCATTCAGAACCGGATCGTCCTTCGGTTCGTCCTTCGGCTCATCTTTCGGTTCATCCTTCGGCGTATCCTTCACCGCATAATGGTAGACATCCGGCAGCTCATCGAGCGAGAGCAGATAGTCGCTGTTGTAAACCTGCTTGAGATACGATGCGGTGTTGATCGGGTCGCTGTCGATGAACGAAGTGTGCCATGTCATGAACCACAGCCACTTTGCGCCGTCGGCTTTCATCTTCTCCGGATCGGGAATCGCGCCGTTTTCGTGCAGGCAGACAGGCTTTTGGGCAACATCCGCCGTCCGCTGATACATGCTGACCAGCGAATTCGTGTGGTTGACATAGGTATCCGCACCGATGATATCGACATACTCGTCGCCCGGATACCAGCCGCCCTTGACATCGCCGCAGTAGCCGAGGCTCCAGATCAGATTGTTGAGCCCGAATTCATTGGTATAGCGGTCATACATCAGGCGCCAGAGCTTTTTGAAGTTTTCCGCACCGCCTTTGCCCCACCAGAACCATGCGCCGTCAAACTCATGGAACGGGCGCCAGATGACCGGCACACCGGCATCCTGCAGCTCCTTGAGCGCCTTTGCGCCCTGATCCATTCCGGCGATCAGCTTGTTATATTCATTGGTGCCGGGCGTCAGAATCTTCGACCAGTCCGGATTTGCGTTCATCGCTTCCGTGTGGCTGCCCTTGAAATCGTCGCCGCAGTGCCAGCAGATCGTCACGATGCCGCCCTTCTGCGCCCACGCCTTTGCGCGGCGGTTGCATCCGGCGAAATCCTGCCCCATGTAGTCAAGACCGCGCAGCGCAGGGACTTTGCCGCTCGCATTTTTGATGATGTTGAACTCATAATCCTCGCTGCCCATCCATGTCGATTCCTGCTGTCCGGAGATGACATGCTTGCCGTAGGTATCGCAGAGGAATGCGTACAAAGACTGCGCCTCTGCGGTCGCCTTCGGATTCGAGAGCTTTGCGCTGACCGCTGTGCCGGACGATGCGCGCTCAGTGACGGTCAGGCTGTCGAGATAGGTCCAGCCCCATGATGATTCGATCGTAATTTTGTTTGACCCTGCTTTCAGAACTGCGGTGACGTTTGCCGTCTTGAACTTGCCCTCGCCGGTGTAATCGCAGGAAACCGTGCCTGCGGAATCGCCGTTGATGAGGACATTCTGCATTTTGCCCTTTTCGTCATAGGGCTGACTGTAGCGGATGCCGAGCGTATAGGAGCCCGCCGCAGCCGCCTTGACATCGAGTGTCACGGAGTCGCCGGCATCCAGCAGGCTGACCGCCTTGCCGCCGCTTGCACCCTCCAGTGTGACAACCTGCGTGACCTCTGTGCCTGTATCATAGATCGTTCCATCTTCCCACTCATAGGAATCTGCCGCCGCGCAGGAGACCGGCTGTACAGCGAGTACAGCCAGCACACCTGCAAGCAGCAATGTCAGGCTTCTCTTTTGTTTCATTTTTATCCTCCCGTTTTTTCCCTATGGCAAGCCGTGCCGCTGCAAGGGGATCAGCAGCGCGCGCCTGCATTTCACAGCATACCACTTGCCGTCAGGCTCCGGATTCTGCGCCTTTGCGTGGGGCGCTTCCAGCCGGACTCCTTGTTTTCATTATAGCATCTTGACAATCGGAACGGAATGATATATAATGAATCTAACTTGATGTTTTCTATCCGAATCAGCCGCAAATCATTTGAAATCTGCGGTTTTATATCGGTTTTCTTGATAAAAAGTGAGGTTCAGAAATGTTCAATATTATCTGCATGGGGCTCGGCTACGAGCACGAATCCGATTTTGTAATCGACCGCAGGGACGGATATCCGCACTATCTTGCGCTGCTTGTCCGCAGCAAAAGCAGGCTGGAATATCAGGGCGAAATCCGCTCCTATCCACCGAACACCTTTATATTATATGACAAAAATGCGCCGCAGTATTATGCCGCAGACGGCGAGCCCTATGTCGATGACTGGGTGCAGTTTGAGAGCGAGCCGAAGGTGATTTTATCGTTTGGACTGCCGCTGAACCAGCCGATCCCGATTCCGGACTGGGCAAAGCCGGAGCAGTATTTCGCACTGATCTGCAGTGCCTTTTTCCGCGGCTTCAACAACGATGCGGTCATCAATTCGCTCATGACCGCCATGCTGACGGATTATTCGGTGATCCCGCTGATGACACAGAAGCCGATGCCCTATTTCGGCGCACTTGTCGCAATCCGGCAGCAGATCGGCGCGCAGCCGCAGAAGGACTGGTCGGTGCCGGAGATGGCAGAGTCGCTGCACATCAGCGCATCCTATTTTCAGCGCATCTACAAAGAGGCGTTCCATGTCTCCGCAATGCAGGATGTGATCCGCAGCCGCATTGAGGCGGCAAAGAATCTGCTGCACTGCACCGAGCTCAACGCTGAGGAGATCGCGGTCCGCTGCGGCTATGCAAGCCCCGAGCACTTCTCGCGGCAGTTCAAGCAGCACACCGGTCTCTCGCCCGATCAGTGGCGCCGCAGTGATCATTGAACGCTGCGCAACGCTTCAAAGACCGCCTTGACTTTTTCCACTTATAACGCTATAATATTTCTTATAATAATACGTGCCGATTCGATTGGCTTTTGAGAGAGAGGAACAATTTATGCGATACAAGAAAACTGCTTTGCTCTTTGCGTCGATTCTTTCGCTGACATCAGTCAGTGCAGGATTCGCTGACACACTGTATGTAAAGGTTTCTGCTGCAGCGGTACAAGCTGATCAGGATGCAGCGAAAGGTGACATTAACGCCGACGGCGCTGTCAGCGTCGCGGATGCACAGCTTGCCCTGAATGCCTATGTCCGAATTATGGCAGGGCGGGAATCCGGACTCACAGAACCGCAGACCCTTGCAGCCGATATCTCCGGCGACAAGTCGATTACCGTTGAAGATGCGCAGTATCTCCTGATGTACTATGTAAAAAATACGCTTTCCAGCACGCCGACTACATGGGAGGAACTGACCGGCGTTATCAGTAATAATGTCAGCACCGCAGCATATGACAGGTTTTCATCTATTCCGGATATGCACAGCATCTCTCTTGAAAAAGAGGGCAGATTAACCGTTGATTTAATTGACAGTATCAAGTTTACTGATAACGTTACTCTGACGCAGGCAAATTTTAATGCGTCAAATCTTGGAAATTACAAAACATATCTCTCCGCTTCCTCCATTGCAAAAGTATCTGATCCGATTCGTGTACGTGACGCCTATGATAATATGATAAGCGATATCCAATGCACGTATGGCGACAATATTCAGGCGGCAAATATCTGTTTTGGATTCAAAGCAGACGGTACACCTGATCGTGTTTATAAAGCTGCTGATGTTTCAGACGGCATTCTTGAACTTGACAACACAACGCATTATATTTGTATTGTAAAGTATTCTACGGTTGATCTCACATTGAAATCAACAATCGGAAAACTTGACAATATCAACGAAATACCTCACTACGAAGTCGGTACGGGAAAGACCTACTCCTCATTAACATCATGCCTTCGAGCGCTGAAAGATGACAGCAGCGAAAAGGTCATTGACATTTATGGCGGAACATACGATATATTAGACGAAATGGGCGGGAGTGATTTTCTTTCCACGCTGACAGGCTCCGAGCATTGGTATGATGTATGCGATATTATTCCCCCGAACACAACGCTGCTTGGACATGGAAATGTTATTATTAAAATGGAAATTCCTGCAAGCACACCAAATGCAATCGCAACACTGCTTTCGCCGATCAATATGCAGGGAACCGCGGCACTGAAAAATCTCACCATTCTTGGAAGTAACTGCCGATACTGCGTTCATCCTGAGGGCAGCAAATTCCCTGAATTTGATAATGCGCACTGGCTTATTGAAGATTGCTATATTGAAAAAACAAACACTGCGCTCGGAACAGATAATGCAATAGCTTGCGGTCTGAATAACGGCGTGCTGTTTAATATCAGAAATTCTGTTATCAAAAGTTCTTCCACCGGAGCCTTTTCAATGCATGATAATGGTAATGTTTTCGCTGAATCGCCCAGAGTATTCTTTGAACACTGCGCTCTGATCTCTACAGCATACTCTTTGATCTATTCCTGCACAAAGCGAGAAAACATGCAAACAGTGATCAATGTCATGGTAAATGACTGCTACCTTACTAATTTCACGCGTAAAACCGCCGCAACAGCGGGAACAAAGGATATTTATCAGGTGACATACATCAATAGTCCTCACCAAACTCAGAATTCCGCGAATCTGATTGATCTGATCCCAGATACGGATTACAGCAACTGAGCTGTATGACACAACAATGACACAAAAAGCGCGTACCCGTGAGCGAATGCACACAGATACGCGCTTTTTATATCATGCACCTGACAGGACTTGAACCTGCACGCCTTGCGGCATTGGAACCTAAATCCAACGTGTCTGCCAGTTTCACCACAGGTGCGGATAAGCAAATATTCAGATTGAATCGAGCAGCCGGCGCTCGGCTGCAAAATCGGAGCGGACGGCTTCCACGCCCAAATTGTCCGCCGCCTGTATCATTATACCAATTTCGCCACGATTTGTCAAGCGGCGGGCAGTGGCGGGCAGTGCACGCCGTCAATTCGTGAATATCATCAAACCGAACATACTCCCCGACCGATGCCGGAATAAGCGATCATGTGGAATCATTTTCAAAATCATGCGCGAAGCGCATACCGCAATTTCTCCTTTCTAATTTCTCCTTTCTAATTTATAATAACCGACTTGCGCTTCTGGTGAGAATATGTTAAAATAGAAGAAAAAACTGCTGAAAAAAATCGGATTAGAAATCTGATATAAAAGCAAGTTTTCTGATTGACTTTACTTGTCCGGTGTGATATAATACCGATAACCTGAAAGGATACGGAGGTTTACCAGAATGATGAAAAAAACACTTGACTGGAATGTCTATCTTGAAACCGCAGCGGATGCCGTCGCAGAGGGCATTGTCATGCTCAAAAACGAGGGCGCCGCACTGCCGCTGCCGCAGGGCGAACAGATCGCGCTGTTCGGCAGAATCCAGCTGCACTACTATAAAAGCGGCACCGGCTCCGGCGGCATGGTTAATGTCTCGAAGATTGTCGGGATTCCCGAGGGGCTGCAGAATCTCGGCGTCGAGCTCTATGCGCCGCTCTGTGAAGCCTATCAGAAGTGGGACGAAGCCCACCCCTATGATCTCGGCGAGGGCTGGGGCGGCGAGCCGTGGTGTCAGGAGGAGATGCCGCTGGATGAATCGCTCGTGCAGCAGGCAGCCGAAGTCTGTCCGCGCGCCGTTGTAGTGATCGGCAGAACCGCGGGCGAGGAGCAGGATAACCGCATGGAGCCGGGCTCCTATCTGCTGACGGACGGCGAAAAGGAGATGCTCCGCCTCTGCCGCAAGCACTTCCAGAAGGTGATTGTCCTGCTCAACACGGGCAATATCATGGACATGCACTTCATGGACGAATACAATCCGGATGCGGTGCTCTACATCTGGCAGGGCGGCATGACGGGCGGCACCGGCACGGCGGAAGTCCTGACCGGCATCGTCTCCCCGAGCGGCAAGCTGCCGGATACGATCGCATATGAGATCAGCGACTACCCCTCTGACGCAAACTTCCACGGCAAGGTGAACAACAACTACGCCGAGGATATCTATGTCGGCTACCGCTACTTCGAGACCTTTGCACCGGAGCGCGTGCGCTATCCGTTCGGCTTCGGTCTCTCGTATACCGCATTCAGCGTGACCGCCGGAGAACCGGTGCATGTCCGCAGCGCGCAGTATCTGCCTGTCACGGTGACGAACACCGGCAGCACCGCGGGCAAAGAGGTTGTGCAGCTCTATGTTGAAGCGCCGCAGGGCAGACTCGGTCAGCCTGCGCGTCAGCTCGTGATCTTCTACAAAACCGGTCTGCTTCAGCCGAACGAATCCGAAACGGTCAATCTGGAGCTTTCCGTTCCGGCATCCTATGATGACAGCGGCGTGACCGGTCACGCATTCTGCTGGGTGAAAGAGGCAGGCGAATACAAATTCTATATCGGTACCGATGTTCGCACTGCAAAATATGCAGCGAGCCGCTTTATCGACGAGACTATCGTGATTGAGCAGTGCCGTCAGGCGATGCCGCCGGTTGAGGCATTCCAGCGCATGAAGCCGGAGCAGTCCGGCGAGGGTTATGCGGTCGCATGGGAGGATGTCCCGCTGCAGCAGTTTGATGAGGCAGCGCGCCGCACCGAATCGCTCCCCGCAGCATGGGAGCCGGACGGCAGATCCTCTGTGCTCGCAGATGTCCTGCGCGGGGATGCGACAATGGAATCGTTCATCGCGCAGTTCACCGATGACGAACTGATGCAGATTGTCCGCGGTGAGGGCATGGGCAGCCCGCGCGTGACGGCAGGCACGGCATCGGCATTCGGCGGCGTCTCCGATGCGCTGACAAAGCGCGGGATTCCGGCATGCTGCTGCTCGGACGGTCCTTCCGGCATGCGTCTGGATTGCGGCACCAAGGCGTTCAGCCTGCCGAACGGCACATTGCTCGCTTCGACCTTCAATCTGCCGCTGATGACTAAGCTCTATGCCTGTGTCGGTCTGGAAATGACCGCAAACAAGGTCGATTGCCTGCTCGGTCCGGGCATGAATATCCACCGCCACCCGCTCAACGGCAGAAACTTCGAGTATTTCTCCGAGGATCCGAAGCTGACAGGTCTCATCGCGATTGCCGAGCTGCGCGGACTGCACAGCGCCGGTGTCGAGGGCACGATCAAGCACTGCTGCGGCAACAATCAGGAGACAAACCGTCACTTCCTGAATTCGACGGTCTCCGAGCGCGCACTCCGCGAGATCTATCTCAAGGGCTTCGAGCTTGCGGTCAAGGAGGGCGGCGCGCAGTCGATCATGACAACCTACGGCAGCGTCAACGGACTGTGGACAGCCGGAAACTATGACCTCTGCACGGAGATCATCCGCAAGGAATGGGGATACACCGGCTTCCTGATGACAGACTGGTGGGCGAATATCAACGAGCGCGGTCTCGAGCCGGATAAGGGCGATTTTGCCGCAATGGTGCGCGCGCAGAACGATGTCTACATGGTCTGCGCAGACTGCGTGCAGAACGCGGATAATCTTGCCGAAGCGCTCTCCGCCGGTACACTGACGCGCGGCGAGCTGCAGCGCTGTGCGGCGAATGTCTGCCGCTTTGCGATGCATACGCATGCAATGGAGCGTCTGCTCGGCGACGCGCCGGAGATCACGGTGACGAACCGTCCTGCGGATGCAGAGGAGCAGGAGGGCGATGTGCAGTTCTACGATCTCGAGGATGCGCTGACACTGCCGCTCGAGGGCATCTGCACGGATAAGGGCACAAACTTCGCCTTCGCGCTGACGGTCAACAAGCCGGGCTGGTACCGCGTCACGCTGACGGCATCCTCGGAGCAGAGCGAGCTCGCACAGATTCCGGTCACGCTGTTCAGCATGGGCACGGCAAGCGGCACATTCACATGGAACGGCACGGGCGGCAAGCCGGTCTCGTTCACGGCAGAACTCCCGATGTTCTCGCGGTTTACCGCAAACCGCCTGTATTTTGCGCAGAGCGGTCTGCGGATGCACGAAATCCGTTTCGAGCTGATCAGCGATCAGTTTGATATGGCGCACATGGGCGACAAGCCGGAGGAATAATATAATAATCGTCGCCGTCAGGCGATACCGCAGTTTCTCATTCCCCTGATGCGTCTTGACAAAGCGAAATCTGCATGGTATAATAAAAATACGGCGTATCTGCGCCGAAAAGCAAAGGGGGCATTCAAATGGCATCTGCAAAAAACATGGTCATCGCCGGTGATTACACAGGCTGCCGCATCTTCTGCATGTCGGCAAAGCTCGCCTATATTTCCGGCACGATGAAGAAAATCGACGACGTTTATCTGACACCCGAGAATGTCGTGCGCTATGAGCTGATGACAGAGGATATTCTCCGCTCCGGCAATTCGCTGCTGCTGACCGGTCCGCTGGATCCGGCATGCCTGCTGAAGCTGCGGCTGCATGCATCGGTCGCAATGCAGAACAAGGGCATCTATACGGTTGCCGTGAAATTTCAGGATGACAAGCGCTCGCTCATGGAGATTGACGAAAAAACCTATCACGCCTTTATGCGCAGAATGCAGGAGGCAGAGGGATAAACAAAGCAAGCCGTTCCGGTCAGATGCACCGGAACGGCTTTTTCTGTCTTTGTATAGATTTCTTCACCAAAATTTCACTTGACAATTTGGACGAAATGCTGTATAATGTTTCATTGTGAACAGTTGCATTGCAGAACAGCGAAAGGAGTGAATCCGGATTTGGAAAACCAGACAATGCTTGCACTGCGCATGGTGAATATGGGCATCCGCAGGCAGATCGAAGCGTTCCGGAATCAGAACGGGCTCGATGCTGCCGCCGGTACAAACGGCTGGGTGCTCGGCTTTCTCTCGGAGCATGAATCCGAGGATATCTATCAGCGTGATCTGGAAAAGGAGCTCGGCGTCTGCCGTTCGGGCGTCTCAAAGACCGTCGCCGCGCTGGAAAAGGAAGGGCTGATCGAACGCAGCCGCGTCGCAAGCGATGACCGGCTCAAGAAGATTGTCCTGACCGAAAGCGGCAGAGCCATCACCGATCTGATCCGCGAGAACTGCCGTCAGCTCGAGGAAACGCTGACCCGCGGCTTTTCGCCGGAGGAATTTGCGCAGCTGCAGGAATATTTGGACAGAATGCAGCATAATCTCACAGAAGCCAACTGAAAGGAGCGAATCCCCTGATGTTTCAAACCATCTCACGATGCCTGCGGGAATTCAAAAAACCGACGATCTTCACCATTCTGTTCATGATGGGTGAAGCGATCATCGAGGCAATCATCCCGTTTGTGACCGCAAGGCTCGTGGACAACATCACAACCGGTCTTGCGATGTCAACACTGCTCAAAACCGGACTGATCCTCGTCATCATGACGCTGATCTCCCTGTTCTTCGGCGGTGCGGCAGGCATGACCAGTGCAAAGGCAGCCGCCGGATTTGCAAAGAATGTCCGGCACGATATTTTCGAGAAGGTGCAGACCTTTGCATTCAGCAACATTGACAAGTTCTCGTCCTCGTCGCTCGTCACGCGCCTGACGACCGACATCAACAATGTGCAGATGGCATTCATGATGCTGATCCGCATTGCCGTCCGTGCGCCGCTGATGCTGATTTTCTCGATCACCATGGCGTTTATCATGGGCGGAAAGCTCGCAGGCACGTTTGTTGTCGTCATTCCGGTGCTGGCATGCGGTCTGCTGCTGATCGGCAAATTCGCGCTGCCCGCATTCCACCGCGTGTTCAAGAAGTATGACCGCCTGAACGAATCCATCGAGGAGAACGTCCGCGGCATGCGCGTGGTCAAGGGCTTCTCGCGCGAGGAATACGAGAAAAAGAAGTTCCACGCCGCCGCCGAGGATATCTGCGGCGACTTCACGAAGGCAGAGCGCATTGTCGCGCTGAACGGCCCGATCATGCAGCTTTGTCTCTATTTCAACATGGCATTCATTCTGCTTGTCGGCTCGAAAATCATCATCAACGGCGAAAGCGCGATCAATGTCGGCGAAATGTCCAGCATGCTGACCTACGGTTTCCAGATTCTCATTCAGCTCATGATGCTCTCGATGATCTACGTCATGCTGACGATGTCCGCAGAGTCGATCAAGCGAATCTCCGAGGTGCTGCAGGAGGAGCCGGATATTCACAATCCGGAGACCGCCTGCGAAACCGTCAGCGACGGCAGCATCGTCTTTGAGAATGTCAGCTTCAAATATTCGCAGAAGGCGAAAAAATATGCCCTCTCGGATATCGACATCACAATCCCGTCCGGTGCAACGGTCGGCATCATCGGCGGAACGGGCTCGAGCAAATCGACATTTGTGCAGTTGATCCCCCGTCTCTATGATGTAACCGAGGGCAGCGTCAAGGTCGGCGGCATAGATGTCCGCGAATATGACCTCAATGCCCTGCGCAACGCCGTTGCAATGGTGCTCCAGAAGAACGTGCTGTTTTCCGGCACAATCAAGGAGAACCTGCGCTGGGGCAATCCCGATGCAACCGATGAGGAGCTGATCGAAGCATGCAAGCTCTCGCAGGCGCATGATTTCGTCACCGCCTTCCCCGAGGGCTATGATACCATGATCGAACAGGGCGGCACGAATGTCTCCGGCGGACAGAAGCAGCGTCTCTGCATTGCGCGCGCACTGCTGAAGAAGCCGAAGATTCTGATTCTCGATGACTCGACGAGTGCCGTCGATACCAAAACGGATGCCTTCATCCGTGCGGGCTTCCGCAAATTCATTCCGGATACCACCAAGATCATCATCGCACAGCGCATCGCATCGGTGCAGGATGCGGATATGATCCTTGTCATGGATAACGGCAGAATCGCCGCCTGCGGCACGCATGACGAGCTGATGCAGTCGAGCGAAATCTACCGCGAGGTCTATGAACAGCAGACGAACGGAGGTGACAACGATGCCGCGTAATACAAAAGGCTACGGCGCACCGCGCAAGCCGGGCGAAGCATTCAAGTCTCTCAAGCGCATGATCGGGCTGCTGCGGCAGTTTTATCCGAAGCTGCTTGTCATCACGATCATCTGCATTCTGTTCTCCTCGGCGACATCGTCAATTCCGGCAGTGTTCCTGCAAAAGGTCATCGCCGATATCCAGACCTATTCCGTTTCCGGCGACTGGGCAGCGGCAAAGGCTGTCATTTACCCGAAGGTCTATGTCCTGATTGTCCTCTACGTGCTCTCGATCATCTGCATGACGCTCTGGCAGCAGCTTGTCGCGATCATGACGCAGGGCTTCCTGAACAAAATGCGCTGCAAGCTCTTTGACAGCATGCAGAATCTCCCGATCCGCTATTTTGACACCCACAAGCACGGCGACATCATGAGCCACTATACGAACGATATCGACACCCTGCGCCAGATGCTCTCGCAGGCGCTCCCGTCGCTGGTGCAGGCAGGCTCGGTTGTTGTGATCGTCTTCGGCATCATGCTGTATTACAGCATATGGCTGACGCTGATTGTCATTCTCGGCATTGCCGCAATGATGCTGGTCTCGAAGAAGATCGGCGGCGGCTCCGCAAAATATTTCATCCGCCAGCAGGAAGCGGTCGGCAAGACCGAGGGCTTTGTGCAGGAGATGATGAACGGTCAAAAGGTTGTGCAGGTGTTCTGCCACGAGGAACAGAGCCAGAAGGACTTTGACGAAGTCAATGACGCGCTCTTTGAGGATATGTACCGCGCACATGCCTATGCAAATGCGCTTGTCCCGATCATCCTGAACATCGGCAATGTGCTGTATGTCATCATCGCGACGGTCGGCGGCGCACTGATTCTCTCGCACGCACCGAATCTCTCGTTCTCGGGTCTGCCCTTCGGCATTGACATTGTCGTGCCGTTCCTCAACATGACCAAGCAGTTCACGGGCAACCTCAATCAGGTGACGCAGCAGATCAATGCGATCGTCATGGCGGTTGCAGGTGCAGAGCGCATCTTTGCGCTGATGGACGAAGCCCCCGAAGCGGATGACGGCTATGTCACGATGGTCAATGTCCACACCGCACCGGACGGCACCGTCACCGAGGCAAACGAGATCACGCACGAGTGGGCATGGAAGCATCCGCACACCGCAGACGGCACAATCACCTATACGCCCCTGCGCGGTGAGGTCACGCTGGACAGCGTAGACTTTGCCTATGAGGAGGGCAAGGACGTCCTGCACGATATCACAGTCTTTGCAAAGCCCGGACAGAAGGTCGCATTCGTCGGTGCAACGGGCGCCGGCAAAACCACGATCACAAACCTCATCAACCGCTTCTATGACATCGCAGACGGCAAAATCCGCTATGACGGCATCAACATCAACAAGATTAAGAAAACCGATCTGCGCCGCTCGCTCGGCATCGTGCTGCAGGAGACAAACCTCTTTACCGGCACGGTCATGGATAACATCCGATACGGCAGACTGGATGCAACCGATGAGGAATGCATCGCAGCGGCAAAGCTCGCAGGCGCCGATGATTTCATCACCCGTCTGCCGGAGGGCTATGATACGCTGCTGAGCGGCAACGGCGCGAACCTCTCGCAGGGACAGCGTCAGCTGATCGCAATTGCACGAGCAGCCGTCGCCGATCCGCCTGTCATGATCATGGACGAGGCAACCTCCTCGATCGACACGCGCACCGAGGCGATCGTCCAGCGCGGCATGGATGCACTGATGAAGGGCAGAACGGTCTTTGTCATTGCGCACCGCCTGTCCACGGTCAAGAATTCGGATGTCATCATGGTGCTTGACCACGGCAGAATCATCGAGCGCGGCAGCCACGAGGCACTGCTCGAAAAGAAGGGCACCTATTATCAGCTTTACACCGGCGCATTCGAGCTGGAATAACAAAACGGAAGGACATGTATCATGCTTGAAAAACTGCTGCAGTTTGTGCTGAAGCTGCTCCCGAAGCCGCTGAAAAAAATCTGGGATAAAAACGAGAGTCTCTGGCGCTATTGCTATTACGGCGCATGGACGACCGTAGTTTCCATGATCACGCGATTCGCCGGCATGCTGATCTTTGAACGTCTGGGCATGCCGGTTGAACAGAGTGCGCTGGCAAGCGGTCTCAACACAACCGTTTCCCAGATCATCACCATCACCTTTGCATTCTATGTCAACAAGAAATATGTTTTCTACAGTGAGGCAAAGGGAAAGAGCGATCTGATGCACGAGATTCTCACGTTCTACGGCGCACGCGGTGCATCCTTTTTCATGGATCTCGGTCTGAACGAGCTGCCTGTGCTGTTCGGCTGGGGCAAAAGGGGCGCAATCATTATGTTCCTGCTCTCGCAGATCATCATTCTTGCCGCCAATTACTTGTTCAGCAAGGTAGTCGTATTCCGCAAGAAAGGCAACGCCTCGGAGAATAAGGTATCTCCGACGGATTAAAAATGTGGGTACGCAGGGCGTGCCGCCGAAAGGCTAAAGTCCGAATCATTCAAAATCAGGACTGTAATCCAGTGTCCCGATCGGGAAAACAGAATATAATGAAAGCCGCCAAATTCGCGTAATTGCGTTGATTTGGCGGCTTTCTCATATTATTATCTATAAAATGGGATTCCAAAGGGCTAATAGCCCTTTGGCGGGTTTGGGCAGAGCCCATTATAAATTCATCGGAGATACCGATAAAAAGAAGTATCCGCTTCGCGGATGCGATTTATGAATGGGCACCTCTATCGCAGG